>DATJOB010000183.1:0-9326 GCA_035507475.1 Allostellaceae bacterium | reverse complement strand
TCGGTCGGACGCCGGCCTCGTAACCTCGCACCAACGACATTGCGTCCTTCGAGACGCGCCTGGCGGCGCTCCTCAGGATGACGTGGTTGGTGGGTGGCATTAGACAAAGCCGTCATCCTGAGGAGCGCTCATAGAGCGCGTCTCGAAGGACGCGACGGCGCATCAGATCGAGGAACCCATGCCCCACACCGAGGAGATGATCACCGTCACCGGTACGCAAATCCGTCTGCTGCGTGGCGGCAGGCAGGGAGCGCCGCCGCTGGTCTTTTTGCACGGCGCCGGCGGCCATACCGGCTGGATGGGTTTTCTCGATGCGCTGGCCGAGGATTTTGCGGTCTTTGCACCCGAGCATCCCGGGTTCGGGCGCTCGGACGACCCGCCCTGGCTCGACGGGGTCGGCGACCTCGCCTATTTCTACCTCGATTTCCTCGAGGCGCTCGGGCTCGACCGGGTGCAGCTGATCGGCACCTCGCTCGGCGGCTGGATCGCCGCCGAGCTGGCGGTGCGCAACCAGAGCCGGCTCGCCGGCCTGACCCTGGTCGGCGCGGTCGGCATCCTCGCCGACGGCGAACCGATCGACGACAATTTCCGCATGCCGGTCGAGGAGAATCTGCGGCGGTTCTATGCCGATCCCGAGCGCGCGCGCCGGCGACTCGCCGACCTGGCGAAGGCCGACATGGCGCTCGTCGCCAAGAACCGCGCGACCGTCACCCGGATCGCCTACCGGCCGCGCTTCAACAACCCTGGCCTGGCCAACTGGCTGCACCGCATCGCGGTGCCGACCCTCCTCGTCTGGGGCGACCGCGACGGGCTGGTCCCGCCAGCCTTCGGCGAGGCGTACCGGCGGCTCATTCCCGGCGCACGCCTCGTCATCCTCGACAATGCCGGGCATGCGCCGTTCGACGAACAGAAGGAGGCGTTTCTCGCCGCCTTCCGCGGCTTCGTGGGTCGCTAGCCGGCCCGTCGCGCGCGGCACGCATGTTGGGAGTTGCTGTTACATTGCATTTACATTAAACCACCATCCGACCGCGCGGAGGTCTCGCCGGGCGCATAAAGCACGTTCAAGAGGACAGGGTGGAACTCGCTCTGATCGGCGCGGGCGCAATCGCCGCCGCCTTATGGTTTTATCTGATCGCGTTCCGCGGCGCGTTCTGGCGGGTCGAGCCGGCCGATCGCGGCGCTGCGGCGGCGCCGCCGCGCGCGATCGTCGCGGTCATTCCGGCGCGCGACGAGGCCGACGTGATCGGCGCCGCGGTCGGCTCGCTCCTGGCACAGGATTACCAGGGTCGGCTCGACATCGTCGTCGTCGACGACCACAGCAGCGACGGCACCGCCGCGATCGCTCGGGCGGCGGCGACCGCCGCCGGCGCCGGCGATCGGGTCAAGGTCATCGCCGCCCCGCCGATGCCGCGCGGCTGGACCGGAAAACTCTGGGCGATGCGCCAGGGAACTGCGCTCGCCGCGGAGCTGCGCCCGGACTACCTGCTGCTGACCGATGCCGACATCGTCCACGCCGCGGACAATTTGCGCTGCCTCGTCGCGCGCGCCGAAAGCGGCGGCTACGACCTCGTCTCGCTGATGGTGCGGCTGCATTGCCACGGCTTCTGGGAGCGGCTGCTGGTCCCGGCCTTCGTGTTCTTCTTCTTCAAGCTCTACCCGCCGCGCTGGGTCGCCGATTCGGCGCACCGCATCGCGGCCGCGGCGGGCGGCTGCATGCTGCTGCGCAGCGCGACCTTTGCGCGGGTCGGCGGGGTCGAGAGCATCCGCGGCGAGATCATCGACGACTGCGCGCTCGCCCGCCGGGTCAAGGCAGTGGGGCGCGTCTGGCTCGGCCTCGCGGAGGCGACGCGCAGCGTGCGCCCCTATGGCTCCTGGCGGCCGCTGTGGGACATGATCGCGCGCTGCGCCTTTGCCCAGCTGCGCTATTCGCCGGCGCTGCTGGCGGCGATGCTCTTGATGATGGCGCTCATCTACCTCGCGCCGCCGCTTCTCGTGCTCGCCTCGGGAAGGCCGCCGGCGATGCTGCTCGGCGGCCTCGCTTGGCTGGCGATGGCCGGGGCCTTCCTGCCGATCCTGCGCCTCTACCGCTGCCCGCCGGCGGTGGCCTTGCTGCTGCCGGCGATCGCCGCCTTCTACATGGCGGCGACGCTCGGCTCGGCGGTGCAGTTCTGGCGGCGGCGCGGCGGCGCCTGGAAGGGCCGGTTCCAGGCCGCGCCGGGTTAGAGCGCCATCCATTTTCGTTAAGGGATCGCGCCCTAGCCCTGCTGCGCCGGAAAGGCGGCGACGAAGCCCGGCCGCCGCCGGTCGACGACGCGGCCGAGCGCGGCGGCGAGGCGGCGCAGCCCCTCCCATTGATGGCGCAGATAGCCGCAGCGCACCGCCGCCCCGGCCAGCGCCGCGACCCCAGTGGCGGGATAGCCGGTAGCCGGATAGCCGGGCGCCGGATGGCCGGGCGCCGGACGCCAGGTGCCGAACAGCATGTCCCAGAGCGGCAGGATCGACGCGAAATTGCAGCCCCGGGCGCGGTCGAACGGCGGCGTCGCGTGCTCGATCGCATGGTGGATGCGGTGATATTGCGGACCGACCAGCAGCATCCCGCCGAGCCGGCCGAAACCCAGCCGCACATTGGTATGCGCCAGGCTTTCGACCAGCCGGAAGCCGATCAGCACCAGCGGGTATTCGCCCGGCGGCACGCCGATCAGCATTGCCAGCGTGCCGCTCCACGCCATCGCCAGCACATCGTCGAGGATGTGGTTGCGGTCGTCGCTCCACAGCGTCATCTGGCGCTGGTCGTGGTGCAGGCTGTGCAGCGCCCACCACCAGCCGAGCCGGTGCTGCAGCCGGTGCCGCCAATATTCGCCGAGGTCGAGCACCGCCATGTAGACGAGAAAGGTGGCGAACGGGTGGCTGGAGAGCGGCGTCGCCAGCTGCTCGATCTCCGGGGGGATGTAGCCGCGAAAGCGGAAGTAGGAATCGATCGCCACGCCGATCGGCGCGAGCGCGAGGAACAGGATCGCCGGGACGATGCCGATGCGGTGGATCAACGTATAGACGATGTCGGTGCGCACCGCGCGCCGCTCGCTCCAGCGCTCGACCGGCCGCCACCATTCGAGCGGTCGGCAGAAGACGTAGGCGAGCGCCACCGCGAGCGCGCCATAGAGCGCGAACTCTACGCCGTCGAAGACATCCTCCGACCAATCCATCAGCCCGAGGTGGAACAGCGCCGGCTGCAGCAGCTGCTCGAAGATGGTGCCCTGGGCTTGCTCGATCCAGCGCTGCACCGTCTCGATCATCGGCGGCGTCTCAATAGACGAAAATGCCGTGCGGCGAGCGGCCGACCGGCACCGTCGCCTTCAGCGCCCCCGAGGCGAGCTCGATCACATCGACCCAGGCATGCCAGCGCCCGGTCACCCACAGCTCCTGGCCGTCGGGCGAGAGTGCCATGTCGTCGGGGCCGCCGGGCGCCTGCAGCGTGGCCTTGAGCGCGAGCGTGTCGGCGTCGACCACCGAGATCGTCGCGGCGACGCGGTTGGAGACGTAGAGCGTCTTGCCGTCGGGCGCGGCGAGAAAATTATGCGCGCCGTTGCCGGTGACGACGCGGCGCAGCACCGCGCCGCTCTTCGGGTCGACCTCGGCGATGTAGTCGGAGCCCATGACGGCGACGAGCAGCGTGCCGCCGGGGCGGGTGACGATCCCGGCCGGCTGCGGCCCGACCGGCACGGTCCACAGCACCTTGCCCGAGGCAAGATCGATCGCGATCAGGCTGCTCGTCCCCTGGAGCGTGACGAAGACGGTGTCGCCGTCGCGCGAGAACGCGATATGGCTCGGCATCGTCGCCGCCGGGAGCCGGTGGACGAGCTGGTAGGTCGCCGCGTCGTAGATGTCGATCCGGTCGAGGCGGATCGACGCCGCGACCAGCCACTTGCCGTCCGGGCTGAAGCCGATCTGATAGGGATCGCTGGCGGTGATCCGCTGCTTCTCGACCCCGCTCGCGCGGTCGATCAGCACCAGCTCGTTGCTGCCGGACATCGCGATGACGAGCGTACGCTCGTCGGGCGTCATGATCAGGTGGTGCGGGCCGCGGCCGATATGGACGCGCGAGGTCTCGTGGTAGTTGCCGTCGATGACGCTCAGCGAATCGTCGTCCGAGTTGAGCACCACCGCGGTCGCCGCCCGCGCCGCGGCGGGCGCATCAACCAGCGCGCCGAGCAACGCGGCGACGGCGCCCGCGAGCAAGATGCGTGGAACTCGACTGGACAAGGGCGGCACGCGGCAACCGGCGGCTGATGATCGGCGGCCGCCTGATTGGGAGCCGCGTGTGATTCATAGCCTCTCGTCCAGAGCGAGAAAAGCCCGCGGCGACCCTGGTACCTGCGGTAATTTGGCTGGGTGGCGGCCGGGCTCAGCCCAGCCGCTGCGGCAGCGCGACGATCGCCTCGTCGATCAGCGCCGCACCGCGCCTCTGGTCGATCGCGCCGGCGATCACGTCGCGCGCCGCGGCGATCGCGACCTCGATCGCGACCGCCCGCACCTCGGCGAGCGCGCGCGCCTCGGCCTGCGCGATGCGTTCCTCGGCCATCCGCTGGCGGCGCTCGAGGCTCTGCTCGAGATCGTGCGCGGCCTGCGCCGCGATGCGCTCCGCCTCCTGCCGCGCATGGGCGACGATCGCCTCGGCGTCGGCCGCGCCCTGCTGCTGCTTGCTGCGGTATTCGGCGAGCAGCCGTTCGGCCTCGTCGCGCAGCCGGCGCGCCTCGTCGAGCTCGCCGCGAATCCGGGTGGCGCGCGCGTCGAGCCCGGCGGCCACCGCGCCGAACACCTTGCGGCCGACCGCAGCGACGAACACCAGCGCGGCGACCAGCACCCAGAATTCGGCGTCGTGGATGAACTCCATCAGCCGGCCCGCCCGTCAGCCGCCTGGCCGCGGCCGTTCAGCGCGCGCCCGACCGCGCCCGCCATCGCCTCCGCTTTCGGCGCGGTGCCGGTGAGCTTTTCGACCACGGCGCTGCCGACATCGGCGGCGATGCCGCGGATGTCGCCGAGCGCCTGCTCCTTGCCGGCGGCGATCCGCGCCTCGGCCGCGGCGATCTGCTCGGCCAGCGTCGCCGCCAGCGCGCGCTGCCGCTCGGCGGCCTCGGCGGCGAGCCTCTCGCCGGTCTGGCGCAGCGTGTCCTGCGCCGCGGCGCGCGCCTCGGCGAGGGTCTTTTCGTAGGCGGCCAGCGCCGCCGCGGCCTCGTCCTTGAGCGCCGACGCCCGCCCGAGATCGTCGTCGAGCCGCCGCCGGCGCGCCGCGATCACGCCCCGCACCCGCGGCAGCCCGAGCCACGACATCAGCAGGTAGAGCACGACGAAGGTGATCGCCAGCCAGATCAGCTGCGGCACGAAGGTGTGGTAGTCGAGCTGCGGCATCGCGCCGGCTCCGGCGCTAGAACACGAAGAGGATCAGGAAGGCGATGGCCAGCCCGAAAAGCCCGGTCGCCTCGGCCAGCGCAAAGCCGAGAAACGCGAAGGGCTGCACCTGGGCCTGCGCCGCCGGGTTGCGCGCGACTGCGCTGATCAGCGACGAGAACACGTTGCCGATGCCGACGCCGGCGCCGACGAGCGCGATGCAGGCGAGACCGGCACCGATCATTTTCGCGGAAGCAAGATCCATCTCGGAAGTTCCCCTAAAGGTTCGGGTTGGATGAAGCGCTCAGTGCATATGCAGCGCGTCGCGCAGGTAAAGTGCGGTGAGGATCGCGAAGACATAGGCCTGCAGCGCGGCGACCAAAACCTCGAGCGCGTAGATCGCGACGTCGAGCAGCACCGGGAAGATCGCCGCGAACCCGACGCTCGCCGCGAAACCGCCGAAGATCGCCAGCATCGTATGCCCGGCGAGCATGTTGGCGAAGAGCCGGATCGACAGCGTGAACGGGCGGATGAAGTAGGAGAGCAGCTCGATCGGCACAAGCAGCAAAAGGAGGATCAGCGGCACGCCTTCGGGTACGAAGAAGCGGAAGAAATGCAGCCCGTGCTTGGCGAAACCGACGATCGTCACGCCGACGAACACCGCAGCGGCGAGCGCGAAGGTGACGACGATCTGGCTGGTGACAGTGTAACTATAAGGGATTAGACCCAGAAAGTTCGCGAAAAGCACGAACATGAACAGCGTGAAGATGAACGGGAAATACGGCTCCGCGCCGTGCCCCGCATTGGTGTCGACCATGTCGGCGACGAACTCGTAGCTGACCTCCGCCATCGACTGCCAGCGCCCGGGCACGAGCGCATGCTTGCGGGTGCCGAGCACCAGCAGCGCGGTGATCAGCAGCACCGCGATCGTCATGAAAAGCGCCGAATTCGTGTACGACAGATCGAGCCCGCCGACATGGATCGGGATCAGCGGTTCGATCTTGAACTGCTCGAGCGGGTGCAGCTCCAGCGCCACCTCAGTCCTTCCTCTCCGATTCCCCGCGCGGCGGCCGGAAGCCCACCGCCCCGCCCTGCCCCGTGATCGCGCGGTAGACGGTCAGCATGCCCGCCGCGACCCCGAGAAAGAATAGCACGATCATCGCGAACGGCCGCGTGCCGAACGTCCGGTCGATCGCCCAACCCAACCCCGTCGCGACGCCGATCGCGACGATGAATTCGATACCGATGCGGAAGCCGATTCCGAGAGCCTGCTGTCCGGCACCATCCCCGCCGCCGGCACCATGCTCCGCGCGATCCCGCGCCCGCGCCCTGTCGAGCCGTTCGCCAAGTCGGGCCAGTGAGTCGGGCGGCCGGTCTTCGCTCATTCGCTCTGCGGCCCGGCCAGCGGCTCATCGGCCCGATCACCACGGTGCCTGGCGCCGGTCGAAGCGGCGCGCACGATAGAGAGGCCGTTCTGCCCTGTCAAGGCGAGCGGCGCCCCCGGCGAACAGCCGGATCGCGCATCATTTCAATGACATAGATCGTTCGTTCCCGGGCGGCCGACAGCTATGCGGTCTGCCGCAGCTCGGCGGCGCGGGCGAGATCGACCGAAACCAGCTGCGACACGCCGCGCTCGGTCATCGTCACGCCGAAAAGCCGGTCCATATGCGCCATCGTAATCCGGTGGTGCGTGATGAGCAGGAATTTCGTTCCGGTGGTATCGGCAGTCTCGGCGATGAGCCGGCAAAAGCGCTCGACATTGGCGTCGTCGAGCGGCGCGTCGACCTCGTCGAGCACGCAGATCGGCGCCGGGTTGGTCAGGAACGCCGCGAAGATCAGCGCGATCGCGGTCAGCGCCTGCTCGCCGCCGGACAGCAGCGACAGATGCTGCAGCCGCTTGCCGGGCGGGCTCGCCATGATCTCGAGCCCGGCCTCCAACGGGTCGTCGGCATCGGTCAGGGCGAGCTGCGCGCGGCCGCCGCCGAACAGCCGCTGGAAGAGCTGCGCGAAGTGCTCGTTGAGCTTGTCGAACGCGGCCTGCAGCCGCTTGCGCCCCTCGTGGTCGAGCGCGGCGATGCCGCGCCGCAGCCGCAGGATGGCTTCGGTCAGCTCGCCGCGTTCGCGCTGCAGTTCGGCGAGCCGCGTCTCGACCTCCTCGGCCTCGCGCTCGGCCACCAGGTTGACCGGCCCCATCGCCTCGCGCTCGCGCGACAGCCGCTCGAGCCCCGCCTCGAGCCGGGCCGGATCGGCGGACCCCTCGTCCTCGCCCGCGGTCAGCTCGGCGAGCGCTTCGGGGAGCAGCGCCAACCGCTCGCGGATGTCCTCGCGCAGCTGGACCAGCGCGGCCGCGGCCGCATCGCGGCGAACCTCGGCCCGCGCCCGCTGCTCGCGCGCCGCGGCGAGCGCCTGTTCGGCGCGCCGCGCCGCCTCGCTCGCGTTGCGCATCCGGCTCTCGCCGAGGGCCAGCGCGTCGGCCGCCGCGCGGTGCGCCGCCATGCCCGCCTCGCGCTGCTCGGCCAGCGCCCGCTTCTCGTCGGCGATCGCCGCCGGCCGCGCCGCCAGCGTCGCGAGCTCCGCCGCCAGCGTCGCCTGACGCCCGTTCAGCACGTCGCGCTGGGCGTGTGCGCGCGACCGGCGCTCGCGCCACGACTCGGCCTCGCCGTCGATCGCGGCGAGCCGCCGCCGCCGCGATTCGCCCTCCTGGGCGAGGCGGGCCGTCGCCGCCTGCGCCTCGCTCTCGTGACGGCGCGCCGCCGCCGCCTGGCCACGCGCCCCCTCGAGCCCGGCGCGCGCCAGCGCGGGGTCGGGGCTCAGCGCCAGGCCGCGCTCGGCCTCGACCGCTTGCGCCTCGATTTCGGCGAGGTCGGCGGCGAGCTTCTCGGCGGCGTCGGCCAACGCGGCCAGCCGCGTCTCGCCATCGAGCGCACGGCGCGCGAGCTCGGCCTCGGCGGCGCGCTGCCGGGCGAGTTCCTCTTCGGCCCGCCGCAGCGCCGCCGCAGCCTCGCGCTCGGCGAGCGCGGCGGCGCCGGCAGCCGCGCGCGCCGCGGCGAGCGCGGCGTCGCCGGCAAGCGCCGACTGCTCGGCCGGCCCGATATCGGCGGCGAGCGCCGCCAGCCGGTTGCGCTGGCGCAGCAACTCCGCCGCGCCGCCCGCGGGCGACAGCCGGACGAACCCGTCCCAGCGCCACAACCCGCCAGCACGGTCGACGAGGCGCTGCCCGGCGGCGAGACGCGGCTGCAGCGCCCACCCGGTCGCAGCATCGGCGACGAGACCGGTCTGCGTCAGCCGGCGGGCGAGCGCCGGCGGCGCGTCGACCGAAGCGGCGAGCGGCGCGGCACCCTCGGGAAGCTCGGGCGGCGCGGCGAGCGGCGGCAGCACGAGCCAGCCGCGCGCGGCCTCGCCCGGCCCGTCGAGCAGCGGGCTTGCCAGCTCGTCGTCGAACAGTGCCGCGATCGCCGCTTCGAGCCCGGGCGGCACCGCGAGCCGGGCCAGCAATGCCGTCGCCTCGCCATCATCGGCCGTCGACGCCGCGGCGAGCACGCTGCCGAGCGCCTCCGCCTCGGCCTTGAGGCGCCCCAGCCGGCGCTCGGCCTCGCGCGCCGTCTCGAGCGCCGCGTTCTCGGCGGCGCGCGCGGCGGTGAGCCGCGCGGCCGCCACGGCGGATGCCGCTTGCCCGGCCTCGCTCGCCGCCACCGCCGCGCTCACCCGTGCGGCCGCCTCGGCGAGCGCCGCCGGCAGCACCGCTGCCTCGGCGAGCCGGGCGCGCTGCGCGCTCCCCTCGTCACGGCGCCGGAGCAGGCGCTCGCGGCGCTCGCGCAGTTCGGCGCAGCGCCGCTGCAGTCCGGCGCGCCGCGTCTCGGCGGTGACGCAGGCCTCGGTCATCTGCTGCAGGCCGATCTCGGCGGCGGCGAGCTCCGCCGCGGCGCGCTGCAGCGCATCGG
>DATJOB010000182.1:0-4999 GCA_035507475.1 Allostellaceae bacterium | reverse complement strand
CTGCGCTTCCCGCTCGGCGGGCTGCAAAAGGCGCAGACCCGCGCGCTCGCCCGCCGGCTCGACCTGCCGGTCGCGGACAAGCCGGACAGCCAGGACATCTGCTTCGTGCCGCAGGGCTCCTACGCCGACATCGTCACCCGGCTGCGGCCCGAGGCGGGCGAGCCGGGCGAGATCGTCGACCGCGCCGGCACCGTGCTCGGCCGCCACCGCGGCATCGCGCATTTCACGGTCGGCCAGCGCCGGGGGCTAGGCGTCGCGTCGCCCGAGCCCTGTTACGTGCTGCGGATCGAGCCGGCGACGCGGCGCGTCGTCGTGGGTCCGCGCGAGGCGCTCGCCGAGACCCGCGCGCGGCTCGCCGAGTTCAACTGGCTGGGCGATGGTGCCGCGCCCGCGGAGGGGGTCCGGGTCGCCGCCAGGCTGCGTTCGGCGCAGCCGCCGGTGCCGGCGACGCTGCATGCCGCCGTCGCGGGCGGCGAGGCCGAGCTGGTGCTCGACGCGCCGGCCGGCGCGGTGGCGCCGGGCCAGGCGGCGGTGCTCTACGGCGGCGACCGCCTGCTCGGCGGCGGCTGGATCCGGCCCACCGCGTGACCGGCCCACGGCTCGACCGGCCCACGGCTTGACCGGCTGCGGCCCATCTCCTATATGCGGCTCCGCCGTGCGGCATCGGGCGGCGGGGTAGCTCAGTTGGTCAGAGCAGCGGACTCATAAGCCGAAGGTCGGCGGTTCAAATCCGCCCCCCGCTACCATCTCGAAGCCGCGCTCGTTCAGCACTCGTTAACCATCGGCGTCCATCGTCCGCCGGCTGAAGAGGCCGGCAGAGGGCACGGCGGCGATGGAACGCAAGCGATGGGAGACGGCGCTGCGCTGCCTCGAGGTCGCGCTGCATCCCAATACCGGGGCCGACGAGGCGCTGGCCGCGATCGCCGGGTTCCGCCGCATGGCGGACGGCGTGCCGCTGCACCGCATCGCCGAGGAATTCGCCGCCGATTCCGGCGCCGAGGCGGCGCGTTGGCAGGCGGCGCTCGATCGCCTGGAGCGCGACAACCGCATGCTGCGCCGCCGGCTCGGCTTCGCCGAGGCGGCCGGGACCGCCGCCGCCGAACGCGAGGCGTCGACCGGGGAGCGGATCGCCGCGCTGGAGGCCGCGCTCGCCGCCGCCGAAGAGCGCGCCATCGCCGCGGAGGACGAGCTCACCGGGTTGCGCGCCGCCTATGCGCGCCGCCTCGACGGCGAGAGCCCGGGAACGATCGCGCCGCCACCGGCGCCCGAAGCCGCGCCCCGCGCCACGCCGCCGGCCGCGCCCAACCCGGCGCCGTTCCGCGACCTGCTCGCCGATGCGCGGCGCCAGGCCGAGCCGACGCCGCGTCCCCGCGGCCCGGCCGCGTCGTCCTGGCTCGCCTGACGCGCGGCCTGCGCGGAACGCCGCCGCGGCGCGGCTCGTTGTTCCGGCAAGTCATCGCCGTGCAACGGAGCCTCCCATGACGCGCTTTCTTGTTGCCGCCGCGGCCTTCGCCGCCAGCGTCGGCCTCGCGGGCGTCGCCGACGCCCAGCCGATCCCGCCGCCGCCCTCGCCGTATAATTCGGCGGTCGGCACCGGACCGATCCTCACCTACGGCCCCAACACGATGCCGCCGCCGGCGCCGGCCGACGTCACCGGCACCGCCCGGCGCCCGGTCGCGGCGACCCCCGAATGCGGTCCGGCCAATCCGCAGGGCGGGGTGCCGACGACGACGACCTGGGGCGGCTGCCCTTGAGCGAGCGGGCTCGCGCGCGGCTTGCGCTGCGACGGGAGCGCGGGCCAATCTAGCCGCGACCCGCCTCCCTGCCGCACGAGCCCCGCCGATGGCCCTCAAGGACAAGATCGCGTTCGGCATGTCGCTGCCGCACCGCTCGCCCGACGTAATCGACATGGCGACCGTCCGCCATGTCGCGCAACGCGCCGAGGCGCTCGGCTTCCGCGACCTCTGGGTCACCGAGAACACGCTCGCCGAGGTGTCGTCCTTCGACCCGATCTCGCTGCTCACCTATGCCGCGACGGTGACCTCGACGATCCGCGTCGGCGCCTCGGTCGTGGTGCTGGCGATCCACAGCCCGCTGATGGTGGCGCATCAATGGGCGACGCTCGACTACGTCAGCGGCGGCCGCGCGATCCTCGGGGTCGGGCTCGGCCGCGAGCACCACTACCGCCAGTTCGAGGTGCCGGAAGAGGGCAAGGTCGCGCGGTTCCGCGAGGAGGTCGCGCTGATCAAGGCGCTGTGGACGCAGGAGCGGACCACCTTCCACGGCCGCTTCTACAAGATCGACGACGAGATGATGCAGCCGAAGCCGGTGCAGAAGCCGCATCTGCCGCTGTGGATGGGGGTCGGCCACCCCAACGCGGTGCGCCGCACCGCCGAGCTCGCCGACGGCTGGATGGGCTCGGGCGGCTCGCGCATCGCGCAGTTCAAGGAATCGGTGCCGATCCTCAAGGAGGCGCTGGCGGCGCGCGGCCGCGACCCGGCGAATTTCCCGATCTCGAAGCGCATCTTCATCGCCGTCGACGACAACCCGGCGGTGGCGCGGCGCGAGCTCGACCGCTGGTTCTCCGGTGTCTATCTCGATCCGCCCGGCACCGACGGCTCGGGCATCCACGGCACCCCCGAACAGGTGCGCGAGCGGCTCGAAGAGATTGCGGCGATGGGCGCCAACCACATCATGCTCAACCCGGTCTCGCGCTATCCCGAGCAGCTCGAGGCGCTGGCCGAGGTGGTCGGGCTCAAATAGGAGGGGGCGATGCCCGAGAGCGACATCGTCAAGCGCCAGGTCGCCGCCCATTGGGAGCGCCGCGCCGCCAATTTCGACGCGGATTTCGGCCACAGCATCCGTACCGAAGAGGAGCGCGCCGCGTGGGACCGGGTGTTCGCGCTCGCCGCCGGCGGGCGCGCGGCGATGCAGGCGCTCGATGTCGGCTGCGGCACCGGCTTCCTGTCGCTCGAGCTGGCGGCGCGCGGGCATCGCGTCACCGGCATCGACTTCGTGCCCAAGATGCTGGCGCTGGCGCGCGACAAGGCGGCGGCCGCCGGCGCCGCGCTCGCCTTCGAGGAGGGCGACGCCGAGCAGCTGCGCTTCGCCGCCGCCAGCTTCGACCTTGTCGTCACCCGCCACGTGCTGTGGACGCTGCCGCATCCCGAGGCGGCGCTCGACGAATGGATCCGCGTGCTGCGGCCGGGCGGGCGGCTGGCGGTGATCGACAGCCATGCGGCCGCGACCGTAGAGGGCGCGGCGAGCGCCCGGCGCAGCGACGAATACGCGCCGGTCATCGACCGGCTGCCGTTCCTGATGGGCAAGCCGCAGCACGAGATCGAGGCGCTGTTCCGGGCGCACGGGCTGGTCGGCGTCGGCGGCGATCCGCTCGCCGACGTGATCCTCGCGCAGAACCGGCGCGCCGCCGCCGAGGGCGAGGAGATCCGCCCGCGCCGGCGCTATGTCGTGTGGGGCGACGTGCCGCTCGCATGAGCGAGGTTGCGCGGCTGCGGGCGGTGCTGGCCGAGCGCCGCGACCGGCTCGGCGACGCTCATGCCGATACGCTCGCGGCGATGCTCGACCTCGCCGAGGCGCTGTGGGACGAGGGGCGGCTCGCCGAGGCCCGGCCGCTCGAGGAGGCGGTCGTCGCCGGGCGCCGTGCGCTATTCGGCGACGGCCATCCCGACACGCTGAAAGCGATCGGCAAGCTGGCGACGACGATCGGCCAGTACGGCGATCTCGCCGGCGCCCGGCGGCTTCAGGAAGAGGTGCTGGCCGGGATGCGCGCGCTGCACGGCGCCGACGGGCGCGACGCGCTGCGCGCCGCCAACAATCTGGCCGGCACGCTGGCGGCGCTCGGCGAGGGCGAGGCGGCGGGCGCGCTGCTCGACGCGACCATCGCGGCGCTCGTCGCCCGTTTCGGCGAGGATGACGGCGATACGCTGGCGGCGCTCGGCAACCGCGCGGCCTTCCTGTGGCAGGTCGGCGAGGTCGAGGAGGCGTTCGCGCTGCAGGAGCGGGTATGCACCGCGCTGAGCCGCACCCGCGGCGCCGCCGACATCGCGACGCGGCGCGCCGCCGCCGTGCTCGACGGCATGCTCAGGGCCGCGCTGTCCTAGGCGCAGATGCGGACGAGCCGGGTCGCCCCGCCCAGGGTCCTCCCGGTAGCTCTTGCGCTTCGACGCCCTCTACATCGTGACCCTGCAGGACGGGCATTGGGGTCTGAAGGTGCAATCGAATTACGTCCGCTGACCGGCGGTCGCTCGGCAGCAACATCGGCTCACTGGATCGGTACGCTGACGTGCTCGACCGTGCAGGGATGCTCGCCGCCGCAGCTTGGCGACCAGACCGTGCGGTAGGTCGTGGTGCGAACGACATAGGCGCGGTGCGGCCGGGCGTGGACGATCGCATGCGCGACGTGCACCGGGCGATGGCGCCGCACGACGTGCACTACTGGCGATGGCGGCGGCACGACGAGCGCGACCGGCGCTGGAGCGACCGCCACCGGCAGGGGCGGCGGCGGGCAAGGGCAGGTGGCGGCGGTCTGCGGTGGCGGGGGCGCCGCGCATCCGGCGAGCATGGCGGCGCCGGCGAGAAGCAGGGCGGCGGGAAGGGAACGGGCCATCATCGGCTCCGCGCAGTGGTTGCTGCGGCCGAGAATGTTCGACCGCCGGTTAAAGAACGGTGCGTGCCCGCGATCCTCTCACGAAGCGTCGCGCCACAGCCGCGCGAAATCCTCGAGCTGCGCCCGCTCGACATCGGACACCGCCCAGAAATTCATCCCGTCGGCGCTCCAGTGGACGACGTTGTAGCCGTTGAGCGCCGCGCTGCCGCCGGCCGCCAGCGCCGCGCCGCCCTGCGGCCAGACATAGAGGTCGATGACGTGCTTGTCGCGGGCGTAGACCAGCGCCGCGACCGGCCGTCCGTCGAGATAGTCGAGCCGGCGGCCCTGGAGCGGGAAACCCTGGGCGGCGAAGTCGCGGACCGGCGGGGCGAA
>DATJOB010000181.1:0-9064 GCA_035507475.1 Allostellaceae bacterium | reverse complement strand
GCCGGGCGCCAACCCGGCAAAGCGCATCCTGATGCTCGACGCCAGCGCCGCGGAGCCGGATCATCTCTACGGCGCGATCGAGGTCGGCGGCACGATCCGCTCGACCGATGGCGGCGAGCACTGGGAGTGCCTCTCCCACGGCCAATACATCAACGACGATATGGTCGACATGCACGGGGTCCTGGCGAGCCGCTGGCGCCCGGGCACGGTGTTCGGCATCGCGCGGGCCGGCATGTTCAAGAGCACCGATAGCGGCGACCACTGGAGCCACGTGCCGCTCGAGCCGCTCAACGCCAAGGGGCAGATCTATTGCCGCGACATCCGCGAGGTGCCGGGCAACCCGCGGCATATGTGGTGTGCCGCGGGCTCCGGCTTTCAGAGCGATCTCGGCATCCTGCTGCACAGCCGCGACGGCGGTGAGAGCTGGAAGCAGGTGGATGTCGGCGGCCCGGTGCCGCACACCATGTTCAAGATCGCCTTCGACGAGCGCCAGCCGAGCCTGATGTCATGCGCCACCAATGGCGGCGAGGTATGGACCAGCCGCGACGCCGGCGAGCATTGGGTGCCGCAACCGCCGCCGCCAGACGGCTTCCACGTCTACGCGCTGGCCCGCGGCTGAATCCCTCCTGTCATGCCCGGAACAACTCCGGGCATGCCGTCGAGGCGAGGAGCGAGCGTCCCGCTACGTCTGCTTGAAGAACCGGCTGGCGTTGTCCCACAGCAGCTTCTTCTGGGTCTCGGGCTTGAGGCTCTTCCAGGCGAGGATGTTGGTCACCGTATTCGGGAACTGGCATTCCGAGTGCGGGTAGTCGGAAGCGTACATCAGCGCATCGTCACCCAGGAACTGGGTGACCATGTTGAACATGTCCTCGCCCTCGTGCCGCTCGATGCTGCAGAAGAAGCGCCCGCTCTTCAGGTAATCCTCGGGGTGGTGCTTCAGCGTGGCGGTGCTGCCGACATATTCGTACTGCTCGTTCATCCGCCGGCCCCAGAACGGCAGCCAGCCAAAGCCGCATTCGAGGATGCCGACGCGCATCGTCGGATAACGATCCATCAACCCACCGCCGATCACCGAGGCGATGAAGCGCATCGCGCCCCACGGGTGCGAAGCGAGGCGGCCGAGGAAGATGTTGTCCCAGAGGTCGAAGCAGCCCGGGAAATAGGGCGGGGTCCAGGTGAAGCTGTGATGCGCGACCGGCAGGTCGTGCGCCGCGCATTCCTGCCAGATCGGCTCGAGCGCCGGATGGTCGGCCGGCACCTCGCGGGTGACCAGCGGCATCACCGCGACGGCCCAGCGCGAGCGGCCCCAGCGGCGGATCTCGCCGACCGCGGCATCGACGTCGCGCGCGGAGGCAACGATCATGCTGGTCAGCCGCCCCGGATAATCGGCGCAGAAATCCTCCATGTGCCGGTGATAGGCGCGGATGACGTTGGTCTCGAGCGACGGGTCCTCGTGGCCGACGAGGCTGGTCCAGGCGGTCGGGATCAGGAAATGCGCGTCGGCGCCCTCCAGATCCATGTCGGCGATGCGGTTGGCGGCGGCATCGTCCTGCACGCCGGGACGCGGCTGCTGCGTTCCCATCCACACCGAGTCGCGGCCGGTGTGGTCGGGCCGCGGCGCCGCCTCGCCGAGGATGCGCTTGTACGAGATCTGGCCGAACCGGTAGACGTGGCGGCCCGGCGATCCGCCCGGCGCGCCGGGGCGGATCGCCACGCGATAGGGCGCCAGTTCCGGCAGGCGGTCGCGGAAGCCGGGGTCGACGTATTTGTCGATGACCTCGGCCGAGGGCTCGACATGGGTGTCGGCGTCCCACACCTTGAAGCCGTTCTTCATCGCCCGCCTCCCGTCTTTTCCTTTGCGCCAGCTTATATCGCGATCTCGCCCCCGGCCCGCGCTGAAAATGCTCGACCCCGGACGGCGATTGGGTAAGGCTCGGCGGCCCCTTCGGCGCACCATCCAACGAGGCGAGGACAGCAAGCACCATGCCGCACGTGACCTATCGGAGCTATGACGGCAACAGCACCACGCTCGAAGTGCCGTTCGGCACCAGCGTGATGCAGGCGGCGGTGCTGCACGGGCTCGACGGGATCGTCGCCGAATGCGGCGGCTCGTGCATGTGCGCCACCTGCCATGTCTTCGTGCGCGAGGACCAGCTCGCGCAATGCCCGCCGATGGAGCCGGGCGAGGACGCGATGCTCGACGGCACCGCAAGCCCGCGGCGCGCCAACAGCCGGCTCTCGTGCCAGCTGGTGATGGCGCCGGAGATGGACGGGCTCGTCGTCGAGATGCCGGAGACGCAGACCTGATGGCGGCAGCGGCGGCGATCTGCCGCGTCGTCATCGTCGGCGCCGGACATGCCGGGTTCCAGCTTGCCGCCTCGCTGCGCCAGAATGGCTTCGACGGCCGCGTCGTGCTGATCGGCGACGAGCCGCATCTGCCCTATCAGCGGCCGCCGCTCTCCAAGGACTACCTCGACGGCAAGACCGGCTTCGACATGCTGCAGATGCGGCCGGGATCGTTCTACGACGAGCACCGCATCGAGCTGGTCGCCGGGCGCCCGGTCGCGGCGATCGAACGCGCCGGCAAGGCGGTCGTGCTCGCCGGCGGGGAGCGCGTCGACTACGACCACCTGGTGCTCGCCACCGGCGCGCGCAACCGTGTGCCGCCGCTGCCCGGCATCGAGCTGGACGGCGTCTGCTACCTGCGCAACCTCGCCGAGACCGAGGCGCTGAAGCAGCGCCTCGCCTCGTGCGGCGGCGCGGTGGTCATCGGCGGCGGCTTCATCGGTCTCGAATTCGCCGCGGTGGCGCGCGGCAAGGGCGTGCCGGTGCACGTCGTCGAGCTGCTCGACCGGGTGATGGCGCGCGTCGTCTGCCCCGACAGCTCGGCGCATTTCGCGCGAGCCCATCGCCGCACCGGCGTCGAGTTCAGCTTCGGCCGGCGGGTCGAGCGGCTCGGCGGCGAGCACGGCCGGGTCACCCATGTCGTGCTCGACAACGGCCGCAGCCTGCCGGCCGACCTCGTGCTGATCAGCATCGGCGTCGTCCCCAACGAGAGCCTCGCCGCGGCCGCCGGGCTCGCGGTCGAGAACGGCGTCGTCGTCGACGAGCAGCTCATGACCGCCGACCCGGCGATCTCCGCGATCGGCGATTGCGCGGCGTTTCCGTCGCGCCATTCGCTGAAGAACCCGGTGCGGCTCGAAGCCGTGCAGAACGCCGCCGACCACGCGCGCTGCGTCGCCGACCGGCTGCTCGGCAAGCCGCACCGTTACGAGGCGTTGCCCTGGTTCTGGAGCGAGCAGGGCGCCGAGCGGCTGCAGATCGCCGGGCTGACCGCCGGGTTCCAGCAGGTCGTGCTGCGCGGCGACTACGCGAAGGGCGAATATTCCGCCTTCTGCTACGCCGGCGACCGGCTGCTCGGCATCGAGTCGATCAACAAGCCGGCCGACCACGCCTTCGCCCGGCGCCTGCTCGCCGCCGGCCGCAGCGTCACCCCGGCCGAAGCCGCCGACCCCGATTTCGACCTGCGCGCCGCCGCCGCGGCGCGGCCCGCCTGAGCCGGCCGGCGATGCGCCGGTTCGTGCTCGGCACGCTCGCGCTCGCGGCGCTCGCCGGACCCGCCCTCGCCTACGACATCCCCTCGGTCAACTACCGCAACGGCCGCCTCGACCCGATCTGGAGCAATGCCGACGCGGCCCGCAAATGCCCGCGCGTCTGCTGGCCGTTCGGCGGCTGGACCGGGAGTTGGCTGACGACGATCCCCGGCAGGCTGTCGGTCTGCGGCTGCAAGCTCGACCCGAACATCGTCGATTGCGCGCCGGGGCCGGGCGCGATCCTCAACTGAGCGCCGGATAGCGGCTGTCGCCGGCGCTCTCGGCCGGCGCGAAACCTTTGCCGGCGGCGCTGCGTATCGGGTTGCGTCCAGCTTGCCGGGCTCGCGTCAGGGTGCAACACTTGCCGGCCCGCCAAAACCGAGGGTTTGTCGCTCGTGGGCGTCGCCGCTTCGCTCTCCACCTTCCCCAACTTCGCGATCTATTTCGTCAGCGCCGCGGTGCTGACCGTGATCTTCCTGGCGCTCTACACCAACCTGACGCCGCATCGCGAGATCGCGCTGATCCGCGACGGCAACGCCGCGGCGGCGGTGACGCTGGTCGGCGGCCTGCTCGGCTTCGTCGTGCCGCTCGCCAGCGTCATCGCGCACAGCGCCAGCCTCGTCGACCTCGCGGTGTGGGGCGTCATCGCGCTGGTGATCCAGGTCGGCGGCTTTCTCCTCGCGCGGCTCCTGCTGCCGCATTTGCCGCAGGCGATCGAGGACGGCAGCGTGTCCGACGCGATCTTCCTCGCCGGGTTGTCGCTCGCGCTCGGCATCCTCGACGCCGCGTGCATGGCGGGCTGAACCGCGATGGACAGCGCCCGTCGCTCGCGCATCGTCAATGTCTCGCTGATCGGCCTGCCGCTCGCCGCGATCACCGCCGCGAACCTGATCCCGCCGGCGACGATGATGCGGCGCAACAACTACCCGGACCGCGCCGCCTGCGAGCGCGACTACCCGCCGCCGCCCGATCGCTGCGACCAGCCCGACGGCAATTCGAGCCACCCGCATTTCTGGCACGGGCCCTACTATGTCGCCGACCGCAGCGCGCCCGAGGCGCGCGGCGATCCCGGCCCCGGGCGCGGCGTTACGCCCGCCTCATACGAGACCAGCGCGCGCGGCGGGTTCGGCGCCTTCGGCCGCGGCTTGCGCGCAGTCGCCTGAGCCGTGCAGCGCGAAACCCTGGCGCCG
Organism: Allostellaceae bacterium; assembly: GCA_035507475.1. Classification (GTDB taxonomy): domain Bacteria; phylum Pseudomonadota; class Alphaproteobacteria; order ATCC43930; family CGMCC-115725; genus DATARH01. The sequence goes on along the minus strand of DATJOB010000181.1, from coordinate 4,281 downwards.
CGCCCCGCCTGGCGCTCCAAGGTCGAGGTGCTGGGGCTCGATTTCCACACCGCCGCGAACGGCGACGCCTATTGGTGGGAGGAGGCCTGTTATGCCTTCTCCGCCGCCGAGGTCGACGAGATCGAGGCGGCGACCGAGACGCTGCACGGGCTTTGCCTCGACGCGGTCGACCGCCTCGTCGCGACGCGCGACTTCGCGCGGCTCGACATCCCGGAAGCCTACTGGCCGTGGATCGCCGAATCGTGGGAGAGGCGCGACCCCGACGTCTATGGCCGGTTCGACCTCGCCTATGACGGCGTCTCCCCGCCCAAGCTGCTCGAATACAACGCCGACACGCCGACGGCGCTGATCGAGGCGGCGGTCGTGCAATGGTACTGGCTCGAGGAGGTCAAGCCCGGCGCCGACCAGTTCAATTCGCTGCACGAGAAGCTGATCGACCGCTGGAAGGCGCTCGCCGGGCGCGCGGCGCGCGGTGGGCACCCGACGCAGCTGCATCTGACCGCGGTGCTCGGCGAGCTCGAGGACCGGCGCACCGTCGAATACATGCAGGACGTCGCGAACCAGGCCGGGTGGACGACCGGGATCCTCGACATTGCCGAGATCGGCTGGAACGGCGCGGTTTTCACCGACCTCGCCGAGCAGCCGCTCTCCTTCCTCTTCAAGCTCTATCCATGGGAATGGATGCTGCGCGAGGAATTCGGCCGGCACCTGCTCAGCGACCTCGTCGGCATCGTCGAGCCGCCCTGGAAGATGCTGCTGTCGAACAAGGCGATCCTGCCGGTGCTGTGGGAGATGTTCCCCGACCACCCCAACCTCTTGCCCGCGGCGCGCCAGCGCGAGGCGGTCGCCGGCGCCTGTGTCGAGAAGCCGATCTACGGCCGCGAGGGCGCCGATGTCGTGCTGATCGGCGAGCGCGAGGTGGTGGTCGACCGCAGCGACCGGGTCTACCAAGCGCTGGCGCCGCTGCCGGTGTTCGACGGCTGGCACGCGCTGATCGGCTCGTGGGTGGTCGCCGGCCAGCCTGCCGGCATGGGGCTGCGCGAGGATGCCGGCCCGGTCACCACCAACGCCAGCCGCTTCGTCCCGCATTATTTCCGCTGACGCCCGCGCCGACGGTCACCCGCCAGGCAGGCGAATTGACAAACGCGCCGCCCGCCGGGTCAACTCTGCACCGCGAAGGCAGGGGAGGAGCGGGCGACGATGGCGGGGATGCTCGAAGGCAAGGTGGCGATCTGCACCGGGGCGGCACGCGGGGTCGGCGCCGAGGTCGCCAAGCTGATGGCGCAGGAAGGCGCCAAGGTGATCATCGTCGACCCCGGCGTCGGCGGCGCCGGCGAGGGCGGCGACCAGCGCCCGGCGCAGGCGATGGCCGACGAGATCAAGGCGGCGGGCGGCGAGGCCGCGGCGAATTTCGGCTCGGTCGCCAGTTTCGACGACTGCCTCAAGATGGTGCAGCAGGCGCGCGACACGTTCGGCGGGCTGCATATCGTGTTCAACGCCGCCGGCATCCTGCGCGACAAGATGTTCCACAACATGTTCCCGGAGGACTGGCAGGCGGTGATCGACGTCCACCTGACCGGGCATTTCAACGTCAACCGGGCGGCGATCAACCTGTTCCGCGAGCAGAATTACGGGCGCATGATCCTCGTTTCCTCGACCTCGGGGCTGCTCGGCAATATCGGCCAGGTGAATTACGGCTCGGCCAAGCTCGGCGTCGTCGCGATGGCGCGCATCATCGCGATGGAGAACGCCGCGAAGGGCATCACCGCCAACGTCATCGCCCCGTCGGCCGACACGCGGATGACCCGCTCGGTGCCGACGCCGAAGGACCCCGACGCGGCGGCGCTGCGCGAGGAGCGGCTGCGCCGCAGCCGGGCCGACGCGATCGCGCCGCTTTGCGTGTTCCTCGCCTCGGAGCAGGCGCATTACGTCAACGGCCAGGTGTTCCACCAGCGCGCCGCCGAGCTGTCGCTCTATTCGCATTCGCGCCCGGTGCGCATGGTGCACCATAACGGCGGCTGGACGCCGCAACTGATCGCCGAGGTGGCGATGCCGTCGCTGCAGGGGGCTTTCACCTCGCTCGACGTGCGCAACATCCATTCCGGGCTGCCGATGGACTAGCCACCCTTTGATTTGAGGAGACCCGCGATGATCACCGCGATCGTGCAGTACCGCCTGCCGCCATCGATCGACCTCGCCGCCTGCGCCGCGCATTTCCGCAAGATCGCGCCCGGCTTCCGCGATGTGCCGGGCCTCGTGCGCAAGCAGTTCATCTATGCCGAGGACGGCTGGGCGGGCGGCGTCTATCTGTGGAAGACGCGCGCCGACGCCGAGGCGTTCTATGGCGGGCCGTGGCGCGACGGCATTCGCGAGCGTTACGGCATGGACCCGCAGATCAAGTATTTCGAGACCGCCTGCATCACCGACAACGCGGCCGAGGCGGTGCTGCTGCCCGAGGCGGCGGAATAGGCCGATCGCGCCTCAATGCGTCAGCTGTGACGGCGACAGCGTGGTCGTCGGGCTGACGCTCGGGGTCGGGCCGACCTGGGCGCTGACCGAGAACGGCAGGTTCTTGACATAGCTGGCGAGGAAGTCGTTGACCGAGCCGATCACGGTGCGCGGCACGTAGACGACGTCGAACGATTTGAGGATCGGGTCGCTCGCCCCGGCCGCCGGCGCCAGCGCCGCGCGGTAGGCGCGCAGCCCGCCCGCCTCGTCGCGCCGGATGATCAGGATGTCGCCGCTCTGCGCCCCGGTCTTGACCCCGCCGGCCTCGGCGATCGCGCGCTCCAGCGTCAGCGGCAGTTCGCTGCGCAGGACGCCGGGATGCGCGACCTCGCCGTCGACCCAGAACACCTCGGGCGCGTACTGCCGGACGGTCAGCGACAGCTCCGGATAGCGCAGCTGCTTCGCATAAAGCGCGCGGAGCCGGGCCGTCGCCTCGGGCAGCGTGAGGCCGCCGACCGTCACGCCGCCGATCAGCCTCGGCGCCACCGTGCCGTCCTGGCCGACCGTCACCCGGTCGTTGAATTCGGGCGAGAACGGAAAGCGGATTTCGAACGTGTCGCCGGCGGTCAGCGTGTGCTCGGGCGCGAGCGGCGCGCCGCCGACCGCGACCGCGCCCGAGGCAAGATGCGGCGCCGCCGGGGTTGCCGCGCACCCCGCCAGCAGCAGCGCCAGGACCGCAAGGACGAGAATCGCTTTCAGCCGGCCGGCCCCTCGACGACGATCTCGATGCGGCGGTTCTGCGCCCGCCCGGCCGGCGTGTCGTTGGACGCGACCGGGTGCTCCTCGCCCAATCCCTTGGCCGAGACGAGAGCGGGTTGGACGCCGTGCGTCCGCAGGTAGCGCGCGACCGCCTCGGCGCGCCGAGCCGACAGGTCGAGGTTGGAGGTGACGCCGAGCTTCTTCAGCGGCGGGCCGATCGGCTGGCTGTCGCTGTAGCCGTTGACGACGATCCGGCCGCTCTTGAGGCCCTTGAGCCGCCCGGCGATGTCGTTGAGCGCGGCCTGGCCGTTCGGCGTCACGTCGAACGACGCCGGCGCGAACAGGAGGTCGGTCGACACGGTATAGGTGTTGTGCTGAACCTGCTGCGAGAGCTGCGCCTGCAGCGCCGCGTTCTCCGACTGCAGCTGGCGGTTCGCCGCCTCCTCCTGATCGTAGCGCGTCTTGAGCTCGTCGTAATTCGTCTGCGGCGTCACGCAGCCGGCAAGGACGGCGCATGCCGCGACGAGCGGCGCTTTGGGCCAGCGTGTGGGCCAGCGTGTGGGCCGGCGCATGGTCATTGCCGCTCGGCGCGCGCGACGCCGCTGATATCCATCGCCCAGGGCAGCGCCGAGCGGCACCAGATCTGCCGGGCCGGGCCGCCGAGCTGGGCGCGCTGGTCGATGCCGCCGACCCGTAGCCCATAGGATTGCGGGTTCGGCTCGGGCGCGGTCGCGTAGATCGGCGTGCCGCATTCCGGGCAGAAGCCGTGGGCGCGCTTGTTACCGCTCTCCGCGGTCTTGAGATAGGTCTTCGGCGTCCCGCTCTTGAGCATGAACGTGCCCGGCAGCGTCGCGATATTGGTGCGGAACGCGGTGCCGGTCAGCTTCTGGCAATCGCTGCAGTGGCAGACGCGCACGGTGCCGGGCTCGACCTCGGCCTCGTAGGTGATGTGGCCGCAATGGCAGCCGCCGGTGATCTTCATCGCCCCCTCCCTCAGAACGCGCCGAGCCCGAGAATCCCGTCCGGCGGCTCGATCCCGGCCAGCACGCGGCGGCCGATCAGCTCCTTCAGGGT
>DATJOB010000180.1:0-3554 GCA_035507475.1 Allostellaceae bacterium | reverse complement strand
AACTGGCACCTTGTTCTTGCCGACGCCGTGAAGCCGCTCGGCCTTCGCGTGGTCTTCGCCGGTGCGGCGATCGAGATCCGAAAATAGCGCCATTCGCAAAGGCGAAGGTGACGCTGCCCCCGAAGCGGAGAGGGAGCAGCCATGCCGGATCTCGAACAGCAAGCCGTCACCCGATGGTTCACCGGGTTAGTGTCCGATGCCGATGCCGGCTCGTGGCCGCCGCCACTGCGGGCGATCGAGACGACCGCCGACAATGCCGAGCGCCTGCGCGCTCTCGGCCTTGTCCTCGACCAGCTCACTTCCGGCGATCTCGCGGCCGTGCTGCGCGAGGCGACCTTCCAGGAAGATTTCCGCGCTGTCCTGGCGCAACTCGGCGCGGCGCGGATGATGCGCTTGCTCCATTATCTCGGCGAAAACGACGCAGCCGAGCCTGAAGGCATCGTCCCCGCTCTGGTTGCCGGCGATGATGAGATCGGTCGGGCCTTGCGCGCTGCGATCGCCGCTGTCACACGGCGGGCGCTCCTCGCCCGCATCTTTGCCCCCGAGCGCATCGCGGCGCTCGAAGCGGCCTGCCGCGCCGCTTTCGCGGAGACGGTCTGATGCGCCGCCTCGCTGCCCTCGGCCTCGCGGCGCTCGTCGCCGCCGCGACGCTCGCCGGTCCCTCTCTCGCTCAGACAACAACCAGCGCCACGACGACCGGCAGCGCCGGCTGCACTGCGATAACGCAAGCCGCGGTCAACGGCATGAACGCCCGCATCCAGGCCGACGACAGCAACATCAACCCGCCGCAGAGCGTCACCTCGCTGACGTGCCTCAACAACTTCTTCAACGGCGTCGGCCTCAACCTCATCACCAACCTCCTCAACCCCGCCAACCTCCTGCAGGCGGTCGAGGGGCAGATCTGCAACCTCGTGCAGCAGACCTGGACGTCGCTCCTCGGCAAGGCGCAGTGCGGGCTGACGATCACCGGCTTCAATCTCGGCTTCGGCGGGCTTGGGGGCGGCCTTTCCTGCCCGCAGCTGTCGTTCGGCGGCGGCGGCCCGGCGATCGGTACCATCGGCCTCGGTGCCGGCGTCGCCGGCAGCGGCCTCTACATCAACGGCACCGGCACCGCGCCCGCCGGCTACCCGCTGCCTACCACCCCGCAAGGCAGTTTCTAGGAGATGCCGATGCGCAAGCTCCCGATTGCCCTGGCGACCATCACCGGCATCGCCATCGGCGGCATCCTCTTCAGCGCCACGCCCACTTATGCGGACATGCCCGTCGTCGATGCCGGCACCATCGCCGCGGTCAAGGCGGTCAAGGGCGTCCTCGATACGATCAACGGCTACATGCAGGACGTGAAGAACTTCCTCGGCGCCAACGGCCCGATCGCCAGTCTCCTCGGCGACAACAAATACGGCACCGTCGAGCAATTACTGCAGGACGGCTTCAACCAAAACGCCAACTACCAAAAGGCCTCGGTCGGTGCCCTCGAACAGATTACCGACGCTTCCAACACCGCTAACGCCCGCTTCGCGCGCGACATGCGCAACGCCCAGATCCGCGACCAGCAGACCCCAAGCCCGACCGCCTGCACCGCCCTCGACGGCGGTGTCAGCACGCAGGCAGCCGCCGTGCAGGCCTATGACGTCGGCGCAACGATCGCCCAGATTCACGACCTGCGCGCCGAGGCCGGCCCGCAAATGCCCTCCTATTACGGAGAAGCCGAAGGCGTTGCCTCGATCAACCAGGAACATATCAACTACTACTGCGACGCCGACGACGTCGCAGCCGGCCTTTGCAGCACCGCCAGCAGCACCCCGGACGCCGACCAGCAATTCTCGAGCCTTTTCGGCTCCGGCACCTATGCCGACCAGGCCGCCGTCAACACCGCCAAGGACTACGCGATCAACCTGATCGAGCCGGTGGCCCCGGCTGCGCTGCGCGCCGACCAGCTCGCCTCGACCGCCGGCCAATACGCGGCAATGCGTCGCCGCAGCTACAACGCCCGCATGTCGCTCGCTCAGAGCTTTGTCGACGAGGAGATCGGCATGCAGACGCCGTCCGTGCCATTGACGCCGCTGCAGCAGCAATATCTGACCGACATCGGCCTGCCGGCCGAAACCAACGGCTCCTGGCTGCAGGTATTGCAGATCGAGGCCGAGCGGCGCGTCAGCGATCTGACCTGGGCCTCCACTTTGCAGGCGATGCCGCCGGCGTCGGTCGAACGCGAGATCGCTATCGAGCTCGCCGTCAACAACTATCTCGAATTCCAGATCTTCAAGACGAGCCTCGAGCACACGACGATTGCCGCGACCGCGCTCGCGCAGACCGTCAGCCACGACTTCGCGTCGACATCCCGGATGCCGACGCCATCGATGCAGGCGTCGTCGAACTGAAAAACCGCATTCCCGCAACGCGCGGAGCTTCCGATGGCCGAACCCCAGCAGCCAGCCAATCCCGCCAGCCCATCCGGCGCGCCGCGTCCGGATCCGAACAGGCCTGAGCCGGATCGGAACAACGATTCGATGCGCGAGTTGCTGCAGCAACTGCAGCGCGCGCAGCCAATGATTGCCGCCCTCGATCGCGGTCTCGCGCAAACAATCCAGACGCTGGCCCAGGAAGGCGCCGACCCCGCATGCCGTGCTCAGGCGGGCTTTCGGCACCAGGTCGCCTACGCCTTGCAGGACCTCGAGAAACTCCCAGTCTGGCCGATCCAGATTTCTTCGGAACTGCGGTCTGAAATGACCCGTCTCGCAGCATCCGCACCGGGCCTCGAAAACCCCCGGATGCTGTCGTTGATGCACACGACCGCGTCCTTGGAGGACAAGCAACTCATCCGCGAGATTCGCCGCGCCGCAATCGAAGTCGGCGGTTACCGCAACCAGAACACCCCGGCGATCGTGAGCTCGATCGAGGCGCTCGAAAATCGCATGCGGCTCTCGCGCCGGCCGGCCGAAGCCGGACCCGCGCACGAGAATGAGGCGCGCCAATCAACAGACACCTTCCCGCGCCGATCGGCCCAAGACCAACCGGCGACAGGTGTCGCCGCGGCTGGTCAGCAACAGCGCGCCGGGCGCGACCCGCTTTACACGATCCTCGCCGCCATGCGGCCGCGCGATCCCGGACCCGGCGCGGCCCTCGACCCGTCGCACACGCCGATGCGCGATCGCATCGCCGCCTTCGGGGCGCAGCTCCGGAACGACCGCGACGAACGGGCCCTGAAGCGTGCCGAGAGGTCTGGCCGCACTGCGCTCGAGGCGCTCGACGCCTTCCGCACCGGCGAGGGTGCGATCGTCATGAACCGCATCCGCGCCGCCGGCCGCAGCGAACCCGGCGGTCTCGCCGCGGTGCTCGCCGAGATGCGCCCGGGCGGCCGGTTCGCCGACCTGCGGCAGGAGTTCAACAGCGCCCTGATGACCGAGCGCGGCGTCACGGCCGCCTACGACAAGGCCGCTGCCGCCCTCGCTCGCTACGGCGAGGACCGCGGCGCCGTCGAGGAGATCATCGCTCGCCGGCCCGACGCCGCCAATCTCACCGCCAAATTCGAGCGGCTCGACGCCGAAATCGGC
>DATJOB010000179.1:0-2076 GCA_035507475.1 Allostellaceae bacterium | reverse complement strand
GACCGCGAGATCGAAGGCACCATCGCCGAGGGCGCGCCGGCCTATTTCTTCCTCGACATCCAGCCCACCCAGCTCGCCGGCTTCGCGCAGCGCGTGGCGGGCGTTCCGGGGTCGCGGCTCGCCGAGGTGCCGATGCTGCGCGGCCGCATCACCCGGCTCAACGGCGTCGCGGTCGAGGCGGCGCCGGTCGCGCCCGAAGCGCGCTGGGCGCTCAACAGCGACCGCGGCCTGACCTACGCGGCGACGCTGCCGGCGGGCTCGGAGCTGGTTGCCGGGACATGGTGGCCGACCGACTATGCCGGGCCGCCGCTCGTCTCGTTCGACGCCGAGCTCGCCGAGGGCATGGCGCTCAAGGTCGGCGACACGCTGACCGTCAACGTGCTCGGCCGCGAGGTGACCGCGCGGATCGCCAATTTGCGGCGCATCGACTGGACGCGCCTCGGCATCAACTTCGCGATCGTCTTCGCCCCCGGCACGCTCGACGCCGCGCCGCACACCGACCTCGCGGCGGTCTGGCTGCCGCCGGGCAGCGAGGAGCATCTCGTGGCGCAGATCGTCGACGCCTACCCCAACGTCTCGGCGATCCCGGTGCGCGATGCGCTCGATGCGGTCGAGCACATCGTCGCGGCGATCGGCACGGCGATCCGCCTCGCCGCGCTGGTGACGCTGGTCGCGGGCGCGCTGGTCCTGGCGGGCGCAATCGCCGCCGACTACCGGCAGCGGGTCTACGACGCGGTGGTGCTCAAGGTGCTGGGCGCGACGCGGCGCACGATCGCCGCGGCTTTCCTCCTCGAATACGGGCTGATGGGCCTGGTCGGCGCCGCCGTCGCGGCGCTATTGGGCAGCGGCGTCGCCTGGCTCCTGGTGACCCGGCCGCTCGACGCCGAGTGGAGTTTCGCGCCCGGTCGCCTGGCGGTGCTGCTGGTTGCGGCGGTCGGCGTCACGATGGCGATCGGCTTCGCCGGCACGTGGCGCGCGCTCGGCGCCGCGGCCGCCCCGGAGCTGCGCCACGAATAGCGTCGCGCGACTCCGGGTCGCGGACCCCGCTATCGCTTGAAAACCCTAAGAAACGTGCCAATATTAGCGGCGCGGGGAGCGGTCCCCGCACGCTCTCTCGGAGGGTCTCATGGCCTATGGTTCGCAGCCCCGCTGGTCGGTGCGGTCGGCGGACGCGCGCGTCGACATCGATGTCGGCCTGCGCGAGTACATGCTGCGTGTCTACAACTACATGGCTTCGGGGCTGGCGCTGACCGGCATCGTCGCCTGGCTCGCCGCCGCCGGCGGACGCGACAGTTTCATCGCCCATATCTATGCGACGCCGCTGATGTGGCTGGTGATCCTCGCGCCGCTCGGTCTGGTGATGCTGCTCTCGTTCGGCATCAACCGGCTGAGCGCCGCGGCGTCGCAGGGCATCTTCTGGGTTTATGCCGGGCTGATGGGGCTGTCGCTGTCGACGATCTTCCTCGTCTACACCTATCAGAGCATCGCCCGCGTGTTCTTCATCACCGCCGGCACTTTCGCGGCGATGAGCCTCTACGGCTATACGACGCGGCGTGACCTGACGCAGCTCGGCTCGTTCCTGTTCATGGGCTTGATCGGCATCGTCATCGCGATGCTGGTCAACATCTTCCTGCGCTCGCCGGCGCTGCAGTTCGCGATCTCGGTGATCGGCGTCCTCGTCTTCACCGGGCTGACCGCCTGGGATACGCAGTCGATCAAGCAGATGTACTGGGAGGGCGACGGCGCCGAGATCGCCGGCAAGAAGGCGGTGATGGGCGCGCTCCGGCTCTACCTCGATTTCGTCAACCTGTTCATGATGCTGGTCCAGCTGCTCGGCGTGCGCCGCGACTAGCGCCGCCTTCCAGCCGAGCACCACCGCGATCGGCCGGGCAGCGCCCGGCCGATTTTTTTTTGCCCGCGCGATTTTTTGTCTGCGTTGCCAAGCGGGCGCGGCCGGCCTTACTGTCACCTGCAAGGGCGAGCGGGAAATCCGCCGCACGTGGAACGGGAGGAAGGGCATGTTGGACCTTTTGGAGCGGCAGCAGAAGCTGACGGCGAACCAGTGGAAGATCGCCG
>DATJOB010000178.1:0-7868 GCA_035507475.1 Allostellaceae bacterium | reverse complement strand
CGCTGTGTCCGTATTGCCGTGGCTTCGATACGCTCGCCTGGCGCGCGCCGCCAGGCGCGCCGCCGCGTCTGCCGCCTCGCGACCCCTGGGCGGCGGCGGCGCTGCCGGCGATCCCCGACGGCTTGGCGGCGGCCGGACAATCGGCTAATAGTCCGCCGCGCGTGGACGCCTCAGCGCCCCGATAGCTCAGCGGTAGAGCACCCGCTTCGTAAGCGGTAGGTCGTCTGTTCAAATCAGACTCGGGGCACCACGCTTTGACCTTCGAGGCCGGGCGAGCCGGGGCGCCCGCGGGAAGCGGGGCGGCGCCGGTGAGCTACGCGGGAAAACGGCTCGGCGAGGAGGCCGCACGGCAGGTGCCGCGCGGTGCCGCCGGCCGCCCGGGCGAACCGGCGGGCGCATCGCGCGCCGCCGAGGCGCCGGCCGAGTGGCTGGCCGCGGCGCGCGGCTATGCGACGGCGCTCGCCGATCCGCGCCGGCGGGACGCTGCGTCGGTTCTCTACCAGCGGCTGGCCGTGCACGACCCGGCGCTCCTCGCGGCGCAGCTCGCTTCGTGCTATCGCCGTCTGGCGGCGGGTGACGTGCTGCTCGTCGAAGCGCCGGGCGCGACGCGCGCGGAGCGCGGCGGCATCGGCCGCGCCGCCCTCGCTCAGGCGCTGTTCGACGCGGGGTTCGAGCGGCCGCTGACCTGGGCCGGGCGCGCCGTGCTGCGGGCCGAGCCGCTGCGGCGCTGGCCGGCGCGGCTGCTCCCCGCGGCCGCGCTCGGCGCCGGGCCGCGGCAGCCGCTGGGAGTGCCGTCGCCGCTCGCCGTCGCATCGTCGCGGATCGTCGCGCTGGCGCGGCGCGGTGCGGCCGCCCCGCCGGCGGAGCGTACCCTGCGGCTCTCGGTGATCCTGCCGGTCTACAACGAACGCGCCACGTTCGAAGCGGTGATGGACCGGCTCCTCGCCTTCAAACCGACGGGTTTTGATATCGATATTATCGTGGTCGAGAGCAATTCCTCCGATGGCACCCGCGAAGCGGCGCTGCGTTATGCCGAGCGCCCCCGGGTGCAGCTCATCCTCGAGGACCGGCCGCTGGGCAAAGGCCATGCGGTGCGGGCGGGCCTGGCGGCCGCCACGGGCGACATCGTGCTGATCCAGGATGCCGACCTCGAATACGACCTCGACGATTATCCGGTGCTGCTGGCGCCGCTGCGCGCCGGCCGCACCGGCTTCGTGCTCGGCTCGCGCCATCTGCCGGGAGAGCGCTTCTGGCAGGTCCGGCAGTTCGCCGAGCATCCCATGGCCGCACGCCTGCTCAATCTCGGCCATCTGCTCTTCGCCGGGCTGCTCAACCTCGCCTTCGGGCAGCGCATGCGCGACCCGTTTACGATGTTCAAGGTGTTCCGCCGCGACGCCGTCGCCCATGTCCGCTTCGCGTGCGACCGCTTCGATTTCGACATCGAGCTGGTCGCCAAGCTGATCCGCCAGGGCTATACGCCGCTGGAGATCGATATCCACTACCGGGCGCGGTCGTTCGCCGAGGGCAAGAAGATCCGGCTGCTCCGCGATCCGCCGAGCTGGGTCGCCGCCTGTCTCAGGCACCGCTTCTCGCGGCTCCATGACTGGCCGGCGGGCTGAGCGGATGCGCGTCTTCGTCACCGGCGCGGCGGGTTTCGTCGGCAGCCATCTGGTCGACCGGCTGCTCGCCGACGGCCACCAGGTCACCGGCTTCGACAATTTCTCGACCGGACACGCCGAGTTCCTCGCCGCCGCGCGGGCCGATCCGCGGTTCACGCTGGTGACGGGCGACCTGCTCGACAGCGCGGCGCTCGACGGCGCGATCCGCGGCGCCGAACTGGTGCTGCACATGGCGGCCAACGCCGATGTCCGCTTCGGGCTCGACCGCCCGCGCCGCGACCTCGAGCAGAACACCATCGCCACGTTCAACGTGCTGGAGGCGATGCGCGCGCATGGCATCAAGACCATCGCCTTCGCCTCGACCGGCTCGGTCTACGGCGAGGCGGCGGTGTTCCCGACCCCGGAGGACGCGCCGTTCCCGCTGCAGACTTCGCTTTACGGCGCCTCGAAGCTCGCCGGCGAGGGTCTCGTCGCCGCCTATGCCGAGGGCTACGGGATGCGCGGCCTGATCTTCCGCTTCGTCTCGCTGCTCGGCGAGCGTTACACGCACGGGCACGTCTTCGATTTCACCCAGCGCCTGCTCGCCGATCCGGAGCGGCTGCACATCCTCGGCGACGGCAAGCAGCGCAAATCCTACCTCCATGTCGGCGATTGCGTCGCCGCGATGCTGACCGCGCTCGACCGCGCGGAGGGCCGGGTCAATGTCTTCAACCTCGGCACCGACGACTACTGCACGGTCGACGATTCGGTCGGCTGGATCAGCGCCCGGCTCGGCGCCGCGCCGGCGCTGAGCTATGGCGGCGGCCCACGCGGCTGGATCGGCGACAACCCGTTCATCTTCCTCGATACGACGCGCATCCGCGCGCTCGGCTGGCGGCCGACGCTCGGCATCCGCGAGGCGGTCGAGAGGACCGTCGACTGGCTCCGCGCCAATCGCTGGGTCTTTGCCGCGCGGAGCGCGCCATGAAGATCGCGGTGCTCGGCCTCTGGCATCTCGGCAGCGTCACCGCCGCATGTCTCGCCGAAGCCGGGTTCGCGACGCTCGGCATCGATTTCGACGCGGCGGTGGTGGCGCGGCTGCGCGACGGCAGGGCGCCGCTGTTCGAGCCCGGCCTTGACGATCTGGTCGCCGCGGGCCTCGCTTCCGGCCGCCTCGATTTCACGACCGCGCCCGCAGCGGCTGCCGGCTGCGACATAGTCTGGGTGGCCTACGACACGCCGGTCGACGACGACGACCGGGCCGATCCCGCGGCGGTGACCGCGGCGGCGGCGCGGCTCTTCCCGCATCTCTCGCCGGGAACCGTCGTGCTGGTCTCGTCGCAGCTCCCGGTCGGCAGCACCCGCGGGCTGGCCGCCGCCTTTGCCGCCGCGCGCCCCGCAATCGCCTGCCATTTCGCCTATCTGCCGGAGAACCTGCGGCTTGGCGGGGCGCTCGACGCGTTCCGCACGACCGAGCGGATCGTTGTCGGCCGCGACGACCCGGCAGTCGAGCCCGTCCTGCGCCCGGTCCTCGAAAAATTCACCGGCCGCATCCTGTGGATGTCGCCCGAGTCGGCGGAGATGACCAAGCACGCGCTCAACGCCTTTCTCGCCACCTCGGTGGCCTTCGCCAACGAGGTGGCCGGGCTGTGCGAGGGGCTCGGCGCCGACGCCGCCGATGTCGAGCGGGCGCTGCGCGCCGAGCCGCGCATCGGGCCGCGCGCCTATCTCAAGCCGGGCGGCGCCTTTGCCGGCGGCACGCTGGCGCGCGACGTCGCCTTTCTCAACGAGCTGGCGGCGCGCGTTGCGCTCGACACGCCGCTTCTCGCCAGCGTCCTGCCGAGTAACCGCGTGCAGCGCGACTGGCCGCTGCGCCGGCTGGTGCAGCGGCTCGGCGACCTGCGCGGGCACACGGTGGCGGTGCTGGGGCTGGCCTACAAGCCCGGCACCGACACGCTGCGCCGCTCGGCCGCGCTCGAGCTGTGCGCCCGGCTGGTCGGCCTCGGCGCGCGGGTGCAGGCTTTCGACCCGGCGGTGCGCGGCCTGCCGCCGGGTCACGCGGATGTCGCGCTCGCCGCCGGCGCCGGTGCGGCGCTGGCCGGCGCCGATGCGGCGGTGGTCGCCACCGAATGGCCGGAGTTTCGCGCCCTCACCGCGGCGGACTGCGTGGCGGCGATGCGCCGGCCGCTGATCTGCGACCCCAACCGCTTTCTCGCCGCGACCCTCGGTGGCGACGCGCGGATCGACTATCTCGCGGTGGGGCTGCCGTGAGCCGCCTCGCCGGTCGCGTCGCAATCGTCACCGGCGCCAGCCAGGGGCTCGGCGAGGCGATTGCCGAGCGTTTCGCGGCCGAGGGCGCATCGCTCGTGCTCTGCGCGCGCGGCGCGGCGGCGCTCGCCGGGGTCGCGCAGCGGCTCGCGGCGAACGCGGCTGCCGGGCAGCGGATCGTCGCCCACGCCGCCGATATCGGCGATCCGGCGCAGGCCGAGGCGCTGGCGCGCTTTGCGCTCGACGCCTTCGGGCGGATCGACATCCTCGTCAACAATGCCGGGGTCTACGGGCCGATGGGGCTGACCCACGAGGTGGCCTGGGACGAATGGGTCGACGCGCTGCGCATCAACCTCCTCGGCCTCGTCGCGATGTGCCGCGCGGTGACGCCGGCGATGATCGCGCGGCGCGGCGGGCGCATCGTCAACCTGTCGGGCGGCGGCGCCACCAACCCGCTGCCGCGCCTGTCGAGCTATGCCGCGTCGAAGGCGGCGGTGGTGCGCTTCACCGAGACGCTGGCGCTCGAACTGGCCGAGCACGGCATCACGGTCAACGCGATCGCCCCCGGGGCGCTCGCCACCCGGATGACGCGGCAGCTGCTCGACGCCGGGCCCGAGCGGGTCGGCGCCGCGCTGCATCGGCGCATCGCGCAGGTCGCGGCCGAGGGCGGGACGCCGCTGCGCCTCGGCGCCGAGCTCGCGGTCTACCTCGCCTCGGACGAAGCCGCCGCGATCAGCGGACGGCTGCTCGCCGCGCAGTGGGACCCGTGGCGCACGCTGCACGAACGCGCCGCCGAGCTCGCCGACAGCGACATCTATACCCTGCGCCGCATCGTGCCCGACGATCGCGGCAAGGACTGGGGCGAGCCATGAGGCTGACGATCATCGGGTGCGGCCTCGTCGGCGCCAAGCGCGCCGCCGCCGCGCGGGCGGGCGGGCACCGCGTCGTCGCGGTTGCCGACCGCGACGCGGCGCGCGCCGCCGCGCTCGCTGCAGAGACCGGCGCGAAAGCGTTCGACGATCCGGCGGCGGCGATCGGCGCCGCGGTCGACGCGGTCGTCGTCGCGACCAGCCACGACGCGCTCGCCGGGCTGGCGCGCGCGGCGGTGCAGGCGGGCCGGCATGTGCTCGTCGAGAAGCCGGCCGGCCGCAACCTTGCCGAGGCCGAGCGGCTGCGCGAAGCGGCACGCGCCGCCGGCGTCGTCGTCAAGGTGGGCTTCAACCACCGCTTCCACCCCGCGCTCGTCGCCGCCAAGCGGCTGGTCGAGAGCGGCGCGCTCGGCCCGCTCTATTCGATCCGCGGCCGCTACGGGCATGGCGGGCGGGTCGGCTACGAGAGCGAATGGCGCTGCCGGCGCGAAATCTCCGGCGGCGGCGAGCTGATCGACCAGGGCAGCCACCTGATCGACCTGTCGCGCTGGTTCCTCGGCGAGCTCGCGCTCGATTATGCCGCGCTGCCGACCTTCTTTTGGGACATCGCGGTCGAGGACAACGCCTTTCTCGCGCTCGGTGGGGCGGAGCGCCGGATCGCCTGGCTGCACGCCTCGTGGAGCGAATGGAAAAACCTGTTCGCCTTCGAGATCGCCGGGCGCGACGGCAAGCTGACGATCGACGGGCTCGGCGGCAGCTACGGCGTCGAGCGCTTGACCCATCACCGGATGCTCCCCGGCATGGGACCGCCGCAGACGACGATTTGGGAATACCCGTTTGCCGACGCGTCGTGGAGCGCGGAGCTCGCTGCCTTCGCCGCCGCGCTCGCCGGGCAGCCGAGCGACATCGCCGATATCGACGACGCCTGCGCGGTGCTGGCGATCGTCGAGGCGGCCTATGCGACGGCGGTCATTCCGCCGGGGCGTCCGGATCCTCGATGATCTCGCAGAGCCCGACGCCGACGATGTTGTAGAACGAGACGCGGCGGCCGCCGAACAGCACCGCCGGGGTCGGCGGCACCATGCACACCGCGCGCAACTCCGCATCCGCCAGCCGGCGCAGCGCGGCGCCAAGGTCGCGCGTCACGTAGCACAGGTGATAGACGAGCCCCTCCGGGCGCAGCGCGACCACCGCCTCGATCGGCGAGCGGGTCTTGTCGGGATAGACGATCTCGACATCGGGCATCGCGCCCGGATGCCGGCACATGATCAGGTTGATGTTCTGCGCCGGGTCGAAGACCGGCTCGCCGATGCTGTAGCCGAGCGCGCCGAGGAACCGCGTCGCGTCGTCTGGCCGGCGCACCGCGAGGCCCAGATGGTGAAAGGCGAGGCCGGTCGCGTTCATGTCATCGCCCGCCGGTCATCGCCCGCCGGTCATCGCCCGCCGGGCGAGGCGAGCTGCGGCAGCACGGCGCGGACCCGCGGGTCGGCGGCGATGCGTCGCGTCAGCGCGGCGACGGCGCTGGCGTCGGGATCGAGCGAATCGGTGAAGTATTCGGGCCGGTCGCGGTATTCGGGGACATCGGCGAAATCGAAGAAGATGACGCCGGCTTCGGCGATGCGCTGGCGAAACGCGGCGCTCCGGAAGGCGCGCCAGATGCCGGCGTCGGGGCTGCTGTCGAGGCCGTCGAGGATCCGCGCGTAATACGGGAGCTGGACGCCGATCAGCGCGACCCCCTTCTCTTTGGCAAATGCCGCGAAGCGCATGAACGACGCGGTCTGCTCGGTCGCGATGTCGTCGCTCAGCACCACCGGCGGGACGCCCACCCCGGTCCCGTCGCCGGCCAGCCGTTGCGGATCGGCGGTCGGCGGCGGCGCGACCATCGCGCCGTCGGCGGCGAAGCCGTCGCCGGTGAGCACCGCGAAGAGCCCGTGCGCCTCGCCCGCCGTCGGCAGGCGCCGCCACAGCCGCGCCGGCTCGTCGCGCAGCTCGCTGCCGACGCGCAGCAGGTCGGCGACATGCGTCGAGGGCTGTTCGTCGAAACGGTTGACCCAGTAATGGTCGAAGCCGGCGCTGAACATCCAATAGTCGAGGTTGAAGATCAGCGCGCGCGGCGCATAGCCGTCTTCTCCGGCCAGTTCGAGGAAGCGGCGGTACTGGTCGAAGGTCCAGGCGGTCAGCCCGGCATTGTAGAACGAGTACGGCGCGAGCGGCGCGCCGCGGAACGCGTTGGCGCGCGACGGGCCGAGCGCGACGATGTCGGGCCGCAGGTCGCGCACCCGCGCGAGCTTGTAGGTCAGGTAGGAATGACCGTCGCCGCCGCGCCAGATGCGCCCGGGCTCGGCGTCCTGCCAGCGCGAGACGAGCGCCATCGGCATCGTCTCGCCAATCCGCCAGGCCAAGGCTTCGAGGCCGGCGCCCGCGACCAGCAGCGGCGACAGCACGAGCACCAGCCGCGACACGAAGCGCCACCATTCGCGCGGCGGCGAGGCGGCGGCCGCTTCCACGGCGATATCGTCCGATGCGCTCATCGCGGCCCGCGCGGCGTCAGAATTTGTAGTAGAGGAAGGGCTGGGCGACGCTGCCCGCCATCCACTGATAGGCGACCGCCGCGACGCCGGCATTGTAGGCGAGCGTCTGCAGCGCGAGCGAGGAGCGCGACAGCGTCAGGCCGTTGCGCACCGCGATGTCGCCCGCGACCAGCGCCGCGATCAGCAGCCAGTCCGCCGCATAGCCCGAGATGACCGGCAGGCCGGGCGCCTCGCCGATGCCGAACGCCGCGTGGCCGACCGTCGCCGCCAATTCGCGCAACAGGTCGAGCGAGAAGATGTCGCGGTAGAACAGCACCGCGTCGCCGAGGTAGTTGGCGCGGAACAGCACCAGCACCAGCGCGAACAGGAAGAAGGTGATGACGGCGCGGATGATGGCGACCGCGAGCGCCGGCACGCCGAGCGCGGCATAGGCCCTGTCGCGGTATTTGAGGGTGTAGAGCGAAAGGACCGCGAGCACCCCGAACGCCAAACCGTAGAGCGCGAACTGCCAGCCGGCACCGTGCCAGACGCCGAGGATCGCGAACGAGATCAGCGTCGCCGCCGCCATCCCCTTCTGTCCGGCGCGCCGCCAATGCGCGCGC
>DATJOB010000177.1:0-9977 GCA_035507475.1 Allostellaceae bacterium | reverse complement strand
GCCGCCGCTAGACGAGGCGCCGGCGCCCGTCGCGCCGCCTCCACCGGAGCCTCCACCCGCGCCGCCAGCCCCGGCGGCCCCGCGCCTGCCGCCGCGGCTGGCGGCGCGGCTCGGCCTGCGGCCGCCGGAGCCGTCACAAGCCACCCCGCCGGCAACGCCGAGCCCGCCGACGCCGGTGGCGCCACCACCCGCGGCGCGCTGGCCGGCCGAGCCGGTCGGCCGAGCCCCACCGCCGCCGGGCGCGGCTCTTGCCGAGCGCGCCGGGCGGCCGTCCCTGCCGCGCAACCGCCGGCTCTACCGGCGCGTCAAGCTGCCCGCCGAGATGGAGATCGACGGCGTCCCGTGCACCCTGATCGACGTCTCGATCGGCGGTTTCGCGGCGACCGGCGTGCCGGAGTTCGAGGCCAACAGCATCGTCCCGGTCACGCTGCGCCTGACGATCGACGGAATCGAGGTCGGGACCCAGCTCAACGCCCGCATCATCTATGTGACGCAAGGCCGGTCGAGCGGCCGCTTTATCGACCTGACGCCGAGCCAGACCGCGTTCCTGCGCTACATCGTGACCTGGCGCGGCGAATCGATCGGCGCGGTCGGCACGACGACGCTGCTCGATGCGATCGCCGGCGGGCCGGACCGCGCCTTCGCCGCCGAGCGGGGCGACGCGGCGCCCAAGGAGCGCTGGTGGTCGGGGATGATCGGCCGCAAGGCGCGGCCGCCGCGCTAGCCTCGGCGCTCTCGCTGGCGGCGTGCGGCGGGGTCTTGTCGCGATGACGCCGCCGCGCTCGTTTCTCTTCCTGCAAGGCCCGCAATCCTATTTCTTCGAGCGGCTGGGCCGCCTGCTGATGGCGCGCGGTCATCGCGTCCAGCGCATCAATCTCAACCTCGGAGACCGGCTGTTCTGGCGGCTCCCCGCGTATAATTTTCGCGATTCATCTGATGTTTGGCCCAGCTTTATTGAGAAAGTGCTCGAGAAAACACAGACTACCGATACCGTATTGCACGGCGACACCCGGCCGTACCATATCGTCGCCGGCGAGATTGCCTGCGCGCAGGGCGTCGCCGTGCATGTCACCGATCTCGGTTACCTGCGGCCCGGCTGGCTGACGCTGGAGCCCGACGGGATGACCAGCCGCTCGCGCTTTCCGCGCGACGCAACGGCGATCCGCGCACTGGCGCAGCGCTGTCCGGCGCCCGACCTCGCGCCGCGCGCGGCCGCGCCGTTTCGTCTCCTCGCCGGCTGCGACGTTGCGTACAACCTGGCGAGCACGCTGGGACGGCCGCTCTTTCCCGGCTACCGCCGCCACGGGCTCTACCATCCGCTGGCCGAATATGCCGGGTGGATCGGCAACGCCCCGGGCCGCCTGGCGCGCCGCCGGCGCACCGCGGCCGAAAAGCAGCGACTGGCCGGCGACCCGCGCGGTTATTTCCTCTACCCGCTGCAGCTCGCGACCGATTTCCAGCTGCGCGCGCATTCGCCCTTCGCCGATGCGCGCGACGCGCTGCGGCTGGTGCTGCGTTCGTTCTCCGAAAGCGGCGGTGGGCGCCGGCTGGCGGTCGTCGCCCATCCGCTCGACGAGGGCCTCGTCGACTGGCGGCGCCTGGTGCGCCGCGCCGCCGACGAGCGGGTGCTGTTTTTCGACGGCGGCGTCCCCGACGCGCTGCTCGCCAACGCCGCCGGGATCGTCACCGTCAACAGCACGATCGGCTTGGCCGCGCTGCGCTGCGGCGTCCCCGTCAAGACCTTGGGGAGCGCGATCTACGACGTCGCCGGGCTCACCCATGCCGGGGAGCTCGCCGGGTTCTGGCGCGACCCGCAGCGGCCCGACCACGATTTCCTCGCGGTTTTCCTGCGCGCGTTGATCGGCGCGACGCAGGTCAAGGGCGATTATCACACGCCGGCCGGACAGGCCGAGGCGCTGCCCGCTTTTGTCGAGCGCCTCGAACGCCGCCCGGTGCTATCGTCGGCCCCCGAGAAACTCGTCGGTTGAGGCACGGATGGCTTGGGACCCCGCGCAATACCTGAAATTCGCCGGGCCGCGGCTCCGCCCCGCGATCGATCTGCTGGCGCGGATCGAGAACGAAGCGCCACGCCAAGTCTACGATCTCGGCTGCGGCGCCGGCAACGTGACGCGCTTCATTGCGGCGCGCTGGCCCGCGGCGCGCATCACCGGCATCGACAGTTCGTCGGAGATGCTCGCCAAGGCGCGCGCCGAGCTGCCGCAGCTCGACTGGCAGCAAGCCGATCTCGCGGCCTGGCGCCCGCCGAGCCCACCCGACGTCATCTATTCGAACGCGGCGCTGCACTGGATCGAGGACCACGCGCCGGTGTTCGTCGCGCTCTTCGAAAGCCTTGCGCCGGGCGGCACGCTGGCGGTGCAGATCCCGCGCAATTTCGCCGCGCCGTCGCATGCCTCGATGGGCGAGGCGGCGCGGATGGGGCCGTGGCGCCCCGTTCTCGAACCGCTGCTGCGCCCGGCGCCGGTCGCCGAGCCGGCGTTCTATTACAACCTGCTGACGCCGCTCGCCGCCTCGCTCGACATGTGGGAGACCGAGTATCTGCAGGTGCTCGAAGGCGAGCACGCGGTCAAGGAGTACACCAAGTCGACCTGGCTCTCGCCGCTGCTCGCGGCGCTCGACGAGCCGATGCGCGGCGCGTTCGAGGCGACCTACACAAGCCTCGTCGACGCCGCCTATCCGCGGCGGCCCGACGGCAAGACGCTGTTCCCGTTCCGCCGCATGTTCATCGTCGCGTCCAAGGGGTAACTCGCGAGAAGGGAGAACCGGGCATGGGGACAAGAGGCTTTGTCGTGCCGCCCGGCGGCGGCCGCGTGCTCGACATGGCGCCGGGGCGGTCCTCGGCGCTGAAGCTGCTGCGCGCCGACACCGCCGAGAGCATCATGCTGTTCGAGGAAACCGCGCCGCCCGGAACCGAGACGACCTTCCACCTGCACCGCGACAGCGACGAGGTCGCCTATGTGCTGACCGGCGAGCTGACGATCAAGATCGGCGACGAGGTGACGGTCGGCCGCGCCGGCGCCTGCGCGTTCTTCCCGCGCAACGTGCCGCATGCCTGGAAGAACACGGGACGCGAGACC
Organism: Allostellaceae bacterium; assembly: GCA_035507475.1. GTDB lineage: Bacteria > Pseudomonadota > Alphaproteobacteria > ATCC43930 > CGMCC-115725 > DATARH01. Next base: position 6,882 of record DATJOB010000177.1, on the reverse strand, counting down.
GCGCGCATCCTCTTCCTTTACACGCCCGGGACCGCTGGCGGGTTCTTCGAGGAGCGGCTGGGCGCGGCACCGGGCGACCCCAACGGAGCCGAGGCGATCGCCCAGCGCGAGCGTCACGGCTGGGAAATCGTCGGCCCGCCGCCGTTCTGATCTCTCTATAACCGGCCGCGCACCAGCGCCGCGCCCTGCGCCAGCGCCGCGAGCTTCCGGTAGGCGAGCGACCGGTCGAGCGGCGCCATGCCGCAATTGGTGCACGGAAAGAGGCGGTCCGCCGGCACGTGGCGCATCGCCCGGTCGATCGTCGCGGCGACCTCCTCGGGCGTCTCGACATGGTCGGTGGCGACGTCGATGGCCCCGACCAGCACATCCTTCCCCCCGAGCAGGCCGAGCAGCTCGATCGGCACCCGCGAATTGGCGCATTCGAGCGAGACCTGATCGATCCGGCTCGCCGCCAGCGCCGGAAAGATGCGCTCGTATTGCCGCCACTCCTGTCCGAGCCCAGCCTTCCAGTCGATGTTCGCCTTGATGCCGTAGCCGTAGCAGATATGCACCGCGGTCTTGCAGGAGAGGCCGGCGATCGCGCGGTGCAGCGCCTCGATCCCCCATCCCTCGACGGCGTCGAGATAGACGTTGAACGCCGGCTCGTCGAACTGGATCACGTCGACGCCGGCCGCCGCGAGCTCGCGCGCCTCCTCGTTGAGCAGCTCGGCAAACGCCATCGCCAGCGCGACCCGGTCGCCGTAATGCCGGTCGGCGAGCGTATCAACGATCGTCATCGGCCCGGGCAGCGTGAACTTGAGCGCGCGCGAGGCGTGGGTGCGGGCGAGCGCCGCCTCGCCGGCATGGACGCTGCCGCGCCGCCGCAGCGGGCCGGTGACGACCGGACAATCGGCTTCGTAGCGGTTGTCGCGGATGCCGATGCGCACCTTGGCGGCAAAGTCGATGCCTTCGAGGCTCTCGAGAAAGCCGTGGACGAAATGCTGGCGCGACTGCTCGCCGTCGCTGACGATGTCGATGCCGGCATCCTCCTGCAGCTTCACCGCGAGGATCGTCGCATCGCGCTTGGCTTCGGCGAGCGCCTCGCCGGCAAGGCGCCACGGCGCCCACAGCGCGCGCGGTTCGGCAAGCCAAGCCGGCTTCGGCAGGCTGCCGGCGATGGTGGTTTCGAGCACGGCGGCATTCCCCCTCAGAAGAAGCGCTGGAGATTGGTCCTGATGCGGTCGAGCACGCTGACCCCCGGCGGCGGGATGTCGAAGCGCTCGCCGGTGATGCGCTCGTAGGCGTCGATATAGACGGCGGCGGTCTCGCCGATCATCAGCGGCGGGATCGGCGGGATCGGGTCGCGATACGGATCGCAGCGCGCGGCGACCCAGCGCCGCAGCACGTCCTTGTCGAAGGCGTCGGGCGGCTCGCCGGCGGCGAAGCGTGCCGGGTAGGATTCGGCGAACCAGTAGCGGCTGCTGTCGGGAGTGTGAATCTCGTCGGCGAGCACGATGCCGCCCGCTGCATCGACGCCGAACTCGTATTTGGTGTCGACGAGGATGAGGCCGCGCGCGGCGGCCAGCTCGCGGCCGCGAGCGAAAAGCGCGAGTGCGATCTCGGATGCCAGCTCCCACTGCGCCGCGCTGAGCAGCCCTTGCGCGAGGATCTCGGCCGGCGTCACCGGCTCGTCATGCGCCCCGTCGCGCGCCTTGGTGGTCGGCGTCAGCACCGTTTGCGGCAGCTTCTCGTTCTCGCGCAGCCCGTCGGGAAAGCGGATGCCGTAGATGTCGCGCCGCCCGGCCCGGTACATCGCCCAGATCGAGGTCGCGGTGGTGCCGGCGAGATAGTCGCGCACGACCATTTCGACCGGCATGATGTCGAGGCGCCGGCAGAGCAAGACGTTGGGATCGGGATAGCCGATGACGTGATTGGCGCAGATGTCGGCGGTCCGGTCGAACCAGAACCGCGCGGTCTGCGTCAGCACCTGGCCCTTGCACGGGATCGCGGCGATCGCCCGGTCGAACGCCGACAGCCGGTCGGTCGCGACGATGAGGCGCCGCCCGTCGGGCAGGTCGTAATTGTCGCGCACCTTGCCGCGATAGTGGTTCGGCAGCTCGGGAATGGTCGCATCGTCGAGCACCAGATCGAGGCGCCCGGCGAGCAGAGACGGGTCCGGCATCGGCGGCTCCGCGTGGCGTGCCTGCCGATATAGACCGGCTTCGCGGCGCGGCCAAAACAAAACCCGGCCGAGCGGCTGCCGCCCTCGGCCGGGTGCTCAGGCGATTGTCTTGAGGGTCGACTTGTCGATGCTAGCGCCAGCCGCCGTGCCAGCCGCCGCCCCAGCCGCCGTGCCAGCCACCCCAGCCGCCGCGCCAGCCCCAGCCCCAGCCAAAGCCGACCCGGACGCCAACCCCAGGCCAGCCGTAGCCGTAACCGTAATAGGGATAGGCACCGTAGTAGGGATAATAATACGGGTAGCCGCTGTAGTAGTAGTTTGGATAGTAGTACTGGGCGCTCGCCGGCGCCGACGTCGCGCCCAACGCCAGGGCGCCGACCCCGATAACGGCCAGGCCCATCAGAGTGCGCCGGAACCCGCCGAGCTTGGTGTTGTAGGACATGTGACGCTCCGTCTGCGATAATCTCCCACCGACGTATTTATACGGAACGGGTGAGTTTTCGCTCCCCGCCTCGCCACAAAAAATCGCAGCCCACCCGCGCATCCGGCGCATGGAAAGAAGGTTGAATCATGGCCGCTTCTTCGCCCGTGACGTGCTGCATCGCCGGCGGCGGACCGGCCGGGGTGATGCTCGGCTTCCTGCTGGCACGCTCGGGCGTGCGCGTCGCGGTGCTCGAAAAGCACAAGGACTTCTTCCGCGACTTCCGCGGCGACACGATCCACCCGTCCACCCTGCAGCTGATGCACGAGCTCGGCCTGCTCGACCGGTTCCTCAAGGTCCATCACGACCGGGCGCACGATCTCCGCGTCGTCATCGGCGACACCGAGATCCAGATGGTGGATTTCAGCCATCTGCCGACGGTCTGCAAGTTCGTCGCGCTGATGCCGCAATGGGATTTTCTCAACTTCCTCGCCGAGCAGGGCAGGCAATATCCGGGCTTCGACCTGCGGCTCGAAACCGAGGCGACCGACCTCGTGGTCGAAAACGATCGCGTCGTCGGGCTGCGCGCCGCAAGCCCGCAGGGCCCGGTCGAAATCCGCGCCGATCTCGTGGTCGGCGCCGACGGGCGGCACTCGGTCGTGCGCGAGCGCGCCGGTTTTGCGGTCGAGCATCTCGGCGCACCGATGGACGTGTTGTGGATGCGCCTGTCGCGCCGACCGAGCGATCCGGAGCAGACCGGCGGCTATATCAATTTCGGCCACATGCTGGTGATGCTCAACCGCGGCGACTACTGGCAGTGCGCCTTCCTGATCCGCAAGGGCGGCTATGACGCGGTGCGCGAGCGCGGTCTCGAAATGCTCGGGCAGGAGATCGTCAAGCTCGCGCCCTTCGTCGCCGACCGGATCGGCGAATTGCAGGGCTGGGACGACGTCAAGCTGCTCACCGTCGCCGTCGACCGCCTGCCGAAATGGTGGCGCCCGGGGCTCATCTGCATCGGCGACGCGGCGCATGCGATGTCACCGATCGGCGGGGTGGGGGTGAACCTCGCGGTGCAGGACGCGGTCGCCGCGGCCAACATTCTCGCCACGCCGCTGCGCGAGGGACGGGTGAGCGACGACGTGCTGGCGCAGGTGCAGCGCCGGCGCACCTTCCCGATGAAGGTGATCCAGGGGATGCAGATCGGCGTGCAGAACCGGCTGATCGACCCGCTGCTCGATTCCCACAAGCCGGTCGAGGCGCCCTGGACGATGAAGCTGTTCAACTGGTTCCCGATGCTGCGCCGCATACCGGCGCGGATCGTCGGCATCGGGGTGCGGCCGGAACACGTGCGCACCGCGCCGGCGGCGCTGGCGAAATCGTGAGGAGCGGCGGGCGGGCGGGCTGCCTATAGTCCGCCGGAAATATCCCCTGCTCGAGGAGAGGACCATGTCCCGCCGCTCGCCCGCCGGTTTCGCCCGCCGTGACATCTGCCGGCTTGCCGGCGCCGCGCTCATCGCTTCGGCGCTGCCCTGGCGCGCGCAGGCGCAGTCGGTTGCCGGGCTCAAACTGGGCTTTGTCGGCGCCGGCCGCGAAGGCGGCGCGCTCGGCACGCTGTTCGCGAAGGCCGGACATCCGGTGATGTTTTCGTCGCGTCACCCGGAGACGCTCACCGACCTCGTCGCGGGCGCCGGCCCCAACGCCAAGGCCGGCACGGTGGACCAGGCGGTCGCGTTCGGCGATGTCGTCGTGCTGGTCGTGCCGTATACCGCGGTCGAGGAGATCGGCCGGCAATACGGCAGCCAGATCGCCGCCAAGCCGCTGCTGCTCGATGTCAGCAACCCGATCCCGCGCCGCGACGGCGAGGACTTCGTCAAGCAGGTCAACGAAATGGGCGGCGCCGGGCTGGTCACCGCGAAATACATTCCGGGGGCCAAGGTGGTGCGCGCGTTCAACGCGATCGGCTCCGGCCGGCTGGCCGGCGACGCGGCGAAGACCGACGGCAAGGTCGGCGTGCCGATCGCCGGCGACGACAAGGGCGCGGTCGATCTCGCCGCCGCGCTGATCACCCAGGTCGGCTTCGTGCCGGTGCTGGTCGGCGGGCTGGCGATGGGCAAGTACCTCGTCCCCGGCACGCCGCTCGCCGGCGAGCACTCGCCTGACGAGCTGAAGCAGATCGCCGGCACGCTGAAATCCTAGCGTGAGCGAAACCGCCCCCAACGCCGAGGGCGGCCTCGCCTATCGGCTGCTGCGCCGCGTCGTCGCGGTCGAGCCGGCCGAGGCGCAGGTCGTGCTGTGGTGCTGGCTCTACATCTTCGCGGTACTGTCGTCCTATTACATCATGCGGCCGATCCGCGACGAGATGGGCGTCGCCGGCGGCGTCAACAACCTGCAATGGCTGTTCACCGGCACGCTGGCCGGGATGCTGCTGCTCAACCTGCCCTTCGCCTATCTGGTCAAGACGCTGCCGCGCAGCCGCTTCATCCCCCTCACCTACCGCTTCTTCGCGCTCAACATCCTGGCTTTCGCGGTGGCGCTGCATGTCGCCGGCCCGGCGGCAACGGTGTGGATCGGCCGCGTCTTCTTCATCTGGACGTCGGTCTACAACCTGTTCGTCGTGTCGATCTTCTGGCAGATGAATGTCGACCTGTTCCGGCCCGAGCAGGGCAAGCGCCTCTTCGGTTTTATCGCTGCCGGTGCGACGATCGGCGCGATCGTCGGCGCCGGCGTCACCGCGAGCCTCGCGCGCCACGTGCCGCCGACCGCGCTGCTGATCGGCGCCGCGCTGCTCCTCGAAGTCGCGGTCTTCGCGGTGGGGCGGCTCGCGCGGCTGTCGCCGGCGCTGCATCACCGGCGCCGCGAGAGCACCGAGGATCGGCCACTCGGCGGCGGGGTGCTGAGCGGCATCGTCAACGCGCTGCGCTCGCCCTATCTGCTCAATGTCAGCATCTTCATCCTCTTGTTCGCGATCACCTCGACCTTCCTCTATTTCCAGCAGGCCGGCATCGTCGCGCACAGCTTCGCCGACCGCGGCGCGCAGACCGCGTTCTTCGCGACGATCGACCTTGCGGTGAATTGCCTGACGCTCGGCGTGCAGCTCTTCCTCACCGGGCGGATCGTGGTGTTCTTCGGGGTGGCGCTGGCGCTGGCGCTGCTGCCCGCCTTCACCGCGCTCGGCTTCGCCGGGCTGGCGATCGCCACCTGGTCACCCACGGTGTACACGGTGAAAGGCGGATGGTGTCGTACGGCTCGTTCAGTTCCCTAGGCCGTACCGACCTCGAGGCATTACATGCCCGTCACCAGCAGGATTACGCCGAACTGCAGTCGCTGAAGCTGGCACTTGACCTCACCCGCGGCAAGCCATGCAGCGAGCAGCTCGACCTGTCCAATGCCTTGCTGAGCCTGCCCGGGGACGACGACTACCGCGACAGCGAGGGCACCGACACCCGCAACTACGGCGGGCAGCACGGCCTCCCTGAACTGCGGGCCATCTTCGGCGAGCTGCTCGGTATCGCGGTGCCCAACCTGATCGCGGGCAACAACGCCAGCCTGGAGTTGATGCACGACGTCGTCGTCTTCTCGATGCTGCACGGCGGGGTGGACTCCCCGCGACCCTGGAAGGACGAGCCGCTCGTCAAGTTCTTGTGTCCGGTTCCCGGCTACGACCGGCATTTCGCCATCACCGAGACCATGGGTGTCGAGATGGTTCCTATCCCGATGCGCGAGGACGGTCCGGACGTCGATCTGATCGAAGAACTGGTCGCTGTGGACCCGGCCATCAAGGGCATGTGGGCGGTCCCGGTGTTCGCCAACCCCACCGGCATCACCTACTCGTGGGAGACGGTTCGGCGGCTCGTCCAGATGCGCACGGCGGCCGAGGATTTCCGGCTGTTCTGGGACAACGCCTACGCGGTGCACACCTTGACGCTGGGCTTCGTCCGGCAGGTCGACGTGCTTGGCCTGGCCGCCGCTGCGGGCAACCCCAACCGGCCTTATGTCTTTGCGTCGACGTCCAAGATCACCTTCGCCGGGGCCGGCGTCAGCTTCTTCGGCGGGTCGCTGGGCAACATCGCCTGGTATTTGCAGTACGCCGGCAAGAAGTCGATCGGGCCGGACAAGGTCAATCAGCTTCGCCACCTGCGTTTCTTCGGTGACGCCGACGGTGTCCGGCTGCAGATGCTGCGCCACCAGCAGCTGCTGGCACCCAAATTCGCGTTGGCGCTGGAGATTCTGGACAAGCGACTGGGTGAGTCCAAGATCGCATCCTGGAACGAGCCGCAAGGCGGTTACTTCATCAGCCTCGACG
>DATJOB010000176.1:0-6037 GCA_035507475.1 Allostellaceae bacterium | reverse complement strand
GCAACCGCGATCCCGTGCTTCTCGGCCGAGGCGAACAGCCCCTCGACGAGCCCCGGACCGCCGCCCCAGGCTTCGAGCGCCAGCCCGCCCCAGAACACGAACTTGCCGTCATGCTTGAAGGCCTGGCGCGAATACATCGGGGCGAAGCGGATGCCCTTGCCGCGCATCCAGAGGAGCGTCTCCTGGCTCTTGGTGATCAGGAGCTCGGCCATGTCGGGGTTGGAGCGGTAATCGGTGAGGCGGCCGAGATCGTCGTAATACTTGTCCTGCGTGTAGGTGCCGAAATCGCTGGTCGCGAGCTCCTGTTCGCTGAGGTCGCAGAGCTTCAGCAGGTCGTCGACACCGTCATAGACGAAGCGCAGCGCGCCGGCGGTATAGCGGCTGTTGCCGCCGCGCTCGTCGAACGGCGCCGCCTCCAGCACCAGCACCCGCGCGCCATTCTCCTGCGCCGCCAGCGCCGCGCACATCCCGGCGTTCCCGGCCCCCACCACGACGACGTCGTATTCGCCCGCGATCATCCCGCTTCCTCCATCCGGCGCCGATCAGCACTGCGCCGATTCGCGGCCGCAACGAGTAGCAAGCGAAAGGCGATGGGGGCAAGACGGCAAAGCAGAAGAGAGGCTGCGAGCGCTCCGGCGCGGTCGCGGCTTGAGCGACCGGCACGAGGCGTTATGGTGGGGTCGTTGGCGGCCGGTACATAGAGACGGTTCATCGAGGCGATGGCGAGCGAAACGGCACCCGAGACAGCCGCGGCCCCGGTCGCGGGCGATCCCCCGCACGACGCGGCGCGGCGGGCGCTGGCCGCAGGTCAGCCGGTGGCGCTCGGCGCGCCCGCCGGCTGGGAAGCCGGGGTCAAGGGCTTCGGCCTTATCGGCATGTCGCTGCTCGCGGTCGCGGTCGGCTGCATCACCGGGTTCGGCGCCTTTGTCTTCCGCGAGCTCATCGGCCTCGTCCACAACGTCTTTTTTCTGCAGACCGTCTCGTTCGCCTACGATTCGAGCGTCTTCACCCCGTTCAACCCGTGGGGCCCCTGGGTCATCCTGGTGCCGGCGGTGGGGGCGATCGGCGTCACCTTCATCATCGCCAATTTCGCCCCCGAGGCTAAGGGCCACGGCGTCCCCGAGGTGATGGACGCGATCTATTACAATTCGGGGCGCATCCGGCCGATCGTCGCGGTCGCCAAGTCGCTGGCCTCGGCGCTGGCGATCGGCAGCGGCGCCGCGGTCGGGCGCGAGGGGCCGATCATCCAGATCGGCTCGGCGCTGGGCTCGACCCTGGGGCAGCTGATCCGCATGCCGGCCGGGCAGCGCATCACACTCGTCGCGGCCGGCGCGGGAGCCGGCATCGCCGCCACCTTCAACACGCCGATCGGCGGCGTCATGTTCGCGATCGAGCTGATGCTGCCCGAGGTCAGCGTCAATACCTTCCTGCCGGTCGCCGCGGCCACCGGCACCGCGACCTTCATCGGCCGGCTCGTGTTCGGGCCGCAGCCGGCCTTCAGCGTACCGCCGATCGACGCGCTGCCGCTGTCGCACCCGGCGCTCGCGCTCGCCGATCTCGCGCTTTACGTGGTGCTCGGCGCGCTCTGCGGCGTCGCCGGCGCGCTGTTCATCAAGACGCTGCATCTCGCCGAGGATCTGTTCGAGAAAATCCCCGGCCGCTACCTCCGCCACGTCCTCGGGATGCTGCTGGTCGGCGGCCTGATCTACGCGCTGCACCAGCGCCTCGGCCATTATTTTGTCGAGGGCGTGGGCTATTCGACGATCCAGTCGATCCTCAATGGCTGGGGCGCTGCGGCCTGGCTGCTCGGCCTGCTCTTCGTCTGCAAGCTGGTGGCGACCACGAGCAGCCTCGGCGCCGGTTCGTCGGGCGGCATCTTCTCGCCGTCGCTGTTTATGGGGTCGACGCTCGGCGCCGCGTTCGCGACCGTCGTGGCGCTGCTGCTCCCCGGGCTGGCGATCGACGTGCCGGCCTTCGCGATGGTCGGCATGGGGGCGATGGTCGGCGGCGCCACCGGCGCGGCGATGACCGCGGTGACGATGATCTTCGAGATGACGCTCGATTATCACATCGTCCTGCCGATGATCCTCGCGGTCGCGGCGGGGCTCGGCGTGCGCCGCACGCTGTCGCGCGAGAACATCTACACCGCCAAGCTGGTGCCGCGCGGCCACGCGATCCCCAAGGCGCTGCACGCCAACATGTTCCTGGTGCGCGCCGCCAAGGACGTGATGGAGCGGGATTTCATGCTGGTGCCGGCCGAGACCCGGCTCGACGCGTTCCTGCGCCAGCCCGAGCATCGCGACGGGATGCGGCACGTCGTCGTCACCCGCGGCGAGCACATCGCCGGCGTGGTGCGCATCAATACCGGCCTGCGCACCGGCATCGCCGACCTCGAGACCGGGGTGACCTTCGGCGACGTCGCCAACCGTCACTACACGATCGTGCGGGAGAGCGACGTCGCGTTCGACGTGATCGTGCGGCTGTGGCGGCGCGGCGGCGCGATGGCGCTGGTCATCCGCCAGGACGCGCCGGGGTTCCACGTGCCGCGCCCGGCCGACGTGGTCGGCGTCGTCACCAAGGAGCACGTCGCCGACGCGGTCGCCGCCGGCATCCAGGCCTACGGCTGACCGCCGGCTTGACACCGGCGCGCTACCAGGCGGGCTTGGCGCCCCAGGCGAGAAAGCCGCCGTTCTTGAGGTCGTGCTTGCCGTAGCGCAGCGGCGCGCCGTCGACTTCGACGACGCTGCCGCCGGCCGCTTCGAGCACCGCCTGGCCGGCGGCGGTGTCCCATTCCATCGTCGTGCCGAAGCGCGGATAGAAATCCGCCTCGCCCGCCGCCAGCACGCCGAATTTGAGCGCGCTGCCGCAGACCTGGCGCTCGCGCACCGGCCGGCCCGCGAAATACTCGGCGAGCCGTCGGCTGTTGTCGTGGCTGCGGCTGTGGACCACCACGACGCCGGCGGCCGACGGGACGCGGGCGGCGATCGGCTCGGGCGCGCCGCCGCCGCGGATGCGCCGCGCGGTGCCCGGTCCCGCGGCGGCATAGGTCACGCGCCGCGCCGGCCCGTGCACCACGCCGAGCACCGCGCGACCGGCCTCGACGAGCCCGATACACACCGCGAACTCGCCGTTCTTGGCGATGAACTCCCTGGTGCCGTCGAGCGGATCCACCAGCCAGAAGCGCGCCGCCGGCGGTTTGAAGCCGTCTTCCGGTGCGGTCTCCTCGGAGACGATCGGGATGTCGGGCGCGGCGGCGGCGAGCATCTCGACGATCACCCGCTCGGCGGCGAGATCGGCCGCGGTGACCGGCGTCCGGTCGCTCTTCTCAAGGACGTCGAACGGCTCGGCATAGACCTTGAGGATCGCCTCGCCGGCGGCCTCCGCGGCGCGGATCGCCACGTCGAGCAGCGGGTCGCTCATCGCCATGAAACCTCTCTTCCTCGAGAACGCATGCAGCGGTCATGCCGCTTTCGGCCGCGCGCCGGCATCGCGGATCGCGCGCCAGACCACTTCCGGCGTCGCCGGCATGTCGATATGCGCAATGCCGAGCGGCGCCAGCGCGTCGACGATCGCGTTGATCAACGCCGGCGGCGAGCCGATGGCGCCGGCCTCCCCGGCGCCTTTGACGCCCAGCGGATTGGTGCGGCACGGCACGACGTTGTAGGCGAATTCGAGCGCCGGCAGGTCGTCGGCCCGCGGCAGCGCGTAGTCCTGCAGCGAGCCGCTCAGCAGCTGACCGCTCTGCCCGTCGTAGACGGTGCGCTCCAGCATCGCCTGGCCGACGCCCTGGGCGATCCCGCCATTGACCTGCCCGGCGAGCAGCAGCGGGTTGATGACGACGCCGAAATCGTCGACCACGAGATAGCGCTCGATGCGCACGGTTCCGGTGTCGGGATCGATCTCGACCTCGCAGACATGGACCCCGTTGGGGAAGGTCGGCGCCGGCGGCGTGAAATGGCCACTCTCGGCGAAGCCCGGTTCGACATCGGCGGGCAGCTGCGCCGGGTTGAAGGCGGCGCGGACCACGGCGTCGAGCGCGACGCCGCGGTCGGTGCCGGCGATCGCGAACCGGCCCTCGGCGAAGGCGATGTCGGCCTCGGCCGCCTCGAGCAGGTGGGCGGCGATCCGCCTGCCCTTGGCGATGAGCTTGTCGGCGGCATGCAGCAGCGCCCCGCCGCCGACCGGGATCGAGCGCGAGCCGCCGGTGCCGCGGCCGAAGGCGATCGCGGCGCTGTCGCCCTGCAGCACGCGGATCTTGTCGAGGTCGAGGCCGAACTTCTCGGCGGCGAGCTGGGCGTAGGCGGTCTGGTGCCCCTGTCCCGAGGATTGCGAGCCCATCAGCAGGGTCAGCGTCCCCGAAGGATCGAAGCGCGCCTCGGCGAATTCGTCGGGCGGGAACCCCGACTGCTCGATATAGACCGCCTGGCCGATCCCGCGGCAGCGGCCGCGCCGGGCGGCCGCCTCGCGCCGCGCGGCAAAGCCGGCGGTGTCGGCGGCGCGCAGCGCCTGGTCGAGGTTGCGGGCGAAATCGCCGCTGTCGTAGGTGAGGCCGAGCGGCGTCGCATAGGGCATCGCCGCAGCCGCCACCAGGTTGCGGCGCCGCAGCTCGTCGGGCGCGACGCCGAGCTGGCGCGCCGCGACATCGACCAGCCGCTCGAGCGCGTAGGCCGCCTCGGGGCGGCCGGCGCCGCGATAGGCGTCGACCGGCACGGTATGGGTGAAGACGCCTTTGACCGCGACGTGGATCGCCGGGATCGCATAGACGCCGCTATGCATCACCGCGCCCGAGTAGGTCGGGATCTCCGGCGCGAAATTCGACAGATAGGCGCCCATGTTGGCAACCAGCTCGACCGAGAGGCCGAGGAATTTGAGGTCGGCGTCGAGCGATAATTCGAGCCGGGTGAGGTTGTCGCGCCCTTGCGTATCGGTGATGAACGCGTCGGCCCGGTCGGGGACCCATTTGACCGCGCGCCCGACCCGCTTCGCCGCCCACAGCGCGAGCACGTGCTCGGGATAGAGGAAGAGCTTCATGCCGAAGCCGCCGCCGACATCGGGCGTCACCACCCGGATGCGGTTCTCGGGGAGGCGCAGGACATGCTCGGCGAGCAGGTTGCGCACGAAATGCGAGCCCTGGGTCGAGCTCCACAGCGTGTAGGTATCGTCGCCGGGATCGTATTCGCCGATCGCGCCGCGCGGTTCCATCGAGTTGACGACCACCCGGTTGTTGACCAGGGTCAGCGCCACCTTGTGGCGCGCGCGGGCGGCGGCCGCGGCGACCGCGGCGGCATCGCCGACATCCCAGGAAAAGCACAGGTTGTTCGCGGCCTCGGGCCAGACCTGCGGCTGTCCCGCGGCGCCGGCCAGGGCGGTGTCGACCACCGCCGGCAGCTCCTCGTAATCGACCGCGACGAGATCGGCGGCGTCGCGCGCCGCGACCTGGCTCTCGGCGACGACCATCGCCACCGTGTCGCCGACATGGCGCACCCGGTCGGCGACCATCGCCGGGCGCGGCGGCAGCACCGCGCCGGCCACGCCGCTGACGCAGGGGACGGGCCCGAGCCCGTCGGCGGCGAGATCGGCGCCGGTCAGCACCGCGAGAACGCCCGGCGCGGCCGCTGCCGCGGCGGTATCCACGCCGGCGATCCGAGCGTGGGCGTGCGGCGAGCGCACCAGCACCGCATGCGCCTGGCGCGGGCGCACGATGTCGTCGAGATAGCGGCCGCGGCCGGTGATGAACCGGCGATCCTCGACCCGGCGGACCGGCTGGCCGATGCCGAACTGCGTCATGGCGCTCTCCGTGAGCCGCTTGCCGCGCCGAACATAGGGCGGCGCGGCCGGAGCGTCCATGCGCCGGCGCCCGGCGCGCCGAGCGATCGGTTGTTGACTTCGCGCCGCCGCGGGTGCACCGATCGCGTCATCCGCGCATGCCGCCCGAGGAGGCCGCGATGGCGTCGCCGAAAAAGCTTTCGCACCTGGTGCTGCAGACCAACCGGCGCCCGGAGATGATCGAATGGTACTGCAAGGTGCTGGGCGCCGA
>DATJOB010000175.1:0-2452 GCA_035507475.1 Allostellaceae bacterium | reverse complement strand
AATTCTTGCGCGATGACCCGCGCGCAGCATGGGTCAATTATGCCGGCTTCCCGGATAATCCCTATCATCCGCTCGCGATCAAATACCTCGGCGGCCGCGCCTGCTCGCTGCTCACCTTCGGCACCGAAGGCGGGTTTGCCGGCGGCAAGCGCTTCTACAACGCGCTGCGGCTGGTGAAGCGCCTCGTCAACCTCGGCGACGCCAAGTCGCTCGCCTGCCACCCCGCCTCGACGACCCATCGGCAGATGCCGCCGGCGGAGCAGGCGAAGGCCGGCGTCAAGCCGGAGACGATCCGCCTCTCGGTCGGCATCGAACACATCGACGACATCATCGCCGATCTCGATCAGGCACTGGCCGCGGCCGCGCGGGACTAGACCATGCCGCTCCTCGCACCCGCGAGCCGCCGCAGAGCCGCGACCGGGCCGGACGGGGCATTGCGCATCGGCCTCGTCAACAACATGCCGGACGCGGCGCTCAGGACGACGGAGCGCCAGTTCGGCGACGTACTCGAGGCCGCCTCGGCCGGGCTGCGGCTGAACCTCGACATCTTCTCGTTTCCCGAGGTGCCGCGCTCACCCGAAGCGCAGGCGCATATCGACGCGCATCATGCACCGATCGCGGCGCTGTGGGAGGGCGAGTTCGACGGGCTCATCGTCACCGGCACCGCGCCGAGCGCGGCCTCGCTCGAGGCAGAGCCGAGCTGGCCGACGCTGGCCCGGCTCGTCGAATGGGCCGAGCGCCATACCGGCTCGACGCTGTGGTCGTGCCTCGCCGCGCACGCCGCGGTGCGGCGGATCGACGGGATCGAGCGGCGCCCGCTCGGCCGCAAGCTGTCCGGCATCTTCGACTGCGAACGCACCGGCAGCCACCCGCTGCTCGGCACCGCACCGGCGCGCTGGCGCACCCCGCATTCGCGCTACAACGAGCTTCCCGAAGCGGCGCTGGCGGCGCGCGGCTACCGCATCCTGTCGCGCTCGCAGGCGACCGGCGCCGACATCTTCGTCAAGCGCTGCGGCAGCCTTTTCGTCTTCCTCCAGGGCCATCCCGAATACGATGCCGGCGCGCTCTACCGCGAATACCGGCGCGACGTGCGGCGCTTCCTCGCCGGCGAAAGCGACGACTACCCGGACATGCCGGCCGGCTATTTCTCGACCGAGGTCGCCGAGGCGATGGGCGTCTTTCGCGATATCGCCTTCGCCCGCCGCGACCCGGAGCTGCTCGCCGTCTTCCCGACCGGGCCGGCGATCCACGCACCCTGGCGCCACGCGGCGGCGTGCTTCTATGCCGGATGGCTCGGCTATCTCGCGGCACGCCGCCGGCCGGGCTTCGACTGGGGCCGCTGGCCGCTGGCGCACGGCATCGCCCGGCCGCACGCCGCAACCTACGCCTGAGCGATGCCCGACGGCGCCTTCCTCGATCTTGCCGCGGCGAGCGGATCGGCGCTGTTCCCGACGGCGCACGAGCGGCGCCGCGCCGAGGATCGGCTGACCCGGGCGCTGCTCGCCGCCGAGGAACGGGTCGCGCACGGCCCGGTGACGCCCGATTTCGACGCGGCGGCGTTCCGGCACGAGCTCGCCGGCTTCGACTTCGCGGCGCCGCGGCGGCTCGACGATCTCGTCGCCTGGACCGTCGCGCAGCTCGAGCACGGCGTCACCCATATGACGCACCCGCGCTATTTCGGGCTGTTCAACCCGTCGCCGACCTTCCCGGCGCAATGCGCCGACCGTATCGCCGCCGCGTTCAACCCGCAGCTCGCGACCGCCAAGACCTCGCCCGCCGCCGTCGCGATCGAGGCGCATGCCATCGCCGCGGTGGCGGGGCGCGCCGGGCTGCCGGCGGACAGCGCCGGGCATTTCACGAGCGGCGGTGCCGAGGCCAATTTCACCGCGCTGATCTGCGCGCTGACCGCGGCCGACGAGCGCTTCGCCGCTGCCGGCGCCCGCGCCTTCACCGGCCAGCCCGCGTTCTACGTCTCGCGCGAGAGCCACCTCGCCTGGTTCAAGATCGCGCACCAGGCCGGGATCGGCCGCGACGCGGTGCGCCTCGTCACGACCGACGGCCACGGCCGGCTCGATCCGCAAGCCCTGGCGGCCAGCATCGCCGAAGATCGCGCGGCGGGGTTCGCGCCGGTGATGGTCGCCGCCACCGCCGGCACCACCAATGCCGGGATGATCGATCCGCTGCCGGCCTGTGCGGCGATCGCCTGGCGCGAGCGGCTGTGGTTCCATGTCGACGCCGCCTGGGGCGGCGCGCTGATCGCCTCCGAGCGCCGGCGCGATGCGCTCGCCGGGATCGAGGAAGCCGATTCGCTGACGATCGACGCGCATAAATGGTTCGCCGCGACGATGGGCTGCGGCATGTTCCTGACCCGCCACCCCAAGCTGCTGGCGGCGGCGTTCCACGTCGCGGCCAGCTACATGCCGTCGCACGATGCCGGCTGCGACCCCTATCT
>DATJOB010000174.1:0-7530 GCA_035507475.1 Allostellaceae bacterium | reverse complement strand
CTGTTCCACCACGTCCTTCTGGATGTCGGCCATCACCACGTTGGCGCCTTGCTCGGCAAGCGCGTCGACCACCGTCTGTTCCTCGGTCACGTCGATGCGCACCGGCATGACCTGCTTGTTGGTGCCGGAGAGCTTGTGCGCGGCGTCCTCGATGGCGGCCTTCTGGATGTCGGCCATCACCACGTTGGCGCCGCTCTCGGCGAGCGCGGTGGCGATGCCGAGCCCGATGCCCGAAGCGGCGCCGGTGACGATCGCGGTCTTGCCGGAGATGTCTTGCATTGCATGCGCCTCTGTTCAGCCGATCCGGATGCTGCTGTCGGGCTTCACGTCAAAGCCCCAGATCGGAAAGGCCCGGATGGTCGTCCGGCCGCCGCCCGAGCGGCCAATGGTATTGCCGATCGGCATCGCGGATCGGCAGATCGTTGATCGAGGCCAATCGGCGACGCATCTCGCCGGCCTCGTCGAACTCCCAGTTCTCGTTGCCGTAGGAGCGGAACCAGTTGCCGCTGTCGTCGTGCCATTCATAGGCGAAACGCACGGCGATGCGATTATCGGTGAAGGCCCACAACTCTTTGATCAGGCGGTAGTCGAGCTCCTTGGCCCATTTGCGGGTGAGAAAGGCGACGATCTCGGTGCGCCCGCTGATGAACTCGGAGCGATTGCGCCATCGGCTGTCCTCGCTATAGGCCAGCGCGACACGCTGCGGGTCGCGACTGTTCCAGGCGTCTTCGGCCATCCGGATTTTCGCGATCGCGGTCTCGCGGGTGAACGGCGGCAAAGGCGGCGGCATCGAACACCTCCCCGGGATCGGCGCTGTCAGTGGAAATAGCGCCCGGAATCGATCACCACGGTCTGCCCGGTCATGGTCTCGGTGCGGCACATCGCGACGACCATCTCGGCGCAGTCTTCCTTGTCGGCCGGCTTCTTGAGCAGCGAGGAGGCCGCCGAATGCCGGATATGCTCGGGGCGCAGATTGGCGGTCGCGCGGGTGCCTTCGAGCAGCCCCGGCGCGACGCAATTGACCAGCACGTCGGGCGCGAGCGCCACCGCCATGCAGCGCGTCAGGTGGACGAGGCCCGCCTTCGCCACCGCATAGGCGATCGACGAGCCGGTCGGGCCGATGCCCGCGACCGAGGCGATGTTGACGATGCGGCCGCTTCCCTGCTTGCGCAGCAGCGGCGCCGCCGCCTTGATGAGCCGCATCGGCCCGGTGAGGTTGACCGCGATGATCTTGTCCCACACCTCCATCGTCAGCCCGTCGAGGTCGGGGAACGGGATCGCCTTGTTGTAGGCGGCGTCGTTGACGAGGATGTCGAGCCGCCCGAAGCGCGCGTCGACGTCGCGGATCAGCCGCTCGACCGCGGCGCCGTCGGTGATGTCGCACTGGACCGCGGCGGCGTTGACCTGGTGGCGCGCCGCGAGGTCGCGGGCGACGCCTTCGGCGGCCTCGCGGCTCTCGGCGTACATCACCGCGAGGTGGACGCCCTCCTGCGCCAGCGCCTCGCAGATCAGCCGGCCGAGCCCGCCATTGCCGCCGGTCACCAGGGCGGTCGCGCCGCGCAACTCCATCCCGCTTCCTCCACCTCGCTCGGCCCAGTCTGCGGCCGAGGCGGCGGCGCAGGCAAGGGATGCCGCGAGCGCCGCCCGGCGCCGCGTCGATGGCCGGGACAAGGCCGGCGTGGGCGGCTAGTATGCCCGCGAGCCTCCAGGGCGAACGAGGGAAGGAAACGATGCCGGTCTATCAGAGGGGTGAGGTTCGCATCCATTACGAAGAAGCCGGCTCGGGCTTCCCGCTGATGGTCATTCCCGGCGGCGGGCTCAACTCGACGGTCGCCGGGCTCAAGACCCACCCGTTCAACCCGTTCGACGAGTTCGCCGGCGAATACCGCGTGATCTCGGCCGATCTGCGCAACGCCAATGGCGGCGGGTCGTCCGGGCCGCTCGAGACCGACCGGCCGTGGGACGCCTATACCGACGACCATATCGGCCTGATGGACCATCTCGGCATCGGCCAGTTCCTGGTGCTCGGCTTCTGCATCGGCGGCCCGTTCATCTGGAACATGCTGAAGCGGACGCGCGGCCGCGTCGTCGCCGCGGTGCTGACCCAGCCGAGCGGCTTCCGCCCGGAAATCCCCGACCTCTTCTATCAGAACAACATCAAGGGCTGGGGCCCGGGCCTGTGCGAGCGCCGGCCCGAGATCACGATGGCGGCGGTCAGCGACTTCCTGCACAGCATGTATACGAACAACGCCGATTTCGTCTTTACCGTGACGCGCGACTTCGTGCGCGACTGCCGGACACCGATCCTGGTGCTGCCCGACGACGTGCCGGCGCACCCTTACAAGGTGGCGATGGAGAGCGTCTACCTTGCGCCCGAGGCCCAGGTCAGCCTCTACCCGTGGAAGGAGAAGCCCGAGCAGATCCCGCTCGCGGTGCGGCACGTCCGTACCTTCCTGCGCGCGCACGCGCCGCGCTGAGCGGAGGCGCGCGATGCGGCTGAGGGAGCGCGACCGGTGAAGCGCGTCCTGACCGGCAGCTTCATGCACGAGACCAACACCTTCTCGCGCGTGACGACCGACATGGCGATGTGGCGGCGCGCCGGTTTCCACACCGAGAACGAGATCCCGGCGGTGTTCCGCGACACACACTCGGCGCTGGGTGCGACCTTCGAGGCGGCCGACCGCTACGGCTGGACGCTCGTGCATCCGGTCTCGGCCAGCGCCAACCCGTCCGGCATCGTCACCGACGATGCGTTCGACACGATCGGCGGCATGATCCTCGCCGCGGCCGAGCGCCAGGGCCCGATCGACGGCGCGCTCCTCCACCTGCACGGCGCGATGGTGGTCGAGAGCCACGAGGACGGCGAAGGCGAGCTGCTCGAACGGCTGCGCCGGGTGCTCGGCCCCGACCTGCCGATCGTCGTCACGCTCGACCTGCACGCCAACGTCACCCAGAAAATGGCGGAGCACGCCAGCGCGCTGATCGCGTTTCGCACCTATCCGCATATCGACCAGTACGAGCGCGCCTGGCAGGGCGCCGAGCTGCTCGAGCGGGCGATGGCCGGCAAGGCCCGGCCGCGCACCGTCATCGCCCGGCGCTCGATGCTGCACGGGCTCGACGGCGGGCGCACCCAGAAGGGGCCGATGGCCGAGCTGATCGCCCGTGGCGAGGCGCTGGAGCGCGCCGGCGATGCGCTCGTCGTCAGCGTCTGCGCCGGCTTCTCCTACGCCAATATCCGCGATGTCGGGCCGTCGGTGACCGTCACCTACGACGAGCTGGCCGGGGTCGGGACCGGCCCGCCGGCGCAGGAGATCGCCGAGACGTTCATGGATCACGTCTGGGAGACACGGGACTACGATTCGACGCATTCGCTGTCGGTCGCCGAGGCGGTCGCGCGCGCCAAGGAAGGCAAGCGCGGCGACAAGCCGCTCGTCGTCGCCGACTTCACCGACAACCCCGGCGGCGGCGGCTACGGCGACGCGACCGCCTTCCTCAAAGGCCTGGTCGAGGCCGAGGTCGATGGCGTCGCGTTTCACGCGATCTGCGATCCCGAGGCGGTCGACCAGGGCATGCGTACCGGGCTCGGCCCGGCGACGCTGACGATCGGCGGCAAGATCGATCCGTCGCGCGGCGGCGGCCCGCTGACCCTTAGCGGCGAGATCACCTGCCTGAGCAACGGCCGCTTCATCGCCTATGGGCCCATGGGCGGCGGGGTCGAGCGCGAGGCCGGCCCGTCGATGGTGTTCCGCGTCGGCGGCATCGACATCATCCTGATCACCAACAATAGCCAGGCGACCGACCTGGGGCAGTTCACCTCGCTCGGCATCGACCCGACCCGCTATCCGACCGTCGCGGTCAAGTCGACGCAGCATTTTCGCGCCGCGTTCGAGCCGATCGCGCGCGAGGTGATCCGGGTCGATACCGGCGCGCTGTGCTCGCCCCATTACACGGCCGAGCTCTACGACCGGGTGCCGCGCCCGGTCTGGCCGATCGATCCGATGACATGAGGCTGACGATCGCCGCAGCGGTCGCCGTCGCGGGTCTGTTCGGCGTCGGCGCCGCGCTCGCCGACGGGCTGACGCCGAGCGACTACCAGTATCTCCAGAGGATGTTCGGCCTCACCGCGCAGAGCGGGCCGATCGCCGATCTCACGCCGAACGAGAGCCAGGCGCTGCACAGCGCGATCGACGATTTGAAGACCTATCCGGAAGGCCGCGACCGTCAGGTGCGGCGCTATCTGACGCTCGTCTACCCGCGCGAGTGCAAGCGCTGGGTCGAGGCGCATCCCGGCGACGCGCCGTGCTCGCCGCCCGCCGACCCGGCGGCGGCGCCCGGCAAGGCGGCCTCCGACCGGCTCTGCGCCGAATGCCACCTGTTCGGCTCGTCGACCGCGCCCGCCTTCCGGGAGATGGCGCAGCAGCGCGAATGGAACGCGCACAAGGTCGGCCACGCGCTGCGCCACAACCACGACCTGCTGCTCAGGTTGAGCGAGCCGCAGCTCGACGCGCTCGCGGTCTACATCAACTCGCTGAAGCCGTAGGCGGCTTCCCGCCGCGTCAGTGGCGGAAGTGACGCAGCCCGGTGAACACCATGGCGATGCCGGCCTTGTCGGCGGCCGTTATCACCTCGCCGTCGCGGCGCGAGCCGCCTGGCTGGATCACCGCGGTGATCCCGGCCGCGATCCCCGCCTCGAGCCCGTCGGCGAACGGGAAGAACGCGTCGGACGCCATCACCGCACCGCTGACCGGCGAGCCGGGAAGCCCCGCCGCGGCGGCCATCTCGGCGGCCTTGGCGACGGCGATCTTGGCGCTGTCCACCCGGCTCGGCTGACCGGCGCCGATGCCGACCGTCGCGCCGTTCTTGGCGAAGACGATCGCGTTCGACTTGACGTGCTTGGCGACGGTGTCGGCGAAGATCAGGTCGGCGATCTCTGCCGCGGTCGGTGCCCGCCGCGTCACGACCTTGAGATCGTCGCCGGTTGCCACCCTGTTGTCGCGCCCCTGCACGAGGAACCCGCCGGCGAGCGAGCGGAAGGTCATGCCGGGCGCCGCCGGGTCGGGCATCGCGCCGGTCACCAGCACGCGCACCAGCCGCTTGGTCGCCAGCAGCGTCTCGGCCGCGGGCTCGACCGCCGGGGCGATCACCACCTCGGCAAAGATCTTGTTGATCTCCTCGGCGGTCGCCGCGTCGAGCGGCCGGTTGACCGCGACGATGCCGCCAAATGGGCTCACCGTGTCGCAGGCGAAGGCGCGCAGCCAGGCGGTCCTGAGGTCGGCGGCGGTGGCGACGCCGCACGGATTGGCGTGCTTGACGATGACCACCGCCGGGTCGGCGAACTCGGCGGCGAGCTCGAGCGCGGCGTCGGTGTCGGCGTAGTTGTTGTAGGACATCTCCTTGCCCTGCAACAATTTCGCAGTCGCGACGCCCGGCCGCTCGTCGTCATTGCGGTAGAACGCGCCGGCCTGGTGCGGGTTCTCGCCGTAACGCGTCACCTCGACCAGCCGGCCGGCGAAGGCGACGCGCTCGGGGAACGCGACGTCCTCCTCGCGCGCCATCCAGCCCGCGATCGCCGCGTCATAGGCGGCGGTCAGCGCGAAGGCCTGAGCAGCGAGCGCCCGCCGCATCGCCTCGCCGATTGCGCCGTCATGCTCAGCCAGCTCGGCGAGCACCGTCTCATAGCCCGCCGGGTCGGTGACGACCGCGACAAATTCATGGTTCTTCGCCGCGGCGCGGATCAGCGCGACGCCGCCGATATCGATGTTCTCGACGCAATTCTCGCGGCTCGCCCCCGACGCGGCGGCTTCGCCGAACGGGTAGAGATTGCAGACCAGGAGGTCGATCGCGCCGATCCCATGCTCGGCGAGCGCGGCGCGGTGATCGGCCCGGTCGCGCCGCGCCAGGAGGCCGCCATGGATCGCCGGATGCAGCGTCTTGACCCTTCCGTCGAGCATTTCCGGGAATTGCGTGACAGCGGCAACCTCGGTCACGGCAAGATCTGCGTCGGCCAGCACCTTGGCGGTGCCGCCGGTCGAGACCAGCGTATAGCCGTGCGCCGCGAGCCCGCGCACGAACGGCACCAGCCCGGCCTTGTTGCTGACCGACAATAGCGCCCGGCGCACCGGTCGCGGCGCGGTGGTCATGGGCTCGATCTCCAGAGCAAGAGACACGCGATATAGGCCGCGCTCCCCGCGCCCGCAAGCTCAACTCCGGTCGCGGCTCAACGCAACGAGAAGCGTGACCACAGCGATGCCGGCGACCCCGATCGCGGCGAATCCCCAGCCGTGTGCCGCGGCATAGGCGCAGGCGATCAGCACGATATCGGCAGCGATCACCCGCCTCACGACCGCAGCGTGGCCGAGCCCGAGCTGCACGGCGCGCTGATAGAAATGCTCGCGATGCGCCTGCCACACACGTTCACCCCGCGCGAGCCGGCGCAGCAGCGTCAGCGTCGCGTCGGCGAGGAAGTAGAGTGGGAGGATCAGCGCCGCGGCCCACGCTCCGCGCAGCGCCAACGCGTAGAGCAGATAGCCAAGCAGGTAGCCAAGCGGCACGCTGCCGACATCGCCGAGGAAAATCCGCGCCGGCGCCCAATTCCACACCAGGAAGCCAAGCGCGGCCGCCACGACCGCCGCCGCCGGCAGCGTTGACACCGGGTCGCCGGCCGCGACCAAGACGATGCCGGCGCCGATCGCCGCGGCCTCGCTGCCGGCGATCCCATCGATTCCATCCATGAAGTTGAACAGGTTGACGAACCACACCCAAAGCAGCGCCGCCGCGATGGCGTCGAGCCCGGGCGGCAGCCAGCCCTGAAAGACCGCGCCATGCGGCAACACCCACATCCCTGCTGCGACGGCAGCGAATTGCGCCAGCAGGCGCAACCCCGGCGAGAGCCCGTGCAGATCATCGAGCCACGACACCAGCGCCAGCCCAGCGCCGGCGAGCGCGACGACAACTATCCCCGGCGGCAGCATTCCCGCGGCACCGAGCGCAAGCCAAGCGGCGACGCTCGTGCCGATCACCGCGATACCGCCGCCGCGCGGCGTCGGAACGACATGCGACGAGCGCTCGTTGGGCAGATCGAGCATCGCCCGATGCCGCAGCACCGCCACCAGCGCCCGCGTGCCGAAGCACGAGACGACAAACGCAGCGACAGCGACAGTAAGGAGCAGCAACCTATAATTCGCCCAGTGCGCGGCCTTCGCGCCGGATCGCCCAGCGCACCGAAGCGCCGTTGGCCCCGGTCGTGCCGCTCAGCACCACCTGCTGCGTCGCCTTGAGCTCGCCGGAGCCGAGATAGATGCTTTCTGCGAGGCTCAGCTCGGCGCCGGTCGCGCGCAGCCGCCACATGAGGCCGCTCGGCAAGCGCAGCACCACCGCGGTGCCGTCCTGTACCAGCTGCGGCTGCACTGCCGGGTGCAAATGGAACCGCACGACAAATTCCACGCCTGAGCGACCGGTCAGCTTGTCCTCGCCGCGTAAATCCTCGCCGTCGGCCGCGAGGTAAAGCTCGCGCGCATAGACCAAGCCAAA
>DATJOB010000173.1:0-2958 GCA_035507475.1 Allostellaceae bacterium | reverse complement strand
AGCAGCGCTCACGGGCGCGCGGCGGGCTTTGCCTCGGCCGAGCCGACGATGGCGCCGGCCGCCGTCGCCTCGCCCGGCGCGCGCGTGTCGACGGTGACCGTGACCGAGAGGCCGGGGCGCAGCAGCATCGCCAGCGGCCCGTCCTCCGGCAGCGCGATGCGCACCGGCACGCGCTGCACGATCTTGGTGAAGTTGCCGGTCGCGTTGTCGGGCGGCAGCAGCGAGAACTCGGCCCCGCTGCCCGGCGCGAAGCTCGCGACGCGGCCCTCGATGACCTTGTCGGGATAGGCGTCGACCGACACCTCGGCCGGCTGGCCCGGCCGCATCAGCGTGAGCTGCGTCTCCTTGAAGTTCGCGGTAACGTAGACCTTGGGCAGCGGGACCAGCGAGAGCAGCTGCGTTCCCGGCTTGACGTATTGCCCGATCTGCCCGGCGCGGTTGCCGGCGACGCCGTCGACCGGCGCGCGGATCACGGTGTTGTCGAGGTCGTTCTGCGCCAGCCGCAACATGGCGCGCGCCTGCTCGCGCTTTGCCTGTTCTTCGTGCTTTTGCGCATCGAGCACCGCGAGCTGCTGCTTCTCGGCTTCGAGCGCCGCCTTGGCGCGGATCAAATTGGCCGACGCCTTGGTTAGGTCGGCCTCGGCGGTCTCGTAGCGCTGCTTGGTCGCGACCTCGCTGGTGACGAGCGAGGCGTAGCGTTTCTGGTCGAGCGCGGCGCGGTTGGCCTCCGCGGTCGCCGAATCCACCATCGCCGCCGCCTGGTTGATCATCGCCACCTGGTGGTCGTGCCGCGTCTCGAAGGTCGCGACGCTGGCGACTGCGGCGTCGACCGCGGCGCTCGCCTGCGCGACCCGGGCGGCGAAATCGCTGTCGTCGATCACGAACAGCACTTGGCCGGCCTTGACCTGCTCGTTCTCCTGGACGCGCACCTCCTTGATGTAGCCCTCGATCTTCGGGCTGATCAGCGAGACGTCGCTCGCCACATAGGCGTCGTCGGTCGATTGCTGGAAGCGCCAGACATGCCACCACTGCCAGCCGCCATAGCCGGCACCCGCCAACACCACGGCCGCCGCCACCGTCACCACCGTCTTGCGCATGTGCAGAAGGCCGCTTCCGCCCCGATCGAATCAGACTGAACCGTTCAGTTCAATGTTGCGCAAAGATGGAAGCGCGGCTACATCGCTGTCAAGCGATGAGCGCACCCGGCCCCAGCATACCTGCCGCGACCGCGGCCACCCTCAAGGCGGAGAGCATCCTCGCCGCGGCGCAGCGCAGCTTTCTCGCCAGCGGCTTCGGCGCGGTGACGATGGACGCGATCGCGCGCGAGGCGGGTGCGTCGAAGGCGACGCTCTACGCCTATTTCGCCAGCAAGGAGGAGCTGTTCGGCGCGGTCGTGGCGCGCGAGAGCGAGCGCTATGCCGAGGGGTTCTCGGCCCGCGAGCTCGATCCCGTCGATGTCGAGGCCTCGCTGACGACGATCGCGGTGCGCTTTCTGCGGCTCGTGCTGTCACCCGACGTCGTCGCGATCAACCGCATCATCATCGCCGAGGTGGTGCGCTTTCCGGTGCTGGCCGAGGTGTTCTGGAAGGCCGGGCCGGAGCGGGTCCGCGTTCAGCTCGAAGCGTTCTTCGCCAGGGCGGCGGCGGCCGGCACGCTCGAGATCGCCGATGCGCGCCTCGCCGCCGGTCAGTTCGCCTCGCTGGTGCGCGGCGAGGTCCATCTGAGGCGGCTCTTCGGGGTCGCCGGCCCCGCGGACGAGGCGACGCTCGCCGCGGCGGCGACGGCGGCGGTCGCCACCTTCCTGCGCGCCTTCGGCACCGGAAGACCCTAGGCGGCGACAGCTGCCGCGGCGGGCTTGCGCGGCGGCGCGACCGGCAGGCTGCTCTCGGCGTCGATCGGCTCCAGCGCGCGGTCGGCATATGGCCGCTTGTCGCGCTCGACCTTTTTGCGCAGCCGGTGCAGGAACAGGTAGTAGCGCACCAGCTTGACATGCGTCGCGACCACCTCCGCGACCCGGCGCGGATAGAACACCAGGGCGCTTTCGCGCGGCAGGCCGGGGCGGCGCTGGCCGCGGATCTTGCGGCGGAAGAAGCCGCCCTGCAGCGGGTGCACCTTTTCCTGGGCGAAGGTGAAATAGAACTGCAGGACGTGGTTGACGAGGCGCACCGGCTTGATGCCGCTCGCCTTGGCGCGCCTGAACATGCGCTCGATATGCGCCGGCGAGTAATAGAGGTCGAAGGCCCGGCGATAGAGCGCCTGCCACTCCGGGGCGCTCATCCGCGCATGACCGGTGGTGACGTGTTCGAGGTCGTATTTGTTCATGTCGGGGTCCATCCAGACCCCGTCTTTGGCGAGATGCTGGTGGTCGGCCGAGCCGGGCAGCGGGGTCAGGATGAAGAATTCGAGGAGATCGACGCCGAGCTCGTCCTGCACGGTCGCGATGTCGCGTTCAAGCCGCTCCGGCGTGTCGTTCGGGAAGCCGATGATGTAGCCGGCATAGGTGATGACCTTGTGCGCCCGCCAAGCGCGGAACAGCTCGCGGTATTCGTGCACCCGGTTCTGCTTCTTCTTGGCGGCGAGCAGATTGTCCGGGTTGATGTTTTCGAGGCCGATGAAGACGCGGGCGCAGCCGGCGCGCGCCGCCTTCTCGACGAAGTTCGGGATGCGGTGGCAGAGCGTATCGACCTGGATGATGAACTGGAGGGTGAGGCCCTCTTCCTCGCGCATCGCGATGAGGCGGTCGAAGATCGGCTCCCAGTTGCGGTTGCGCGCGAAATTGTCGTCGGTGATGAAGAAGCGATAGACGCCCTGCGCCAAGTTGGCGCGCACCAGCGCCTCGACGTCGTCGGCGTCGCGCCAGCGCGACTTCCGGCCCTGGACGTTGATGATCGTGCAGAAGCTGCACTGGAACGGGCAGCCGCGCCCGGCGTCGAAGGCGCCAAGGGTCTGGCTGTAGCG
>DATJOB010000172.1:0-12522 GCA_035507475.1 Allostellaceae bacterium | reverse complement strand
GCGAAATCGTCGAGCCCGGCCGAGGCGCCGGGCGGCACCAGCGTCGTCGCATCGTATTCGTCGACGAAGAGCGGCCCCGGCCGCACGCCGCCGCGCGGAAGATCGCCGCGGTCGACGACCGGCGTCGCCAGGATGCCGTGGCGCGGTCCGAAATAGGCCTCGCGACTGGCGCCGCCATAGCGCCGGCCGGCGGCGGCGGCAGGAGGCGGCTCGGCCGTCCGGCGCGGCACCCGCGCGACGATGCGGACGTTGACGATCTGCACCGGGTCGGCATCGGCGCGATGACCGTAGGTGCGGGCGTGCTCGCCGCCGAAAATCTCGGCGATCGCCGCCGGCGACGCACGCGGGCCGGGTAGCGGGATCGTCAGCTCGAACGACTGGCCGGCATATTTGGCGTCGAGCGCGTAGTCGATCGTCGGCGGCGGCCCCTCGCGCATCAGCCCGGCCGCCTCCTCGGCGAGCGCGGCGAAGGCGCGTTCGAGCGCAGCCTCGCCCAGCTCGGCGAGCGGCAGGTTGAGCGTGCGGACGAGGTGGTGCTCGAGCTCGGCGGCGAGCAGCCCGACCGCGCTGAAGACGCCCGGCGCCGGCGGCACGAGGACGCTGCCGATGCCGAGCGAGCGGGCCATCTCGACACCGAATAGCGGGCCGTTGCCGCCGAACGCCACGACCGTGAAGTCGCGCGGGTCGCGGCCGCGCTCGACCGTCACCGCGCGCACCGCCCGGGCGATCCCGGCGCAACCGACGAGATACGCGCCGTAAGCCGCCTCAGCGAGCGGCAGGCCGAGCGGCCGGGCGACCTGCGCGTCGATCGCGGCGCGGCCCTTGGCGGCGTCGAGCCGCAGCCCGCTCGGCAGCCGGTCCGGCGCGATGTAGCCGAGCGCGACATTGGCGTCGGTCAGCGTCGCCGCGGTGCCGCCGCCGTCGTAGCAGACCGGCCCGGGCACCGCCCCGGCGCTGTGCGGCCCGACATGCAGGGCGCCGGCGTCGTCGACGCTGACGATGCTGCCGCCGCCGGCGCCGACCTCGGCGATGTCGATCGCCGGGGTGCGCAGCAGGTAGCCGCCGCCCTTGTTGAGCCGGCTGCCGCGCGAGATCGCGCCGCCGACCTCGAACTCGCTCGACCGCCGGATGCGGAAATCCTCGACGACCGAGGCCTTCGCGGTGGTGCCGCCCATGTCGAGGCTGATGACGTTGGCGATCCCGGCGCGGCGCGCCGTCGCCGCGGCGCCGATGACCCCGGCCGCCGGCCCCGATTCGATCAGTTGCACCGGCCGGGCGCGCGCCCGCGCCGCGGTCATCACCCCGCCGTTCGACTGCATCGTCAACAGCGGCGCGGTGACCCGGAGCTCGGCGAGCCCCTGTTCGAGCGCGGCGAGATAGCGGTCCATCACCGGCATCACATAGGCGTTGGCGACGGTGGTGCTGGTGCGCTCGAATTCGCGAATCTCCGGCAGCACTTCGGAGGACAGCGAGAGGTGGAGGCCGGGCAGCCGCGCGCGCAGCGCCGCGGCGACGGCGCGCTCGTGGCCCGGGTTGGCGTAGGCGTGGATCAGGCAGATCGCCACCGATTCGAGCGCCTCGGCGGCGATCGCGTCGATCGCGCGGTCGAGCGCGCCAGGGTCGAGCGGCTGCAGCACGGCGCCGCGATGGTCGAGCCGCTCCGCCACCTCGAACCGCCAGCGCCGCCGCACCAAAGGCGGCGGGCGCTCCTGGTCCATGTCGTAGAGCCGCACCAGGCGCAGCCGGCCGATCTCGAGCAGGTCGCGGAAGCCGTCGGTGGTGACGAGCCCGGTCTTCGCCCCCTTGCGCTCGATGATCGCGTTGGTCGCGACCGTGGTGCCGTGCAGCAGCTCGCCGACGCTGTCGCCGCCGAGCCCGGCTTCGGCCAGCACCTCGCGCACCCCGGCAAAGATCGCCTCGGCGTAGTTGCCGCTGGTCGACAGCACCTTGCGCGTGATGACCCGCCCGTCATCGACGGCGAGCACCAGATCGGTGAACGTGCCGCCGACATCGACCCCGAGGCGGCAGCGCGGCGCGGCGCTCATCGCCCGGTCGCCTCGGGACGGCCGCTCGCCGCCTCGCGCAGGTCGGCGCGCAGCACCCGGCCGCGCGGCGCCAGGGCGATCCCGGCCAGGCCGCGCGGCACGAAGATGACAAACACCATGATGACGAGCCCCACCGCGATCAGATTGTACACCACCCCGACAAAGCGCAGCCCCTCGGTCAACAGGAACAGCACCACCGCGCCGAGCGCCGGCCCCCAGACCGTGCCGAGCCCGCCGAACACCGCCATGCCGACGATGAGGGCGCTGGTCAGCGGCGCCGACAAGTTCGGGTTGACGAGGCCGAGCGAGAGCGCGTAGAGCGCGCCGGCGACCCCGGTCAGCGCCGCGCTCCAGGCGAAGGCGCAGAGCTTCCAGAAGGCGACGTTGATGCCGTGGCTCTGCGCCAGGAGCGCGTCCTCGCGGATCGCGCGGAACGCCTTGCCGGCGCGCGTCTCCTCGCAGAGATAGAGCGTCGCGGCGATGCCCACCGCGGCAAAGCCGAGGACGATCGCATAGGTCGCCTCGTGGCGCGCGAGGTCACCCTCGGGCAGGCCGGGGAAGCTGCCGAAATCGTGCAGGCCGAAGGGGCCGCCGGTGAGGTCGAGCCAGTTGGTCGATGTCAGCCGCACGATCTCGGCAAAGCCGAGCGTGACGAGGCCGAGGTAATGCCCGCCGAGGCGCAGCGCCGGGAAGCCGACGACGAGGCCGACGAGCGCGCAGAGCGCCAGCGCCGCGGCGATCCCGAGCCAGGGCGAGACGCCGAGATGCAGCGCCAGCGTCGCCACGGTGTAGGCGCCGAGCGCGAAGAACCCGGAATGGCCGAACGAGAGCTGCCCGGCATAGCCGCCGAGCACGTCCCAGCTGGCGGCGACCAGGGCCCAGACCGCGGCCTGGACGAGGAGGCCGAGGACGAACGGGTGCGGCATCGCGAAGGGCAGCACCAGCGCCGCCACGGTCGCGAGGGCGAACCAGCGCCAGCGCCGGCTCATCGCGGCACCGCCCGGCCGAGCAGGCCCTGCGGCCGCACCAACAGCACCAGGATCATCACCGCGAAGGCGATGATGCTCTGCCATTGCGACGAGATCACCAGCACCGAGAGCGACTCGACCACGGCGACGACGACGCTGGCGGCGAGCGCGCCCGGCAGGTTGCCGAGCCCGCCGAGGATGGTGATCGCGAAGGCCTTGATGGTCAGCGGAAAGCCGACCGCGGGATAGACGTTGAAGAGCGGTGCGATCAGCGCGCCGGCGAGGCCGGCGAGGCCGAGGCCGAGGCCGAGGGTGAGCGTGAACACCCTTGCGAGGTTGATGCCGACCGACTGCGCCGCTTCCGGGTTGAGCGCGACCGCGCGCACCGCCATGCCGACCCGGTGGAAGCGCAGGAAGAGGAACAAGGCGGCGAGCGCCACGACCGCGACCCCGAGGATGAGGAGCCGCTGGTAGCTCACGTCGGTGAAGCCGAGATCGAGCATGCCGCCCAGATAGGGCGGCACCCGCAGATAGTCGCCGCCGGCGATCGCCAGCAGGCTGCTCTGCATGAAGGTCGAGAGGCCGAGCGTCAGCACCAGGAAGAGCGGCCCCTGCGGCCGCCTTCCGAGCCGGCGGCGCAGCGGCGCGATGAGCAGCGGATAGACCGCGAGGCCGAGCAGGAAGGCGCCCAGCGTCCCCGCCGCGATCCCGACCGGCGCCGGCAGATGCAGCAGCACGATCGCCGCGAAGGCGAGATAGCCGCCGACCGCGAAAAACTCGCCATGCGCGGTGTTGATCACGTCGAGCACGCCGAAAATCAGCGTCAGCCCGACCGAGAACAGCGCATAGATGCCGGCCAGCACGATGCCGAGGATGAGGAATTCGGCGATCGATTCGAGCATCGCGTCAGGCCGCGTCGGAGCCGAGATAGAGCCGCCGGATGCGGTCGTCGGCAAGCAGCGCGGCGGGCGTCCCGTCGAACGCGTTGGCGCCCATCTCGAGCACGAAGACGCGGGCCGCGCGGTCGAGGATGACGCGCGTGTTCTGCTCGACGATCGCCATGCTGAGCCCGCCCGCGTTGAGCGCGGCAAGGGTGCGGTAGACCTCGTCGATATAGCGCGGGGCGAGCGCCGCCGACGGCTCGTCGAGCAACAGGAGGCGCGGCGCGATCATCATCGCGCGGGCGATCGCCAGGATGCGCTGCTCGCCGCCGCTGAGGTTGCCCGCGAGCTGGCGCGAGCGCTCGCGCAGCAGCGGGAACTGGGCGTAGAGCCGCTCCGCGGCGCGGCGCACCGCGGCGCGCGAGCCGAGCGTGTACCCGCCGAGCACCAGGTTCTCGTGGACGCTCATCGCCGCGAAGAGGCCGCCCGCCTGCGCGACGAAGCCGACGCCGCGCCGCATCACTTCGTCCGGCCGGCAGCCGGCGAGGTCGGTCCCGGCGAACCTCACCGCGCCGGCGAACGGCCGGAGATAACCCATCACCGCCTTCAAGAGGGTCGACTTGCCGGCGCCGTTCGGGCCGATGATGCCGACCATCTCGCCCTCGTCCACGGCAAGCGAGACGCGCTGCAGGATCTCCAGCCGGCCGTAGCCCGCGGTGACGCCCTCGACCGCGAGGATCACGCCGCCCGGCTCCCGAGCAGCGCCGCCAGCACCCGCTCGTCGGCGCGGATCGCCTCGGGCGCGCCCTCGGCGATCTTCTCGCCGTGATCCATCACCATGATGCGGTCGCACAGCCGCATCACGAAATTCATGTGATGCTCGATGACGAGGAAGGTCTTGCCCTCGCTGCGCAGCGCCGCGATCGCTTCGCCGATCATGTCGCGCACCACCGGGTTGACCCCGGCGAGCGGCTCGTCGAGCAGCAGCAGGTCGGGCGAGACCGCGAGGTTCATCGTCAGTTCGAGGAGGCGCTGCTGGCCGATCGACAACCGCTCGGCCGGCTCGTGCAGCAGGTGGCCGAGCCCGAAGCGGCCGACCCAATGGCGCGCCGGCTCCTGCCAGCCGGCGGCGCTTCGCCCCATCGCCGCGATCTCGATATTGGTCCAGGCCGAGAGGTCGCGAAAGATGCGCACCGCCTGATAGGTGCGCGCGACCCCGCGCCGCGCGATCTGGTGCAGCGACAGCCGGTCGATGGGTTCGCCGCGCAGCCGCACCGAGCCGGCGTCGGCGCGCTCGACATTGGTGATCAGGTTGAGGAACGTGCTCTTCCCCGAGCCGTTCGGGCCGATGATGCCGACGACGGTGCCGGCGGCAACGTCGAGCGAGCAATCGTTGACCGCGAGGAGGCCGCCGAACCGCTTGCGCAGCCCGGCCGCCGACAACAGCGGCGGCGGTCCGCCCATCCGCCCGGTCACCCGCCGCGCCCCGAGCGCCGCGCGCCTACTTGGCCTCCCAGGCATAGGGCGGCACTTTCTGCCAATGCCCGCCGGTCTCGGCCGCCACCTTCTCCGGGTAGATCGGCACCTTCTTGCCGTTCTGGATCTGGACCACCGTGGTTTCGATCGGCATCCGGTGGCCGGCTTCGAGCGGGGTGAACTTGCGGCTGCCCCAGGCGGTCTCGAAGCTGCCGGCGGCCAGCGCCGCGCTGACCTTGTCGGGGTCGGCGCCGCCCGCCGTCTTGATCGCGTCGAGCATGACGAGCGCCGCGTCATGGCCCTGGATCGAGAAGTTGGTCGGGTCCTGCCCGGTCTTCTGCTTGTAGGCGTCCATCATCGGCTGCGACACCGGCGAATATTTCGCCGGCCAC
Organism: Allostellaceae bacterium; assembly: GCA_035507475.1. GTDB lineage: Bacteria > Pseudomonadota > Alphaproteobacteria > ATCC43930 > CGMCC-115725 > DATARH01. The sequence continues at coordinate 6,760 of DATJOB010000172.1, read as the reverse complement.
CAGCGCACGTTGACGATCGAGCCCTCCATCAGCTTGGCGTTGTCCTTGATGAAGCTGTCGGCGGCGACGGTCGCGCCCATATGCGCGATCACCGCGGGCACCTTGAGCTCGAACCACTGCTCGTAGAGGATCGAGGCGCTCGACCCGTAGACCTCGCCGAGGATCGCCTGGGCGCCGAGCCGCTTGAACTTCGCCATCTGCGCGGTCATGTCGGTGGCGCCGTGCTCGACGAACTCGTCGGCGACGACCTGCACCGACGGCGCCTTGGCGGCATACCAGGCCTGGACGATCTTCGAGAAGTCGCGCCCGGCATCGGTGTTCTCGTTGAGCATCGCGATCTTGCTCGGCTTGACCGACTGCGCCACCGCGGCGGCCACCGAATCGGCGACGTTGGCCGCGGTCGGGCTCAGCTGGAAGACGTATTTCATCGAGCTTTGCGCGACCTTGTCGCCGATCTTGAGCGAGGTCGCGCAGCAGTCGATCACCGGCACATGCGCCTTCTGGAACTCGTCCATGACGCGGATGAAGATGTCGCTGCTGAGGAAGCCGATCGCGGTGTCGATCTTGTCGACAGAGAGCGCGCGGGTCACCGCGTTGAGCCCGACATCGGCCTTGCCCTCGGTGTCGTACCAGAGCACGCGGACATGCGCGCCGTTGGCGTTGGCGCGGTCGACCGCGACCTCGATCCCGGCCTTGATCTGCGTGCCGACATCGGCGGTGATGCCGGTTATCGGCATAAAGGCGCCGAGCTTGATCTCTTGCGCTGCGGCGGGTGCCGCGGCGCAGAGCCAGAGAAGACCGAAGCAGCCGATCAACCCGGCCATCAGCCTCCGGTGGTGCAAATTCCGCATGTTCCCCTCCCCCGGCACTCGCTCGCGAGCCAACCATCCTGCATGTTTCGGACCCCGGCAACCAGCCGCGCTGCGCCAGAAACGCGCAGGCCGCCGCGGCGCGCCAAGCGGCGGCGCGCTTCGGCCTTGCAACGCGCCGCGCCAGGGCTGACATAAGCCTTTCCTGCCGATGACCTCGCTCGCGCTCTTTCATCCCGCGGTCGCCCGATGGTTCGCCGGCTCGTTCGCGGCGCCGACCGCGGCGCAGCAGGAAGCCTGGCCGGCGATCAAGTCCGGCCGCCACGCGCTGATCGCGGCGCCGACCGGCTCGGGCAAGACGCTCGCCGCGTTCCTCGCCGCGCTCGACGCGCTGGTGCGCGCGGGGCTGGCGGAAAACGGGCTGCGCGACGAGACGCAGGTGGTCTACGTCTCGCCGCTGAAGGCGCTGTCGAACGACATCGAGAAGAACCTCGCGGTGCCGCTCGCCGGCATCGCCGAGGCGCTCCGCGCCGAGGGCCTGCCGGCGGTCGAGATCCGCAGCTGGGTGCGCACCGGCGACACGCCGGCCGGCGAACGCCAGCGCATGGCGAAGAAGCCGCCGCATATCGTGGTGACGACGCCCGAGTCGCTCTATCTGCTGCTCGGCTCGGAATCGGGCCGGCGGATGCTGGCGACGACGCGCGCGGTGATCGTCGACGAGATCCACGCGCTCGCGCCCAACAAGCGCGGCACGCATCTCGCGGTATCGCTGGAAAGATTGCGCGCGCTGTGCGGCGGACGGCTGCAGCGCATCGGCCTGTCGGCGACGCAGAAGCCGATCGCTACCGTGGCGCGCTTCCTGGTCGGCGCCGACGGCGACTGCGCGATCGTCGATACCGGCCATCGCCGCGCCCGCGACCTGGCGCTCGAGATCCCCGACGCGCCGCTCGAAGCGGTGATGTCGCACGAGGTGTGGGGCCAGGTATACGACCGGCTCGCGGCGCTCATCGAGGCGCATCGCACGACGCTCGTCTTCGTCAACACCCGCCGCCTCGCCGAGCGCGCGACGCGGCAGCTATCCGAGCGGATCGGCGAAGCGCGGATCGCCACGCATCACGGCAGCCTCGCCAAGGAGGCTCGGCTCGACGCCGAGCAGCGGCTGAAGCGCGGCGACCTCAAGGTGCTGGTGGCGACCGCCTCGCTCGAGCTCGGCATCGATATCGGCGATGTCGACCTCGTCTGCCAGATCGGCTCGCCGCGCTCGATCGCCAGCTTCGTGCAGCGCGTCGGCCGTTCCGGCCACGCGGTCGGCGGCACGCCGAAGGGCCGGCTCTTTCCGCTGTCGCGCGACGAGCTCGTCGAGTGCGCGGCGCTGATCGACAGCGTGCGGCGCGGCGAGCTCGACGCGCTCTGCCTGCGCGAGGCGCCGCTCGACGTGCTGGCGCAGCAGATCGTCGCCGAGGCCGCGGCCCAGGAATGGGGCGAGGACGAGCTCTTTGCGCTGATCCGTCGCGCCTGGCCCTACCGCGACCTGGCGCGCGACGATTTCGACGCGGCGGTGGCGATGCTCGCCGAGGGCTTCGGCACGCGGCGCGGGCGACGCGGCGCGCTCGTCCATTACGACGCGGTCAACCGCCTGCTGCGCGGGCGGCGCGGCGCGCGGATCACCGCGCTGACCTCGGGCGGCACGATCCCCGACACCGCCGATTATCAGGTGCTGCTCGAACCCGAGAACACGATCATCGGCACGGTCAACGAGGACTGGGCGGTCGAGAGCCTCGCCGGCGACGTGTTTCAGCTCGGCAACGCCTCCTACCGCATCCAGCGCGTCGAGCGCGGCGTCGTGCGCGTCGCGGACGCCGAAGGCCAGCCGCCGACCGTGCCGTTCTGGCTCGGCGAAGCGCCCGGCCGCAGCGATGAGCTGTCCGCCTCGGTCTCGCGGCTGCGGGCCGAGGTGCAGGCCCTGCTGGAAGGCAACCCCGACGGGGAAAGCGCCATCGCGTGGCTCGCCCACGAAGTCGGCATCGGCGAGGACGCGGCGCGGCAGATCGTCGAGTATCTCGCCGCCGCCCATGCCGCGCTCGGCGTGCTGCCGACGCTCGACACGCTCGTCTTCGAGCGCTTCTTCGACGCGGTCGGCGGCATGCAGCTGGTGATCCACTCGCCCTACGGCAGCCGGATCAACCGCGCCTGGGGGCTGGCGCTGCGCAAGCGCTTCTGCGCCCGCTTCAACTTCGAGCTGCAGGCAGCGGCGACCGAGGACAATATCTGCCTGTCGCTGACCACGGTGCACAGCTTCGCGCTCGACGATGTCGCGCGCTATCTCCATTCGGCGAGCGTGCGCGACGTGCTGACCCAGGCGCTGCTCGACGCGCCGATGTTCATGACCCGCTGGCGCTGGGTGGCCGGGGTCGCGCTCGCGCTGCCGCGCTTCCGCGGCGGCAAGAAGGTGCCGCCGCAGCTGATGCGGATGGAGGCGGAAGACCTCGTCGCGGCGATCTTCCCCGACCAGCTCGCCTGCGCCGAGAACCTCGCCGGACCGCGCGAGATCCCCGACCATCCGCTGGTCGACCAGACGATCGCCGATTGCCTCACCGAGGCGATGGACATTATCGGGCTCGAGCGGCTGCTCAAGCGCATCGAGAGCGGCGCGGTGCGGGTCGTCGCGCGCGACCTCGCCGAGCCGTCGCCGCTCGCGCTCGAAGTGCTGGCGGCACGACCCTACGCCTATCTCGACGACGCGCCGCTCGAGGAACGCCGCACCCAGGCGGTGATGGGGCGGCGCTGGCTGGCGCCGGAGGACGCCGCCGATCTCGGGCGGCTCGACCCCGACGCGATCGCGCGGGTGCGCGACGAGGCTTGGCCGGCGCCGGTCAACGCCGACGAGCTGCACGACGCGCTTGTCTGGCTCGGCTTCCTCGGCGAGCGCGAGATCGGCAACACGCCGGGCTGGGCCGGCTGGCTCGGCGAGCTGGCGGCAGGCCGGCGCGCCGCGCGGCTGTCGCGCCCGGGCATGTCGGTGTGGATCGCGGCCGAGCGGCTGCCGCAATTCCGCGCGCTATGGCCCGACGCGACGCTCGAACCGGCGATCGCCGCACCGGCGCGCGCCGCTCAGGCCTGGTCGCCCGACCTGGCGCTCACCGAGCTGATCCGTGGGCGGCTCGAAGGGCTCGGTCCGGTCGCCGCCGAGGCGCTGGCCGCGCCGCTCGGCCTCGGCGTCGGCGACATCGCGCCGGCGCTGCAGGCGCTCGAAGCCGAGGGCTTCGCGCTGCGCGGCCGGTTCACCGACGCCGCAGGGGGCGAAGAGGCGGGCGAGGAATGGTGCGAGCGCCGGCTGCTCGCCCGCATCCACCGCTACACGGTGAAGCGGCTGCGCGCCGAGATCGAGCCGGTCGCGGCGCGCGATTTCCTGCGCTTCCTCTTCGAATGGCAGCGCGTCGCGCCCGACGCGCGGATGGAAGGCCCGGACGCGCTCGCCGCGATCGTCGGCCAGCTCGAAGGCTTCGAGGCGGCGGCCGGCGCCTGGGAAAGCGAGATCCTGCCGGCGCGGCTGCGCGACTACGACCCCGCTTGGCTCGACGATCTCTGCCTCTCCGGGCGCATCGCCTGGGCGCGGCTCAAACCGCGCAGCCCGCGCCCCGAGGACGGCGGGCGCAGCGTCGCCCCGGTGCGCTCGACCCCGATCGCGCTGTTGGCGCGACGCCACGCCGCATTCTGGGCGCTGCTGTCGCCCGCGCCCGACGACAGCGCGCCGGGCCCGATCGCCCGCCGCGTCGCCGATGTCATCCGCCGCGACGGCGCCTCGTTCTTCGACGAGCTGGCCGACGGCGCCGGGCTGTTGCGGCCGCAGGTCGAGGAGGCGCTCGCCGAGCTGGTGGCGCTCGGCGTCGTCACCTCGGACAGTTTCGCCGGGCTGCGCGCGCTGCTCGCGCCGAGCGGCAGCGGCAGCCAGCGCCGGCGGCGCTCGATCAGCTTCGCGATGGAGAATGCCGGGCGCTGGGCACTGGCGCGCCGGCCGCGCCCGCCCGAGAACCCGGCAAAGGGGGCGGCCGAGGCGGCCGAGCATCTCGCGCGCACGCTGCTGCGCCGCTACGGCGTCGTCTTCTGGCGGCTGATCGAGCGCGAAGCCGCGTGGCTGCCGCCGTGGCGCGACCTGCTGCGCATCTACCGCCGGCTCGAGGCGCGCGGCGAAATCCGCGGCGGCCGCTTTGTCGCCGGGTTCGCCGGCGAGCAGTTCGCGCTGCCCGAGGCGGTCGGGCTGCTGCGCGAGGTACGGCGCAAGCCCAACACCGGCGCCCTCGTCTCGCTGTCGGGCGCCGACCCGCTCAACCTCGTCGGCATCCTGACGCCGGGACCGCGGCTCGCGGTGCTGACCGTCAACCGCGTGCTCTACCGCGACGGTGTGCCGCTCGCGCTGCATGCGGGCGGCGCGGTGCAGTTCCTCGAAACCCTGCCGCCCGACGCGGAATGGGCGGCGAAGAAGGCGCTGCTGCGCGGCGCCGCGGTCGCCCGGATCGGCGCCTGATCGGCCGGCGCCTGATCGGCGACCGCTTCAGCCAAGGACGCGGTTGAGGAACGCCTCGGCGCGCGTCGCCGCTTCGCGCGCCAGGTCGCTCGGGAACAGCGTGAAGCCGTGCGCCCCGCCCGGATAGACCGCGAGCTCGGCCGGGTTGCCGGCGGCGACCCAGCGCGCATACATGAACAGCGTGTCGTCGAGCAATGCGTCCTTGGTGCCGACGGTGAAGAGCGCCGGGCACAGCCCGTTGAGCTCGGCATAGAGCGGCGAGATGTCGGGGTCGCGCCGCTCGACGATAGTCGGCAGGAAGGCATTGTAGAACTGCTGCATGTCGATCGTGCGCAGGATGAGCCGGGTGTTGCCGAACTGCCGCTGGCTCGGCGTCATCGAGAGGTCGAAGGCGCCGTAGACGAGGTTGGCGCCGCGCCAGCCGGTATAGCCGTGCCGGTCGCGCAGACGCAGGAGCGTCACCGCCGCCAGATGGCCGCCCGCCGACTCGCCGCCGATGGTGAGCGCCTCGGTGCCGAATTCGCCGCGCGCGTTGGCCACCAGCCACGCCGCCGCGGTCTCGCAATCGTCCGCTCCGGCGGGGTAGGGATGCTCGGGCGCCAGCCGGTATTCCGGCGCCACCACGAGCTGCCCGGTATTGTCGGCGAGCCGTTCGAGGAGCGGGTCCTGCATATCGGCGCCGCCCAGCACCCAGCCGCCGCCGTGGAGATGCAGATAGACGCCGCGCGGCGTCCCCGCCGGCGGGATCAGCCGCAGCGCGATCTCGTTGCCGTCCTTGCCGGGGATGACGACGGTGCGCGCCCGCGGCGACATCACCGGCGCCGGGAAGGGCCCCTCGCCGCGCCGCCGCGCCGCGCGGAACGCCGCCGGCCCGGTGATCCACCACTCCGGCTGCCCGGTCAGCAGCTCGATCATCTGCGCGTTGAGCCGGGCGGTTTCGGGATCGATCGCCGCGTCGCCGAACAGCGCCGGGTCGAACGGGCGCGTGTCGCTCATGCTGTGTTCCTCCTCGGCCGATGCCGCTATCGTGCGGAACCGGGATCGCGAAGGAAAGACCGATGAACCTTGCGGCGCTGCTCTTCGATGTCGCGCGGCGCCTGCCCGACGCGCCGGCGGTCGCCGATGACCGCCGCAGCTGGTCTTACCGCGAGCTGGCGGCGCGCGTCGCCGCGCTCGCCGGCGGACTGCGCGCGCAGGGCCTCGCGCCGGGCGACCGGGTGCTGCTGTCGCTGGAGAATTGCGGCGAGTTCTTCGAGTTGCTGTGCGGCTGCTGGGCGGCCGGGCTCTGCGCGGTGCCGGCCAATGCGCGGCTGCACCCGCGCGAGGTCGAGTACATCGCCGGGAATTGCGGGGCGCGGCTCCTGGTGGTGACGCCGGGGCTGGCCGAGAGCCTGGCGCCGCTCGCCGCCGCACTGCCCGCGCTCGA
>DATJOB010000171.1:0-13819 GCA_035507475.1 Allostellaceae bacterium | reverse complement strand
GCGAGGCGGTATGGCCGTCCGGTCCCATGCCGAGCAGATTGACGTCGAGCAGCGGGCGTGCGGGGTCGAGCTTGTCGCTGCCGTAGAACGACTTGAGCGTCGCCTCATAGGCCGAAGCGGCCTCCGACAGGCTGCCCTCGTGAACGATGCCGTGCACGTTTTCCGGCGGGATCGGGACATGCGCGATCATCGCCTCGCGTGCCATCCCGTAATTGCTGTTGGGATCGTCCCACGGTACGAAGCGGTCGTCGCCCCAGAACAGATGCACGCGCTCCCACGGCATCGCCTCGCGCAGCGGGGATGCGGCGAGCAACTGGTAGAGCCGCTTCGGCGTCGAGCCGCCGGAAAGCGCGATCGCGAAGCGGCCGGGGGTCGCACAGGCGAGGTCGGTGATCCATTGCGCGACGCGGTGCGCCAGGGACTCGAAATCGGCGGAAACGTCGATGCGCGGTCGCATGGCCATGGCCGGAGTTCCTATCGTCCAGGCGCCTTCGAATGGCGGATGGCGGCGATCGCGGCGGCGTAATCGGGCGCATGAAATACCGCCGAGCCGGCGACGATCGCATTGGCGCCGGCCTCGATCACCTGCCAGGCATTGTCGCCGCTCAACCCGCCATCGACCTCGATCGTGGTGTCGAGCCCGCGCTTGTCGCACATCTCGCGCAGCGCGCGGATCTTGGTCAGCATCTCGGGGATGAATTTCTGCCCGCCGAAGCCCGGATTGACGGTCATGATCAGCACGATGCCGACGAGGTCGAGCACGTATTCGATCGGGCCGAGCCCGGTGCCCGGGTTGAGCACGACGCCGGCGACCTTGCCGAGACCGCGGATGTGCGAAAGCGTGCGGTGCAGGTGGATCGTCGCGCTCGGCTCGCAATGCACCAGGATGTGATCGGCGCCGGCCTCGGCGAACTCCTCGAGATAATGCTCCGGCTCGACCATCATCAGATGCACGTCGAGCGGCTTCTTCGTGACTTGGCGCAGGCAGCCGACGACGATCGGGCCGATCGTCAGGTTCGGCACGAAGCGGCCGTCCATCACGTCGACATGGATCCAGTCGGCGCCCGCCGCGTCGGCGGCACGCACCTCCTCGCCGAGCCGCGCGAAATCGGCCGACAGGATCGACGGCGAGACGATGACCGGGCGGGCCATCAGCCGATCGGCTGCCAGGCCCGGCCGCTGCGCCACAGCAACTGATCGGCGCCTTCGGGGCCGGCGCTGCCGGCGGCGTAGAATTCGAGCGGCGCGCTGCGGTCGTTCTTCCAGAAGTCGAAGATCGGCTGGGTGACGCGCCACCCGGCCTCGACCGAGTCGGCGCGCTGGAACAGCGTCGCGTCGCCGATCATGCAGTCGTAGACGAGGGTCTCGTAGCCGGTCGCCGGCGCGGCATTGAAGTAGTCGCGATAGCGGAAATCCATCTGCACGCCGCCGAGTTGGATCTCCGGCCCCGGCTTTTTCGCGCTGAAATGCAGCGACACGCCTTCGTCGGGCTGGAGCTGCAGCGTCAGGACGTTGGGCGAGATCGTATCGACGCTGGTGTCGCGGAACAACGCGAACGGCGCCCCCTTGAACTGGATCGAGATGAAGGTCGTGCGCTGCGCCAGCGACTTGCCGGTGCGCAGGTAGAACGGCACGCCGGCCCAGCGCCAGGTGTCGATGCTGAGGCGCATCGCGACGTAGGTTTCGGTCGTGCTGTCCGGCGAGACGCCCTCGGCATTGCGGTAGGCGGCGATCTCCTGCCCGCGCACCGTGCCGGCGGTGTACTGACCGCGCACTACATTGCGATGCAGGTCGCCCTCGTCGAACGGCACGATCGCCTGCAGCGCCTTGCTCTTCTCGGTCCGCACCGCGTCGGGATCGAACGAGTTCGGCGGCTCCATCGCGGTCAGGCTGACGAGCTGGAAGACGTGGTTCGGCACCATGTCACGCATCGCGCCGGTCTGCTCGTAGAACGCCGCGCGGTGCTCGACGCTGACCGTCTCGGCGACGGTGATCTGCACATGGTCGATGTGGTCGCGGTTCCACAGCGGCTCGAAGATCCCGTTGGCGAAGCGCAACGCCATGATGTTCTGGACCGTCTCCTTGCCGAGGAAATGATCCATTCGGTAGATCTGCGATTCGTCGAGCACCTTGAGGATGCGCGTGTTGAGCGCCTTGGCGGAGGCGAGGTCGGTGCCGAACGGCTTCTCGATGATCACCCGCCGCCAGGCGCCGCTCTCCTCGTTGGTCAGCCCCGCCCCGCCCAGCAGGTCGATGATCGGCCCGAAGAGGCTGGCGGCGACCGCGAGGTAGAACAGCGCATTGCCCTGCGTGTTGTAGGTCTTCGCCGCCTCGTCGAGCTTGCGGCCGAGAGCCTGATAGATGTCGGGCTTGGTGAGGTCGCCCGACATGTAGCTGGTGCGGCTGACGATGAAATCCCACGCCTTCTCGTCGAGCGGGTTCGGCGAGCCGCCGTGGTCGCCGGTGCTGACGAAGCGCTTGATCGCGTCGGTCAGCGACTGGCGGAACGCGTCGTCGGACTGCTCGGTGCGGCCGAGCCCGATCAGCGAGAAATTCTCCGAGAGGAGGCCAGTGCGCGACAGGTTGTAGATCGCCGGCATCAGCAGGCGCGCCGTCAGGTCGCCGGTGGCGCCGAAGATCACCACCGTGCAGGGCGGCGCCTTCGACCCCGCCCGCGTGGTTCCGCCCTGCTCAGCCATTGCGTGGCCCCTCAAAAACTGTTCGTCAAATCGGCCTTGTGCGGAACGGAAAGGCCGCAGCCTCCCGTTCCGCCAAGGCGGCGTGCCGTTCTCAGTGGTGCTCGCTTCCGTGCGCCTCGTGCGCCATCTGCTCGGTGTGTCCACCGAACTGCTTGCGCATCGCCGACAGGATCTTCTCGGCGTAGGTGTGCTCCTGGCGCGAGCGGAACCGGGTGTAGAGCGACGCCGTCAGTACATCGGCAGGTACCGCCTCCTCGATCGCCGCTTCGATGGTCCAGCGGCCCTCGCCCGAATCCTGGACGTAGCCCGAGAACTCCGAGAGCGTCTCGTCTTCGGCCAGGGCGATCGCGGTCAAGTCGAGCAGCCAAGAGGCGATGACGCTGCCGCGGCGCCACACCTCGGCGAGGTCGGCGAGGTTGAACTTGTAGCGCCGGCTCTCCGGGATGAACGACTGCGATGCCCCCTTCAGGATATCGAAGCCCTCGGCATAGGCCTGCATGATCCCGTATTCCATGCCGTTATGGACCATCTTGGCGAAATGGCCCGCGCCGGCCGGCCCGGCATGGATGTAGCCGTTCTCGACCCGCACGTCGCGGCCCTCGCGGCCCGGCGTCTTGTCGATCGAGCCGGCGCCCGGCGCCAGCGTCTTCAGGATCGGGTCGAGATGGTCGACCGCGTCCTTGGCGCCGCCGATCATCATGCAGTAGCCGCGCTCCAAGCCCCAGACACCGCCGCTGGTGCCGACATCGACAAAGGTGATGCCCTTCTGCGACAGCAACTCCGCATGGGCGATGTCGTCGAGGAACTTGGAGTTGCCGCCGTCGATCAGGATGTCGCCCTTGCCGAGCAGACCGTTCAGCTCGACGATCGTGTCGTGCGTGATCTTGCCGGCGGGCAGCATCACCCAGACCACCTTCGGGGCGCTGAGCTTGCCGACGAAATCGGCGAGCCCGCTGCTCCCGGTCGCGCCTTCCTTGGTCAGCGCCGACACGGCGTCCGTGCTGCGGTCGTAGACGACGCAGGTGTGGCCGTTCCGCATGAGCCGGCGGACGATGTTGCCGCCCATGCGGCCGAGCCCGATCATTCCCAGTTGCATCGCTAGTCTCCCCTGTCTGTCGTCTGCGCTATTTCAAAGCCTGTTCCAACGCCGCCGCGAGAGCGGGCAAGCCCTTCTCGACGCCGCCGGAGAGGTGCACCCTGAGCGCGCGCCGGCCGCGATCGGCGAGCACGTCGAAATCGCCGCGCGCCTGCGCCGCCTTCACCACGCCGAAGGTGTATTTGGCGCCCGGCACCGGCAGATCGGCCGGGTCGCTGCAGGTGATCTGCAGGAAGACGCCGCTGTTCGGTCCGCCCTTGTAGGCCTGCCCGGTCGAGTGCAGGAAGCGCGGCCCGAAGCCGAGGCAGGTGGCGAGCTTCTTGGTGTCGCGCACCCGATGCCGCATCTTCTGCATCGCCTCGATATGCGCCGCCGTGCGGTCGATATAGGCGAGCATCGCCACATAGTCGCCGGCCTTGGCGCGATCGAGATGCGCCTTGAGCGCGGCGACGAGGCTCGTCGCCTTGGGCTTCAGCTCGCCTTCGTTGCGCGGGTCGGCGAACAGCTCGATCCCGTCGAACGAGGCAAAGGGCTGTTCCGGCGGCAGCTTGCCGGTCTGGTCGTAGGCCGTGGTGAGCTCGCGGGTCTTGACCTTGCTGGCCTCGACATCGGGCTGGTCGAACGGATTGATGCCGATGATCGAGCCGGCGACCGCGGTCGCCATCTCCCAGCGGAAGAATTCCTGACCGAGCTGCATCGGGTTGTGCACGATGATCCGCACGACCGGCTGGCCGGCGGCTTCGAGCGCCGCCACCGCCTTGTCCTGCTCGCTGTCGGGGTCAGAGGCGAGCCGGGTATAGGCGAAGAGCCGGTCGTTGCCGTAGACGCCGGGCGCACCGACCGCCTCGGCATCGACCGGGACGATGCCCTTGCCGATCTTGCCGGTCGATTCCGCGAGCAACTGCTCGAGCCAGGCGCCGAAATCGGCGATCCCCTTCGAGGCGAGCACGGTCACCTTGTCGCGACCGGCGCGCTGGCAGACGCCCATGATCGCGCCGAGGATCACGCCCGGGTTCTCCGAGGGCGGCGAGCTCGGCGCGCAGGAGCGCACCATCTCGGCGGTCGTCTCGAAGAATTCGCGCGGCGGGATGCCGATGCAGGTCGCCGGCACCATGCCGAAGTTCGACAGCACCGAATAACGGCCGCCGATGCTTTTCAGGCCGTGGAAAACGTGCCGGAAGCCGGCCTCGCGCGACATCTTCTCGACGGTCGAACCGGGGTCGGTGACCGCCATGAAGCGCTTCGGCGCTTCCGCCTCGCCGACCGCCTGCTTGGCCTTCTCGTAGAAATAGGCCTTGAAGATGTTGGGCTCGAGCGTGCTGCCCGACTTGCTCGACACCAGGAAAAGGCAGCTCTTGAGATCGACCGCGTCCTCGAAGCGCTTGACCTGCGCCGGGTCGGTCGAATCGAGCACATGCAGCTTGGGGAAGCCGGGCTTCGAGCCGAAGGTCTCGGCGAACACCTCGGGGCCGAGGCTCGACCCGCCCATGCCGAGCAGCAGCATGTCCTTGAACTTGGCGCCCTGGACGTCCTTGGCGAGAGCTTCGTGATGGGCCACTTCCTTGAGCTGGTCGCTGACGATGTTGAGCCAGCCCACCCAGTTGGCCTCGTCGGCTTCGGTCCACAGCGAGGCATCGCCGGTCCACAAGCGCCGCACCTTGCCGTTCTTGCGCCAATCCTCGATCGCCGCCTTGAAGGCGGTTTCGAGATCGGCCGGCAGCTTGTAGCTCATCGAGTTGAGCTTGTTGCCGAGCACCATCTGGCGCTTCTTCTGGACCGATGCATAAAGCTGGTCGGCGGCATCGGCGAAGAGGCCGACCGCGTCGACGACGAGCTGTTTGGTGACGTCGGCCATCGACACGCCGGCCGAGGGCAGCGCCGCCATGGCCGCCTTGGCGCCGGCGATGTCCTCTTCGAGGCTGGCGCGGGCGTTGCCGTGGTCGCGGAACGCGTCCATCGTCGCCGGCGGCATGGTGTTGACCGTGTCGGCGCCGATCAGCTCCTCGACATAGAGCACATCGCTGTATTTCGGGTTCTTGGTGCCGGTGCTGGCCCACAGCAGGCGCTGGGTCTGCGCGCCCTTCTGCGCCAGGCGCTGCCAGCGCGGGCTCGAATAGATTTCCTTGTAGAGCTGGTAGGTGAGCTTGGCGTTGGCGATCGCCGCCTTGCCCTTGAGCCCCTCAAGCCGCGCCTTTTCGGCCGCATCGCCGGTGGCCGCGATCTTCTTGTCGATCTGGCTGTCGACCAGCGAGTCGATGCGGCTGATGAAAAAGCTGGCGACGCTCGCCACCCGGTGCGGATCGCCGCCCTTGGCGACGAATTCCTCGAGGCCGGAGATGTAGGCCTCGGCGACCTCGGCATAGACGTCGGCCGAGAACAGCAGCGTGACGTTGATGTTGACGCCCTCGCTGATCATCTGGCGGATCGCCGGGATGCCGGGCTTGGTGCCCGGGATCTTGACCATCAGGTTGGGGCGGCTGACCTCGCGCCACAGGCGGCGCGCTTCCTCGATGGTCTCGTGCGTCTGCATCGCCAGATAGGGCGACACTTCGAGGCTGATATAGCCGTCGCGTCCCTGGGTCTGCTGGTAGACCGGGCGCATCTGGTCGGCGCCTTCCTGGATGTCGTGCACCGCCAGCCCTTCGAACAGCGCGCCCGGATCGAGGTCGCCCGACGCTTCCGCCTGGCGGATCAGCTCGTCGTAATCGTCGCCGTGGCCGATCGCCTTCTCGAAGATCGACGGGTTCGACGTGACGCCGCGCAGCCCGTCATCGGCAATCATCCGGGTGAGCTGGCCCGAGCGCAGCAGATCGCGGCTCACGAAGTCGAACCAGACCGACTGCCCGTAGTCGTTGAGTGTCGCCAAACGGCTAGCCATGGCCTCTACTCCTTGCGCGCCAGCTGCGCCTTGGCAGCGGCATAGACGTTTTCTCCGGTAAAGCCGAATTTGACAACCAGCTCCTTGAGCGGTGCCGAGGCGCCGAAGGTGTGCATGCCGATGATCGCGCCGTCGAAGCCGACATAGCGCGCCCAGCCCATGTTCGAGGCCTGCTCGACCGCAACGCGGCGGCGGCATCCGGGCGGCAGCACCGAGTCGCGATAGGCCTGGTCCTGCTGCTCGAAGAGCTCCCAGGACGGCATGCTGACGACGCGCGCCTTGACGCCCTCGGCGACCAGCTTCTCGTAGACCTCGACGACGAGCTGCACCTCGCTGCCGGTCGCCATCAGGATCACGTCGGGCTTGCCGTCGGGCGCGGCGCAGCCGAGCACGTAGGCGCCCTTCGCGACGCCGCTCGCCGCGCCGTATTTGCTGCGGTCGAGCGTCGCCAGGTTCTGCCGGCTGCAGATCATGCAGACCGGCTGATGCTTGAGCTGCAGCGCGTAGCGCCACGCCTCGGCGACCTCGTTGGCGTCGCCCGGCCGGAAGGTGATGAGGCCGGGGATCGCGCGCAGGCCGATCAACTGCTCGATCGGCTGGTGCGTCGGCCCGTCCTCGCCGACGCCGATCGAATCGTGGGTGAACACAAAGACGATCGGCAGCTCCATGATCGCGCTGAGCCGGATCGCCGGCTTGCAGTAGTCGGAGAAGATCATGAAGCCCGAGCCGTAGGGCCGCAGCTTGGTCAGCGCCAGCCCGTTGCAGATCGCCCCCATAGCGAATTCGCGGATGCCGAAATGCATGTTGCGGCCGCCCGGGCTGTCGGCCTGCATGTCGCCCGCGCCCTCAAAGGTCAGGCGCGTCTTGGTCGAGGGCGCGAGGTCGGCGGCGCCGCCGACCAGCCACGGCAGGTTCGGCGCGATCTTGTTGAGCACCTGGCCCGAGGAATCGCGGCTGGCGATGCCCTTCGGGTCGGTCGGGAAGACCGGGATGTCCTTGTCCCAGCCTTCCGGCAATTCGCGCGCCTGCATCGCCTCGCATTGCTTGGCGAGCCCGGGATGCGCTTCCTTGTAGCGCGCGAACAGGCTCTCCCATTCGTTGCGCGCCTTTGCGCCGCGGTCGCCGATGCCGGCCTTGAAATGATCGTAGACGCCATCGGGCACGAGGAACTGCGCGTCCTCCGGCCAGCCGTAATTGCGCTTGGTGAGCTTGACCTCCTCGGCGCCGAGCGGCTCGCCATGGACGCCCGAGGTGTCCTGCTTGTGCGGCGCGCCGTAGCCGATATGGCTCTCGACGATGATCAGGGTCGGCCGGTCGGCGGTCTTTTTCGCGGTGTCGAGCGCGTGCGCGATGCGCTCGCGGTCGTTCGCGTCGCTCACCCGCAGCACGTTCCAGCCGTAGGCCATGAAGCGACCGCCCACGTCCTCGGTGAAGGCGAGCGCGGTGTTGCCTTCGATCGTGATGTGGTTGCTGTCGTAGATCCAGCAGAGGTTGCCGAGCTTCAGGTGGCCGGCCAACGACGCCGCCTCGCTCGCCACCCCTTCCATCATGCAGCCGTCGCCGCACAGCGCGTAGATCCGATAGTTGAAGAGCTCGAAATCGGGGCGGTTGAAGTGGTTCGCCATCCATTTCGCGCCGATCGCCAGGCCGACGCTCGTCGCGATCCCCTGCCCCAGCGGCCCGGTCGTGGTCTCGACGCCGGAGGTCCAGTGATATTCCGGATGGCCCGGGCACTTGCTGTCGAGCTGGCGGAACTTCATCAGGTCTTCGAGCGACACGGTCGGCGTGCCCAGCCGCTCGTAGCGCTCGTCGACCGCCTTCACCCCGGTCAGGTGAAGGATCGAGTAAAGCAGCGTCGACGCATGCCCGGACGACAGCACGAAGCGGTCGCGGTTCGGCCAGATCGGATCGACCGGGTCGAAGCGCAGGAAATCCTGCCACAGCGTGTAGACCACCGGCGCCATCGCCATCGGCGTTCCCGGGTGGCCCGAATTGGCCTTCTGCACCGCGTCGATGCACAGCGTCCGGATGGTGTTGACGGCGACCTCTTCGATCGTCCCAGTCGGTGCGGTCATAATGTCTGAGCCCCCCTCGAAAGGCATGTGCGACCGGCGCGCCCGCGCCGGCGGTCTTGTCCGCTCTACCGCTTCATGCTCGCCCGGGGCGATGACATGGCGATTACAGCCGCTTCAACGATCGTGCCGATGCGCCCGCAACGGGCTACCCGTCCCCGGGATGGACGTCGATGTGATGCTGGCGGAAGGCTCACCGACGGGGGACTGATCGGACTCTCGCTTCACCTGAGCGTGACCGGCCCATCTTGGCGATTTAGGCCGGTTTGCGCAACCGCCACGGCGTTCAACCGTTGCGTGGGTCGAGCGCGTCGCGCAAGCCGTCGCCGAACAGGTTGAGCGAGAGCACCAGCAGGAAGATCGCGAGGCCCGGCCACAGCGCCATCCACGGCGCCTGGGAGAGGAAGTTCTTGGCGGTATTGAGCATGCTGCCCCAGCTCGGGTCCGGCGGCTGCTGGCCGAGGCCGAGGAACGACAGGCTCGCCTCGGCGATGATCGCCGCCGCCGCGGCGAGCGTCGCCTGCACCAGCAGCGGCGGCACGATATTGGGCAGGATGTGGCGCAGCACGATGCGATGGTGCGGGTTGCCGACCGCGCGCGCCGCCTCGATGTATTCCTCGTGCTTGACGGTCAGTACCTGCCCCCGGGTCAGCCGGGCGAAGATCGGGGTCTGCGAGATGCCGATCGCGATCATCGCGTTCGTCAGGCTGGGCCCGAGGAACGCCGCCAGCGCGATCGCCAGGATCAGGAACGGGATCGCCAGCATCGCGTCGATCATCCGCATGACAGTGCCGTCGACGACCCCGCCGAGATAGCCGGCGAGGAGGCCGATCGGCACGCCTGCCGCCAGCGCCAGCGCGACCGAGACGATCCCCGCCAGCAGCGAGGCGCGGCCGCCCCAAATCACCCGCGAGAGCACGTCGCGGCCGATCTCGTCGGTGCCGAACGGATGGGCGAGCGAGGGCGGCTTGCGCACCAGCGACCAGCTCGTCGCGACCGGGTCATAGGGCGCGATCAGCGGCGCCAGGAGCGCGAGCGCGACAAACAGCACGATGACCGCCAGGCCGAATAGCGCGACGCGGCGCTGGGCGAGCCGGCGCAGCGCGCGCTGCCACGGCGCCTCGCCAGCCGGCTCGTCGATGAAGGCGGCGTCGAGCGGCTCGGCGGTCATGTGCGCAGCCGCGGATTGATCACCGCATAGGCGATGTCGGCGACGAGGTTGAGCAGGATGTAGGCGAACGCGGTGCACAGCACGACGCCCTGCACCACCGCGTAGTCGCGGTTGAACACCGCGTCGACGATGAGCTTGCCGAAACCGGGGATGGTGAAGACCTGCTCGGTCAGCACCGCCCCCGACAGCAGCCCGCCGAATTCGAGCGCGCCGAGCGTCACCACCGGGATCAGCGCGTTGCGCAGCGCGTGGCGCAGGATGACGCGCAGCTCCGGCAGCCCTTTCGCGCGCGCGGTGCGCACATAGTCGGCGCTGAGCACCTGAAGCATCGCGCTGCGCGTGTGGCGCATCATCACCGCGGCGATCGCGTTGCCGAGCACGAAAGCCGGCATGACGAGCGTCAGCAGGTTCTGCCTGAGGCTTTCCGCGGGGCTGACGAAGCCCGACGCGGGCAGCCAGCCGAGCGTCACCGAGAACAGCAGGATCAACAGGATGCCGAGCCAGAAATTGGGGATCGACAAGCCCCAGAGCGCGGCCATCGTCGCGCCGTAGTCGATCGCGGTGTCGTGCCGCACGGCGGCGAGGATGCCGGTCGGCACGCCGATCGCCAGCGCGACCAGCATCGCCAGCCCGGCGAGCTCGCCGGTGACCGGGAGCTTTTCGAGTATCAGGTCCTTGACCGGCCGCTTGATGCGGATCGACTCGCCGAAATCGCCTTGCGCCACGCCCTCGACCCATAGCGCGTAGCGCACCGGCAGCGGCTGGTCGAGATGGTATTTCTGGCGCAGGAACTGGATCACCGCCGGGTCCTGCTCCTCACCCGCCATCGCCAGCGCCGGGTCGCCCGGCAGGAGCTGCTGCAGCCCGAAGATCAGTACCGACACGAAGAACAATGTCGGCAGGATCAGCGCGATGCGGCGGATGAGATAGGCGGCCATCGCCCCGAGCGCTATGGCAGCTTGAGGCCCTGCGGGCGGATGAGGCCGTCCGGATAGGGGACGAACCCGGTGAGCTTCGCGCTCATCGCGTAGAGCCATTTCGGGTGCCACAGATAGATCAGCGGCCGCTCGTCGAGGATCGTCGCCGCGACCTTGGCGTAATCCGCCAGCCGGTCGGCGTCGGCGCTCGCGGTGCGCGCGGCATCGAGCGCCGCGTCGACCTGCTGGTTGCAGTAATGCCCGGTGTTGAGCGCCGGCGGCGCCTTGCAGCTGACGAAATTGTAGATGTTGCCGTCGGGATCGGTGCGCCCGCTCCAGCCGATCAGGTAGGCCGCGTAATCGCCCTTGGTCGCGAGGTCGAGCGAGGCGGCGAACTCGGTCGCCTGGATCTTGATATCGAACCCGCTCTCCGCCGCCATCGACTGGATGACCTGCGCCGCCCGTTCGGTCTCGGGGTTGGTCGGCACCATCATCGTGAAGGACGGGTGCGGCTGCCCGGCCGCGGCAAGCAGCGCCTTGGCTTTCGCCGGATCGCGCGGCGGCACGGGCAGGTCTTTGACGTACCACGGGCTGCCCGGCGGTTCCCATTGGTTCCCGGGCGCGAACTCGCCGTTGAACACGACCTCGTTGAGCGCGGCGCGGTCGATCGACAGGTCGAGCGCCGCGCGCACGCGCTTGTCCTGGCCGAGCGGGGTCTTCGCCTTGTCGCCGTTGTCGACGTTGAAGGTGATCCCCTGATAGGCGAGCGAGGTGATCGTCGCGAGCTTGAGCCGGGCGTCCTTGCGCACCGTATCGAGATCGGTCGCGGCGACGCGCTCGATCAGGTCGAGGCTGCCCGACTGCAGGTTGGCGAGCCGGACCGTCGAATCCGGGATCGGCAGGAACACGATCCGGTCGACATGGATCGCATCCTTGTTCCAGTAGTCGGCGAAGCGGTCGAGCACGATGCGGTCCTGCGCCACGCGCTCGGTGAACTTGAACGGCCCGGCGCAGACCGGGTGCTCGCCGAACTTGTCGCCCGCCGCCTGCGCCGCCTTCGGCGACACGATCATCCCGGCGCGGTCGGAAAGCTGCGCGAGGAGCGGCGCGAACGGCTTGTCGAGCACCAGCTTGACCGTGTGGTCGTCGACGATTTCGACCGACTTGACCGCGCTGATCTCGGCCTTGCGGTTCGAGCCCGGCATCGTCAGGTGGCGTTCGAGGCTGAACTTGACCGCGGCCGCGTCCATCTTCTCGCCGTCCTGGAACTTGACCCCCTGGCGCAGCGTCATGACGAGCGCCTTGTTGTCGTCGCTCCACTTCCAGGAGGTCGCCAGCTGCGGCACGATGTCGAGCTTTGGGCCGATATCGACCAGCTTGTCGCACAGCGAGGCGAAGACGATCCGCCCGACATAGGTGCGCGCCAGGGTCGGGTCGAGGATGTCCGGGTCCTCGGCGAGCCCGATGCGCAACGTCGTGTCGGCCAGCGCCGCGCCGCTCAACAGACAGACCGCGCCGAGCGCGACCGCCAACCGCCTTAGGATCATCGCTCCCCCTTTGCGCGCTGCGCCATGCACGCGCGACGCCAACGCCGGCGCGCGCGGCCCGGCCCGGTCCTAGCGGCCCGCCGCGTAGCTCTGCATCTGCCGCGGGTTGGCGCCGGCCTTGAGGATGCGCCCCTGCGGCGTCTCCTCGCGCGCGCAGGCCGCGAGCCGGCCGCCCGACCAGGTCTCGCCGACCCGCACCCGGTGCCCGCGCGCGGCGAGTTCCTTGACCGTCGCCTCGGGGAAGCGGCCCTCGACGCCGAGATGGCCGGGGTCGGCGGCCCGCGGGTAGAACGAACTCGGCGCGTGCTCGGTGTTGAACTCGGGACAGTCGATCGCCTCCTGCAGGTTCATCCCGTGGTGGATGTGATGCAGGAAGAGCTGTAGCGACCACTGGTCCTGCCCGTCGCCGCCCGGTGTGCCGAACGCCATGTAAGGCGTGCCGTTCTTGAAGGCGAGCGTCGGCGACAGCGTGCTGCGCGGCCGCTTGCCCGGCTGCAGGCTCGACGGCGAACTCTCGTCGAGCCACGAGATCTGCAGCCGCGTGCCGAGGCAGAAGCCCAATTCCGGGATCACCGGCGAGGATTGCAGCCAGCCGCCGCTCGGTGTTGCCGAAACCATGTTGCCCCAGCAATCGATCACGTCGACATGGCAGGTGTCGCCGGCGACCGCGCCCAGCGGGCTCGTCGTCGGCTCACCGATCCCCGCAGCATAGGCGCCTACCGTCGGCTCGCCGATGCCCGCGACCGCCGAGACCAGTTCGACGCCGCCGACCATGAAATGCGGCGCGCGACCGTCGGGGCTTCCGGGGCGCAGTTCAATCGAAGCGCGGTCGCCGACCAGCTTGCGGCGGGCATCGTTGTAGGCGGGGCTCAGCAGCGTCGCCATCGGGACATCGACAAAATCCGGATCGCCGTACCACGCCTCGCGGTCGAGATAGGCGAGCTTGGCGCATTCGACGACGGTGTGGATGAAATCGGCCCCGGTCGGGTCGGTGTCGTCGAGATCGAACCCGGCGAGCAGCGCCAATTGCTGCAGCAGCACCGGCCCCTGGCTCCACGGCCCACCCTTGACGACCGTATAACCGCGGTAATCGAAAGTCAGAGGCGTCTCGACCGGCGCCTGCCAGCGCGCCATGTCGTCGGCGGTCAGCGCACCGTTATGGCGGCGACCGGAGGAGTCGAGTACCTTTTCGCCGCGGCAAAACTTGTCGATCGCGTTGGCGACAAAGCCGCGATACCAGGCGTCGCGGGCGCGATCGATGACCCGCTCGCGATCGCCGCCGCCGGCTTCCGCCTCAGCCAATACGCGCTTGTAGGTCGCCGCCAGCGCCGGATTGCGGAAGATCTGCCCGGCTTTGGGCGGCTGGCCGTTCTTGAGATAGACCGCGGCGGAAGTCGGCCAGGCGGTGCGGAACATCTCGGCGACGGTGCCGATCGTCA
>DATJOB010000170.1:0-4800 GCA_035507475.1 Allostellaceae bacterium | reverse complement strand
CAACCGCGCGGTGATCGCCGCGGTCGAGGCCGCGGGCGGCCTCGTGGCGCGCGGCACGCTCGTTCATTCCTATCCGCATTCGTGGCGCTCGAAGGCGCCGCTCATCTTCCGCAACACGCCGCAATGGTTCATCAGCATGGAGACCAACGGTCTGCGTGCCGCGGCCTTGAAGGCGATCGACGAGACGCGCTGGGTCCCGCCGCAAGGCAGGAACCGGATCAGCGCGATGATCGAAGGCAAGCCCGACTGGTGCGTCTCGCGCCAGCGCGCCTGGGGCGTGCCGATCCCGGTCTTCGTCAGCCGCAAGACCGGCGAGCCGCTGCGCGACCAGGGCGTCATCGACCGCATCGCCGAGGCGGTCGAGCGCGACGGCGGCGACGTCTGGTTCGCCGGCGATCCGCGCCGCTTCCTCGGCAACGACCACGATCCGGCCGAGTGGGAGCCGGTCAACGATATCGTCGAGGTATGGTTCGATTCGGGCTCGACCCACGCCTTCGTGCTGGAGCGGCGACCCGAGCTCAAATGGCCGGCCTCGCTCTATCTCGAAGGCTCGGACCAGCATCGCGGCTGGTTCAACTCGTCGCTGATCGAGGCCTGCGGCACGCGCGGCCGCGCACCCTACGAGGCGGTGCTGACGCACGGCTTCGTGCTCGACGAGGACGGCCGCAAGATGTCGAAATCGCTCGGCAACGTGATCGCGCCGCAGGACGTGATGCGCCAGTCGGGCGCCGACATCCTGCGGCTCTGGGTCGCCGGCTCGGACTATGCCGAGGATGTCCGCATCGGCCCCGAGATCCTGAAGCGCTTCGGCGACGTCTACCGCCGCCTGCGCAACACGCTGCGCTATCTGCTGGGGGCGCTCGACGGCTATCCGCCGGGCGCCGCGGCGCCGGCCGCCGGCGAGCTACCCGAGTTGGAGCGCTGGGTGCTGCATCGGCTCGCCGAGATCGACCGGCTGGTGCGCCGCGCGGTCGAGGATTTCGATTTCCACGCGATGTTCACCGCCTTGCATAATTTCTGCGCGGTCGACCTCTCGGCGTTTTATTTCGACATCCGCAAGGACCGGCTCTATTGCGACGCACCCGGCGACCCGCGGCGCCGCGCGACGCGCATGGTGATGGACCGCACCTTCGACTGCCTGGTGCGCTGGCTCGCGCCAATCCTCTGCTACACCGCCGACGAAGCCTGGCTCGCCCGGCACGGCGCGGACGACGCCGAGGGGCCGGGTCGCAGCGTCCATCTCGAGACCTTCGCCGCGCTGCCCGAAGCCTGGCTCGATCCGGCGCTCGGCGAGCGCTGGGCGGCGCTGCGCGACATCCGCCGCGCCGCGACCGGGGCGCTCGAACTGGAGCGCAGCGCCAAGCGCATCGGGTCGAGCCTGCAGGCCGCGCTCGATCTCTACGCGCCGGCCGAGAGCGCGGCGCTGCTGCGCGGCGTCGATCTCGCCGAGCTGTGCATCGCCTCGGCCGGTCGGGTGATCGTCGCGCCGCCGCCCGCCGAAGCCTTCACGCTGCCCGACCTGCCCGGCATCGGCGTCGTGGTGCGCGACGCGCCGGGCGACAGGTGCGAGCGCTGCTGGCGGGTGCTGCCCGAGGTCGGCAGCGCACCCGGCCACGCCGATCTCTGCCGGCGCTGTGCGGAGGTCGTCGGCGCGCTGGCGGACGCCGCCGGATGATCGGTCGCGGCGTCGGTTCCGCCTTTGCGGTGGTCGCGATCGATCAGCTGAGCAAGCACTTCCTGCTCGAGCATTTCGGCGCATCGGGCTGCGCCGACCTCAAGGAGCCGATCACCGGCTTCTTCGACCTGGTGCTGACCTGCAACCGCGGCATGAGCTTCGGCATGTTCAACAGCGGCGCCGGGCTCAGCGTGCCGCTCTTCACGCTCGCCGCCGCGGCGATCGTCGCGGTTCTCGTCTTCTGGCTGTCGCGCGTGCGCAGCGAGCTGTTGTCGAACGCGATCGGCCTCATCATCGGCGGCGCGCTCGGCAACGTGATCGACCGGCTGCGCTTCGGCGGCGTCATCGACTTTCTTTATTTTCACCTGGGCGCGTGGTATTGGCCGGCCTTCAACCTCGCCGATTCGGCGATCTGCGTTGGCGTCATCGTCATGCTGTTCGAGGGATTGCTCGCCCGCCGCTTCGGCTTCGAGGCCAAGGAGGAGGGCGACCGGCTGCCATGATCGGGCACCCTCGACCCGGCGCGCCGCGCGCCGCGCGCCTGCTGCATCTGGCGACGCTCGCCGCCGCGGTCGCGACGCTCGCCGCCTGCACCAATTTCAAGCAGGTGATCGGCATCGAGCCGACGCCGCCCGACGAGTTCGCCGTCGAATCGCGCGCGCCGCTGACGATCCCGCCCGAATTCGACCTGCGGCCCCCGCAACCCGGCGCGCCGCGCCCGCAGGAGGCGAACATCGCCAGCAAGGCGCAAGGCGTCGTCGACAACGCCGGCGCCGGGGCGCCGGGGCGGCAGACGACCGGCGGCCTGCACTACTCGGGCGGCCCCGCCGCCGACCCGAACGCGCAGATCGGCGACCAGAGCCTGGCGGCGAAGCTGCTCAAGACCGGCGACGCCGGCGACACCGTCGTCGAGAAGCGCGAGACGACGGCCCTGACCGGCGTCTACTAGCCTCGCCGCGGCGCGGCCGAGGGAGCGCCGATGCGCAGCCTGTGGTCGGAGGCAGACGCGGCGCAGCTCGTCGCGCGTTGCGCCGCTTCCGGGGTCGAGGAGGCGCTGGCGCTGCGCGTCTACAGCGCCCGGCTGCTCGGCGGCGATGCGCGGCTCGTGCTGCACGGCGGCGGCAATGCCTCGGTCAAGCTGGCCGCGACCGACCTCAACGGCGACCCTGCCGAGGCGATCCGCGTCAAGGGCAGCGGCTGGGACATGGCGGCGATCGAGCCGGCCGGGTTCGCGGCCGTGCGGCTGGCGCCGCTGCGCGCCTTGCGCCAGCGCGCCGCGCTCGGCGACGACGAGATGGTGCGCGTGCTGCGCGCCAACCTGATCGACCCGGCAGCGCCCAACCCGTCGGTCGAGACGCTGCTCCACGCGTTCCTGCCGCATGGCTTCGTCGATCATACGCACGCGACCGCGCTGCTCAGCCTCTGCGACCAGCCGGACGGCGCCGAGCGCTGCGCCGAGCTCTATGCCGGGCGGCTCGGCATCGTGCCCTATGTCCGGCCGGGCTTGGGGCTGGCGCAGCGCGCTGCCGACGTGTTCGAGGCGGATCCGAGCGTCGAGGGGCTGGTGCTGCTGCAGCATGGGCTCTTCACCTTCGGCGCCACGGCCCGCGAGGCCTATGAGCGGATGATCGCGGCGGTGACGCGCGCCGAGGAACGGCTGCGGCGTGGCCGCAAGGCCGTGTTCGCCGCGGCCGCGCTACCGGCGGCGCCGGCGCGGCCGGCCGAAATCGCGCCGATCCTGCGCGGCGCCTGCGCCATCCGCGACGCGGCGGGACCCGACGTCGCGCGCCGTTTCGTGCTGGCGTTTCGCGGCGGACCGCCGGTGCTCGATTTCGTCAACGGGGCCGAGATCGAGCGCTACGGCCGGGCCGGGGTCGCGACTCCCGACCACGCGATCCGCACCAAGCCCCAGCCGCTGATCGTGCCGCCGCCCGAAGCGGGCCGGCTCGACGCGTTCGCCGCGGCGGTAGAGGCCGCGGTCGCGCGCTTCGCCGCCGACTACCGCGCCTATGCGGCGCGCCACGGGGCGCCGGTCGCGCTCGACCCGATGCCGCGCGTCATCCTGGTGCCGGGGATCGGCCTCTTCGGTCTCGGCGAGAGCGCCCAGGATGCCGCGATCGCCGCCGACATCGCCCGATCCTGGGTCGATACGGTGACCGACGCCGAGGCGATCGGCCGCTTCCAGTCGATCGGCGAGGCCGAAACCTTCGCGATCGAATACTGGGCGCCGGAGCAGGCCAAGCTCGCCACGCTCGACCGCGCGGCGGAGAAGCCGCTCGCCGGCCAGATCGCGGTCGTGACCGGCGGCGCCGGCACCATCGGCCTCGCCACCGCGCGCGCGCTGTCCCGCGCCGGCGCGGCGATCGCGCTGTTCGACCGCGCCGCCGCCGAGCCGCAGCAGGCGGCCGCAGCGCTCGGCGGAATCGGCCTCGCCTGCGACGTCACCGACGCCGCGGCGGTGGCGGCCGCCTTCGACGCGGTGGCGACGCATTTCGGCGGCGTCGACATCGTCGTCTCGAACGCCGGGGCAGCCTGGCAGGGCCGCATCGGCGAGGTACCGGACGCGGTGCTGCGCGCCAGCTTCGAGCTCAACTTCTTCGCCCACCAGTCGGTCGCGCAGCAGGCGGTGCGGATCATGCGCGCGCAGCAGACCGGCGGCTGCCTCCTCTTCAACGTCTCGAAGCAGGCGGTCAACCCGGGCCCCGATTTCGGGCCCTACGGCATGCCGAAGGCGGCGGCGCTGGCGCTGATGCGGCAATACGCGCTCGAATACGGCGGCGAGGGCATCCGCAGCAATGCGGTCAACGCCGACGGCATCCGCGGCGGGCTGCTGACCGGTGCGATGATCGCCGCGCGCGCCGCCGCCTACGGCATCAGCGAGAGCGCCTATATGAGCCGGAACCTGCTGCGCCGCCCGGTCGAGGCGGAAGACGTGGCCGAAGCCTTCCTCGCCCTCGCCGTGGCGCGCAGCACGACGGGATCGTTCGTCACCGTCGACGGCGGCAACATCGCGGCAGCGCCGCGCTGACTTGGCGGCGCCCCGCCGAACGGGCATTCTCTCGGCTCCCTTCTCAGCTGCGGGAGCGAGAGATGCCGGAAGCCGATATCGAAGGCGCGCGCTACCA
>DATJOB010000169.1:0-11016 GCA_035507475.1 Allostellaceae bacterium | reverse complement strand
GTTCTGCAACGTCGCGGCGAGCGCGGCGCAATCCCCGTCCTTTGCCGCGTCCTGCAGCACGATAAACGCCTTGGGCTTGATCAGTTGATCGGCGTCGGGGTGACCGACGACAGCGGCCTCCAACACCGCCGGGTGCGCGATCAGCGCTTCCTCGACCTCGAATGGCGAGACCCAGATGCCGCCGACCTTGAGCATGTCGTCCTGGCGCCCGCAATAGCGGTAGTAGCCCTCGGCGTCGCGCGTATAGGTGTCGCCGGTATGGGTCCATTCACCGCGGAAGGTCAGGCGCGACCGGGCGCGCTGGTTCCAGTAGCCATCGGCGGCGCTGGGGCCGCGCACGACAAGCTCGCCGCTCTCGCCGTCCGCGGCGTCCTTCCCGTCCTCGCCGACGATGCGCAGCTCGTAGCCCGGCACCGCCCGGCCGGTGGTGCCGTAGCGCAGGCCGTCCTTCCGGTTCGACACGAAGATGTGCAGCATCTCGGTCGAGCCGATGCCGTCGAGGATGTCGACGCCGACCCGGTCGCGCCAGCGCGTCCCGACATGCTCGGGCAGCGGCTCGCCGGCCGAGATGCAGGTGCGCAGCCGGTCGGAGCCGGCGCCCGCGGCGAGCGCGGGCTGCGCGAGAAGCGCCGCGTAGAGCGTCGGCACGCCGCAGAACAATGTCGGGCGATGCCGCCGCATCACCTCGAGCACCGCCTCCGGCGTCGGCCGCTCGGGGAGCAGCACCGCGCGGGCGCCGGCGGCGAGCGGAAAGGTCATCGAGTTGCCGAGCCCGTAGGCGAAGAACAGTTTCGCCGCCGAGAACACGATGTCGTTCTCGTCCAGCCGGAGGATGTTCGCGGCGTAGGTGTCGGCAGTCGCCCTGAGGCTCGCATGGACGTGGCGCACGCCTTTCGGCATGCCGGTCGAGCCCGACGAGTAGAGCCAGAACGCGACCTCGTCGGCCGAGCATGCGGCAACCGGCGCCGGTGCGGCGGCGAGGAACTCGGCGAACCCGCCGCCCCCCGCCGGATCGCTGCCCGCCGGATCGCTGGCCACCGGGTCGCTGACCGCTGGGTCGCTGACCACCGTCTTGCCGAGGCGCGCCGCGGCCGGCGCCAGCGCCTCGCGCAGCGGCGCCGAGACGAAGAGGGCGGCGGCGCGGCAATCCTCGAGGATGTAGCCGACGATGTCGGGCGGCAGCAGCGTGTTGATCGGCACCGGCACGACGCCGGCGCGCAGCGCGCCCCAGAACGCGACCGGGAAGTCGACCGTGTCGAGCATGACGAGCGCGATGCGCCGCTCGCGCTCGATCCCTGCCGCGGCGAGGCCGGCGGCGAAACGCCCGGCGGCGGCGTCGAGCGCGGCATAGCTGAGGCTGCGCCACGGGTCGACAAAGGCAATGCGGTCGCCGCGCCCCTCGCGCAGGTGGCGGGCGACGAAATAATCGTAGGCGTTGCCGTGAGCGTCGCTCAGCGCGTCCTCCCGGGCGTTGCCGGACCCTCTACCAAGTGCGCGGGGTCGCAGGCAAACTGCGCCACCGAGTGTAGCGAATTCTGCGGGGGAAAGACGATGGCGAAGCTGCATCCGCAAATCGAGCAGGTCCTTGCGGCGATGGCGAAGCTCGAGCTGCGCCCGATCGAGGCGATGACCCCGACCGAAGCGCGGGCGCAGATGGAGCAGATGGCGGCCTCGCGCAGGGCCGAGCCGCTGCCGACCGCGCGCATCGAGGACCGCGCCATCCCCGGCCCGGCCGGGCCGATCCCGGTGCGGATCTATTGGCCGCAGGCGCCGGGGCCGCGGCCGGCGATCGCCTATTACCACGGTGGCGGGCACGTCATCGGCAGCCTCGACAGCCACGACCTCGTCGCGCGCAACCTGTGCGGCGGGGCGGAGGCGGTGGTGCTGTCGGTCGATTACCGGATGGGCCCGGAGCACCGTTTCCCCGCGGCGGTCGAGGATTCGTTCGCGGCGCTCGAATGGCTCCACGCCAACGCGGCGAGCCTCGGCGCCGACGCCGAGCGGCTCGGGGTCCACGGCGACAGCGCCGGCGGCAACCTCGCGGCGGTCGTCGCGATCCTGGCGCGCGACCGCGGCGGCCCGCGCCTGCGGCTGCAATCGCTCGTCTACCCGGTGTGCGACTTCCGGATGCGGAGCGAGAGCTACGGGCGCTATGCGACCGGCTGCGGCATCCTCACCGCCGAGGCGATGAAGTGGTTCCGCGGCCACTACCTGCGGACGCTCGACGATGCCGCGGACTGGCGCGCCTCGCCGGGACTGGCGCCGGACCTCGCCGGGGTCGCGCCGGCGATCGTCATCGCCGCCGAATGCGACGTGCTGCACGACGAGGGCCTTGCCTATGCCGAGCGGCTGAAGGCGGCGGGCGTGGCGGTCGAATATCGCCGCTACGCCGGCATGATCCACGCCTTTTTCGGGATGATGCCCAATGTCGACGACGCGCTGAACGCGCAGCGCGCGGTGTGGGCCGCCTTCAGGCGCGCGTTCGACTGAGCGTACTCATGCCAGGGAGGCCGGGCCGATGACCGAGACAAAGGGGCTGGTGGTTCCGGCCGGCGGCGGGACGCATTTTGACTCGCCGATACCGGGTCGATTGTTCGCCATGAAGCTGCTCGGCCGCGACACCGGCGAGAGCATCATGCTGTTCGAGGAGACGCTCCCACCGGGCACGCCGAGCCTCTACCACCTGCACCGGCATAGCGACGAGGTCGCTTGGGTGCTGGAAGGCGAGCTCACCTTCAAGATCGGCGACGAGGTGACGACGGGCGGCCCCGGCACCTGCGCGTTCATGCCGCGGAATATCCCGCATGCATGGAAGAATACGGGCGACACGCCCGCGCGCGCTGTGTTCCTCTACACCCCGGCCGCCGCCGGCGGCCTCATCGAGGCGCTGCACCAACGCCGCCCGACCAACGAGACAGAGCGCAAGGCGCTGTTCGAGCGCTATGCGTGGGAGATCGTCGGCCCGAACCCGCTTTAGGCCGGCGCGAAGAGGCGTTCCTTGGCGGCCGGCGCGGGCGCCGCGCTGCTCGGGCCGTCGGCCGGGGCGGCAAAGACGGGATCGCGCTGCAGCGCCGGCAGCACGCGATCGGCGAAGAGCCGCATGTTGACCTCGGCCTCCTCGTGCGGCAGCCCGCCGAACGAGAATTCGGTGACGAGGTGGTCGGTGCCGGTGCAGCGCTGCAGCTCGGCGATCTGCTCCAGGCAATCCGCCGGGGTGCCGACGATCTGGATCGACACGTAGAAATCGGTCGCCTTCTTCTTGCTGTCGGCGCTCGCGTTGATCTTGGCGTAGGTCTTCGCCATCTTGCCGTAGCTCTCGTAGCCTTTGACGGTCGCGAGATGGCCGTCCGAGAAATGGTAGTGGTCGTCGATCGACTGCCATTTGAGGCCGAGATACTTGAACGCGCGCTCCTGCGCTTCCTGCCTGCTTTCGGCGCAGCACACATTGGTGAGGATGATCGGCGGGCGCGGCGCGTGCCCGGCCGCGCTCGCGATCTGGCGGTAGCGCGCGATGTCCTCGGCGGCCTTCGGCCACTCGTTCTGCATCACCATGAGGAGCCCGAAGCCGAGCTTCGCCATGATCTCGGCTGAATCCGGGCTCACCGCCGAGGCATAGAAGCGCCGCTCGGGATGCGAGATCGGGCGCGGGCGGATCGCGGTGCGCGGGATCTGGAAGAACTCGCCGCGGTGCTCGAAGCTGTCGCTCGATAGCGCCTCGACGACGATCTGCGCCGCCTCGACGAAGCGCGGCCGCGCCTCGCCCATCGCGATGCGGAACCCCTCGTATTCGACGCTCGCCGCGCCGCGTCCGAAGCCGAAGATGCAGCGCCCACCGCACAGGATGTCGAGCAGCGCGATCTGCTCGGCGACCCGGACGGGATCGTGCCACGGCAGCACGATGACCGCGGTGCCGAGCTGGATGCGGCGGGTGCGGCCGGCGTAATACGCCAGGAGCTGGGTCGGCGCCGGCGACATCGCATAGCCGGTGAAATGATGCTCGAGCGCGAACAGCGAATCGAAGCCGAGCGGCTCGGCCAGGTCGCCCATCGCCAGATGCTCGCCGACCACCGAAGCGTCCGAGCGCCCCGCCTGGCACAGCATGTTGAGCGCAATGCCGACCTTCATGGCGTCCTCCCGCAATCCCGCTGGCGCAGGTTCCGCCGATCCGCCGACCGGGTCAACGCCCCCGGCGCCGCCGCGAGACCCGCTTCGCAGGGAACTTCATTCAAATCGACGCGCTGTGCCGGCCGCACCCATTTGCGGCTGCGCGGCAAATCTCCCTCCCCATGTCCCCATGTCCCCATGTCCACATGTCCACATGTCCACAAGGGAGGGGCGGGGAGGGGGCGAGCGCCGCAGACGATCCGACGGCCCGGATTGCCTCGCCGGCTGAGCGCCCGGGTCAGGCGTTGCCGCGCGCCTCGCGCCACAGCCCGAGCTTTTCCTGCATTGCGCGGTCGGAAAAGCTGAACAGCACCGATTCCGCGGCCGTATGATGGGTGTGCGCCGCCCAGCTCGGCACGACGAAGATGTCGTGCGGCTCCCACGCCAGCGTCACGTCGCCGACGCGGGTCTCGCCACTCCCCTCGACGCAGACGAAGACCGTGCCGTCGGTCGAGCGATAGGGCTGCGACGCGAACCCGGCCGGGAGGAGCTGGACGAAGGTCGCGATCGTCGGCATCGCGAATTCGCCGGTCGCCGGGTTCACATAGCGCAGCTTATAGCCGTGATAGACCTCCGGCGGCCCGTTGCGCGCGAGCGCGGCGAGGCTCTCGCGCGTGCGGGCGTAGGGGTAGTTGAAGACCGGCGAGGTCTTGCCCGAGGGCTGCCAGTCGACCGGCAGCAGGTTGCCGCCGTAGCGCGCGAGGCTGTCGCCCTCGGGCCGAGCGACCGGCTGAATATCCTCGGAATAGCCCTCGGCGAAGCTGGCGTTGAGCAGGTTGACGATCTGGATGTCGAGCCCGTCGAGCCAGACCATCGGCGCGGCGCTGTCGTTGCCGTGGTCGTGCCAGGTCCAAGACGGGGTGATGACAAAATCGCCCGGCGCCATCAGCGTGCGCTCGCCGTCGACCGCGGTGTAGGCGCCGTGCCCTTCGATCACGAAGCGCAGCGCCGACTGGGTGTGCCGGTGCGCCGGCGCGACCTCGCCGGGCATGATCAGCTGCAGCCCGGCGAACAGCGATCCGGTGATCGACGCCTGGCCGCCGAGCCCGGGGTTCATCAGCATCAGGACGCGGCGCGTCGCCTCCTGCGCCGAGATGAGGCCGCCCGAGCGCATCAGGAACGGCCGCACGTCGCGGTATCGCCATACCGCCGGCAGCGCCCGGGGCGCCGGCACCGGCGTCACCAGATCATGCAGCTGTTCCCACAGCGGCGCGAGGTTGGCCGGCGCGATGCTGTCGTAGAACGCCTGCCGCTCCGGCGTGCGCGAAGGTTCGGTCGTCATCGTCTCGCTCTCCTCGTCATTCCCGCGGCGGCGGGAATCCAGGAGCGAGCGACGATCGGTTGCCCTGGAGCCCCGCCGGCGCGGGGGTGACGATACCGGCTATTCCGCGGCCTCGCGGGGCCGCTCGCCGAGGCTGAACCCGATCTTCTCCAGATCGCCGATCAGCGCCCGCGACTGCGCCTCCGACAGCCGCTCCATCGGCGGCCGCACCGCGGCCCATTCGGGGTCGTGGTGGAAATGCGCGACGATGCGCTTCAGCGCCGGCACCATCGGGTAGGCCTGGATCGTCTTGCGCACCAGCGTGATGTCGGCCTGGAGCTGGTCGGCTCGCGGCGTCTTCCAGTTCTCGTAGACCTTGCGGATGCCGGGTACGTTGACATTGCCCGAGGCGGTGATGCAGCCGACGCCGCCGGCGCGCAGCCCGTCGAGCAGGAACACCTCGGAGCCGGGGAAGATCGCAAAGCCCGCGCCGGAATAGGCGTCGCACAGCGCCTTGGTGTTGTTCCAGTCGCCGGAGCTGTCCTTGAGGCCGACGACGGTCTGCGGATAGGCCTTGATGAGGCGGCCGACGAGCTCGACCCCGAACGGGATCATGGTCTGCGGCGGGATGTGATAGAGGTACATCCGCAAGGCCGGCGAGGCGACGCGCTCGATCACCGCGGCGATGAAGTCGTAGACCCCCTGCTCGGTCATCCCCTTG
This sequence comes from Allostellaceae bacterium, assembly GCA_035507475.1. Taxonomy (GTDB): domain Bacteria; phylum Pseudomonadota; class Alphaproteobacteria; order ATCC43930; family CGMCC-115725; genus DATARH01. The sequence goes on along the minus strand of DATJOB010000169.1, from coordinate 4,870 downwards.
TAGTAGAAGGGCGGCAGCATCAGCACGCCGCCGACCCCATGACCGAGCGCATGCTTGATGAGGCTCGTCGCCTCGGTCATCGAGCAGGCGCCGGTGCCCGGCATCAGCCGCGCCGCCGGCACCCCCGCCGCGATCAGCCGGTCGAGCAGCGCCATGCGCTCGACCGCCGACATCGAGTTCGCTTCGCTCGTCGTGCCGAAGATCGCCAGCCCGTCGGCGCCCTCGTCGAGCAGCCAGCGGCAGAACGCGACAAAGCGCGCCGCGTCGGGCTCGCCCGAAGCGGTGAACGGGGTGAGGACGGGGACGAGAACCCCGGCGAACGGCTGCGACGGCATTCAATTCTCTCCTTTTCGTTCGTCATCCCGGCGCAGGCCGGGGCCCATTCGCTGCGCGTCTCGTGCGTCGGCAAGCTGGACCCCGGCTGGACCGGGGCGACGGGTATGGCGGTCGGCTACACGCTCTCCAGGATGATCCCGTCGGCCATCTCCGGCGTCATCTCGGTGCGCCAGTCGGCATCCTTGGGCAGCACCTTTTCGTGCGCCATCAGCGGATAGTAGCTGGTGCCGGTGCCGGCCGGCGCCTCGCCGCTCTGCACCGCCTTCACCGCCTTCAGCAACAGCTTGCGCGCCTGGATGATCGCCTTGTCGGCGGGGCCGAGATATTCGCGGCTGCGGTCGCAGATCCGCCCCATGCTCTCCTGCAGCGCGCGGTCCTGCTGGTTGATGCCGTCGATGCCCGAATAGTTCTCGCTGCGCTGCATCTCGCGGTCGAGCAGGTAGTTGTTGGTGCGATTGCCGAACGATCGGAAGGTTTCCTGGTCGACATGCAGCGGCCCGTTGCCGAGGCCGCGTTCGAGCCGGTCCTCCTCGGTCAGCGGCCGGTCCTGGGTCGTGTAGTTCCAGTTGTAGACCATCGTGTTGTAGTCATCGATCGGGACCCAGATGTGGCCGGCGTCCATCGTCGCGCCGCTTTCCGACATCGACGGCCGAATCTGGTGGAACGGCATGATGAAGTGGTAGGTGCGGATGTGCATCTCGCTGTCGCCGAGCGGGCGGATGCCGGCGTACTGGTAGCCGTAATCGGTGATGTCGACGACGAGATGCGGGGCCTTGCCGCGCACGAACGGGCTCGACGGCTTCATCCCGCCGCGCTTTACGTCGTCGCGCAACAGGCGGTGCAGGATCGGCGCGTGCGAGGTGTCGATGCCGCCCTCGAGGCCCTGCAGGTAGTTGCACTCCTGGATCACCTTGGTGACATGGCGGCGCGCCTCCGGGACTTGCGTCCAGGCGAATTTCGGCGGCGCCGGCATCTTGTCGGCCGGACCCATATAGGCCCAGACGACGCCGCCCAGCTCGACGGTCGGATAGGCGGTGATATGCACCTTGTGCTTGAACTGCAGTTCGGCGGGCTCGTTGAGCTGGTCGAGGCAGCTGCCGTCGACGTCGAACTTCCAGCCGTGATAGATGCAGCGCAGGCCGCATTCCTCGTTGCGCCCGAAATAGAGCGATACCCGGCGGTGCGGGCAGTATTCGTCGAGCAGGCCGATGCGGCCCTTGGTGTCGCGGAACGCGACGAGGTCCTCGCCGAGGAGCCGGACGCGGACCGGCGGGCAATCGGGATCGGCAATCTCGCTCGCCAGCAGCGCCGGCACCCAATAGCGCCGCATCGTCTCGCCCATCGGCGTGCCCGGCCCGACCCGGGTGATCAGCTCGTTGTCCTCGCGCGGCAGCATCGTCTCGTGCTCCTTGTTGCAAGCTCGCGGGCGCGACACGACAAGCGCGGCGCCCTCTGCCCGCAGCATAGCTCATTTGCTTGCGAACGGGAGCCGCTTTCGCCGCGTTGCGCGCCGCGCCGGGCGGGTGATAATCGGGCGATGCGAGCAAGGCGCGGGCGCGGGCCGTAACGATGGTGACGCAAGCCGTGCTCGGCCTGCCGGTGCCGGCGCTCATCGGCCTCGTCGCGGTGTTCCTGGCGGGCGGCGTCGTCAAGGGCGCGACCGGGGTCGGCCTTCCGCTGGTGCTGGTGCCGCTGGCCGCGCAGTTCGTGCCGCTGCCGGTCACGGTGGCGCTGCTCACCGTGCCGATGGTGGCGACCAACGTGACCCAGGCGATGGAGGGCGGTCACACGCTGGCCGCGATCCGCGGCATGTGGCCGATCCTCGTCTTCGTCATCGCCGGGCTGCTGGTCGGCGTCCACCTGCTGCTGACCATCGACCTGCGGCTGCTGGAGCTGATCCTCGGCGTCAGCTTTGTCGCGCTGGCGCTGCTCCTGGCGGCGCTGCCGCGCATCCGGATCGGCGATCGCGCAGCGCGCTGGGCCGGTCCCGCGGTCGGCCTCGCCGCCGGCGTGCTCGGCGGCATGTCGGCGATGTTCGGGCCGCCGATGATCGCCTACCTGGTCGGGCGCGGCACCGACCCGGACAGCTTTGTGAAGCAGATGGCGATCTTCGCCTTCACCGCGAGCCTGACGATGCTGCTGGCGCTCGGCGGCAGCGGCTCGATGGCGGGGTGGGATTTCGCGATCGCGGCGGTCGCGATCCTGCCGATTCAGGCCGGCATGCCGCTCGGCCGCCAGCTGCGCCGACGCACCAAGCCGCAATGGTTCCGCCTCGCGGTGCTGCTGGTGCTCGCGCTCGGCGGGCTCGACATGCTCCGCCGGGCGTGGCTCTGACGCCTCAGACCTCGCCCTCGCTCTTGAGCATCCTGACCGCGCCGCGCAGCGCCTTCTCGGTGTCTTCGAGCTCGGCCTCGCCGTGCGTGCACGAGATGACGCCGCCGGGATGGCCGTTGAAGTCGACCCCGCCGAGCATCATCGCCAGCCGCAGCTTGTGGACCTGGCTGGCGTTCTTGACGCCCTTGAAGTTCTTCGGCGCGAGCCCCGCCGGGTCGAAGGCGGTCGGGGTGACCGCGATGCCTTCCGGGTTGGTGAAGATCTCGATCGACGAGAAGCGGCCATAGGCGGCCCACGGCACGCCTTCCTCCTCGAACGCCTCGTTGAGCCGGCGGCGCAGCGCGTCGCCATAGGCGTTGGCCTTGGCGCAGGCGTCGGTCTCGGCAACCTGGGTGAGCGCGGCGATGCCGGCCGCCGCCGACAGCGGGTTGGCGTTGAACGTGCCGGGGTGGTTGATCTTCTCCTTGCCGGCCGCCTGCGTCGCCTTGAAATCGAGCAGTTCGAGGATGTCGCGCCGCCCGGTGACCGCGCCGCCGGGCAGCCCGCCGGCGAGGATCTTGGCGAGCGTCGTCAGGTCGGGGCGAATCCCGAACGCCGCCTGCGCGCCGCCCGGCGACACGCGGAAGCCGTTGACCACCTCGTCGAAGATCAACAGCACGCCGTGCTCGGCGGTAAGCCGACGCAGCGCGTGCAGGAAATCGACATCGATCGGCAGCCGTCCGCCATTGGCCCCGGTCGGTTCGATGATCGCCGCGGCGATCTCGCCCTTGTGCTCGTCGAGCAGCCGCGCCAGTCCGGCCTCGTCGTTCTGGTCGCACAACAGGACGTTGCCGGCGACCGCGTCGAGCACGCCGGTGGTCGGCGTGCCGTCGAAATGGCTGTTGTGGCCCGAGGTCATGTGGTCGTGCCAGCCGTGGAAATGATAGTTGAAGCGGATGATCTTGGACTTGCCGCTGAACGCGCGGGCGAGCCGCACCGCCATCAGCGTCGCCTCGGTGCCCGAGCTGGTGAAGCGCACCCGCTCGGCGCTCGGGATCAGCCGCTTCACCAGCTCCGCCCAGCGGATCTCGAGCTCGTGGCTGGCGCCGAAATGGGTGCCGCGATCGAGCTGCGCGTGCACCGCTTCCATCACCGCCGGGTTGCAATGGCCGAGCAGCAGCGCGCCGTGCCCGCCGAAATAATCGACGTAGCAATTGCCGTCGACGTCCCATTTGCGCGGCCCCTGGGCGCGCGTGATGTAGAGCCCGTAGGGGTCGATGTAGCGCGAATCGTGGGTGATGCCCGAGGGAAAGAGCTCCTGCGCCTCTTGCGAGCGTGCTGCCGAACCGGGGGTGGCGGCGCGATAGGCGGCGATGATCTGCGAATTGCTGGGCAGCGTCTCGGACATGTCGGGTCTCCCGCCGGGAAGCCGTCTTTGTAGGCGCGCGGCTCGCCGCAGGAAAGCGCCTTGGCGTAGAGTGCCGCGCAGAGGAGGGTTGCGATGTCCGATCCCTACGAGAGCGCGCTGACGGCGCGTTTCGGTACCCCCGTCGATCTCGGCGGCGAGGCGCCGGACGACCCGTGGATCAAGGCGGTGCTGAGCCGCCGCACGCAGCGCCGCTACGATGCGCGGCCGGTACCCGAGCCGGTGCTCCGCCTGGTGCTGGCGGCGGCGCTCTCGGCCTCGTCCAAGTCGGACTACCAGCAGGCCTCGGTGATCAAGGTCAAGGAGCGCGCGCAGCGCGACCGCCTCGCCGCGCTGATCCCCGACATGCCGTGGATCGGCGCCGCCCCGGTCTTCCTCGTCTTTCTCGGCGACGCGCGCCGGCTCGAGCGGGTGAGCCGCCACCCGATCGACAACGGCACGCTCGAAGGCTTCTTCAATGCGACGGTCGACGCGGCGCTGGCGCTGCAGACCGCGATCCTCGCCGCCGAGACGCTCGGCCTCGGCACCTGCCCGATCAGCGTGCTGCGCAACCACATCGACGCGGTCGGCGAGATCCTCGCACTGCCCGACAAGGTGTTCCCGGTTGCCGGTCTCTGCCTCGGCTACCCGGCGCAGGCCGGCTTCGTCAGCATGCGCCTGCCGCCCGAGACGACGGTGCATCGCGACCGCTACGACGAAGCGGGACTGGCGGCGGCGGTCGCCGATTACGACCGGCGGCGCGACGCACGCCACTCGATCAAGGACCGGCAGAAATCGCCGGAACGGTTCGGTGAG
>DATJOB010000168.1:0-8901 GCA_035507475.1 Allostellaceae bacterium | reverse complement strand
GCGGTGCCCTGGGTGACGTGCTGGCGAGCCAGGGTCGAGAAGGTCGCGACCGAGAGCGGGGTGAAGACGAAGCCGAGCCCGAAACCCTGCAAGACCCCCGAAATCAGCAGCGGGCTCATGCCCATCTGCAGCGAGAACCCGGTCATCTGCCACAGCGAGGTGGCGGTCAGCGCCAGCCCGAGAAGGATGATGAGCCGGGTGTCGACCTTGCCGATGATCCGCGCCACCACCAGCATCGAGACGAGCGTGCCGAGGCCGCGCGGCGCCATCACGTAGCCGGCGGTCACCACGGGATAGTTCATCAGCACCTGCATCATCGTCGGCAGCAGCACCATGGTCCCGTTGAGGATGATGCCGACGAAGAACATCAGGACGATGCCGGCCGTGAAATTCGCGTCCTTCAGCATGCTGCGGTTGAGGAAGGAGCTGGCCGTCGTCGTCGCGGTGTGGACGACGAACAGGTAAAGGCACAAGACCGCGACGATCGCCTCGACCCAGATTTCGGTCGAGCCGAACCAGTCCTTCAATTCGCCGCGGTCGAGCATCATCTGCACCGCGCCGACCGCCAGGCTCAGCGTCGCGAAGCCGAAGAAGTCGAAGCCTTCGCGGTGGATTCGCCGGTTGTCGTGGATGAAGACCGCGATACCGAGCGCGCACAGCACGCCGACCGGCAGGTTGATGTAGAACACCCAGCGCCAGCTGAAATTGTCGGTGAGCCAGCCGCCGAGCGCCGGGCCGACGATCGGCCCGAGCATCGTGCCGATGCCCCAGACCGCCATCGCCTGGCCATGCCGCTCCGGCGGTTCCGACTGCAGCAGCACCGATTGCGACAGCGGCACCAGCGCGGCGCCGCAGACCCCCTGCAGCACCCGGTAGAGCACGAGCTGGGCGAGGCTCGTGGCGGCGCCGCACAGCGCTGACGCGGCGGTGAAGCCGATAACCGAGACGAAGAACACCCAGTTGATGCCGAAGCGGCCGGCGAGCCAGCCGGTCAGCGGCGTCATGATCGCCGCCGCGACGATATACGAGGTCACCACCCAGGCGATCTGGTCCTGCGAACAGCTGAGGCTGCCCTGGATATGCGGCAGCGCGACGTTGGCGATCGTCGTGTCGACGCCCTGCATGATCGTCGCGCAGGTGATCGAGGCGGTTATCGCGACGCGGTTGGCGCGCGGCCCCGCCGTCTCCTCCCCGAATCCCGCGGCGGCCTGGCGCGTGCTCCCTCGGCTCCGCATCGGCGGTATCCTCGGCGACCCCGGCGCGCCGCACAACCGCGTCCGGCGCGGCCGTGCTATGTCGGCGCGATGCGCTACAGCAGGTGGGCCCTCCTGGTGTTCGGCGTCGGCGCCGCGCTCGGCCTTGTCGTCGTCGCCGTCGACCTCCCCGGTCTCGGCCGCCTCGCCAGCCTGGCGATGGCGGCGGGGATCGCGCTGCTCGTCCCGGCGCTCGTCGCCGACTGGTGGTCCTGGCGGCCGTGGCGCGTGCCGCCGGGTCGGACGGGACGGCCCCCGCGCGGGCAAGCCGCGCGCCGCGGCGCCAACGGACGCGCAGCCGGCGGGCGCCCGCGCGCCGTCCGCCGGCGCCGGCGCAGCGCCAAGGCGAAGTGACCGCAGGCGATGCCATGACGGCATGGCGGCCTGCCGGGCGCGCCTATTCCCCGCGCGCGCCGGCTCGTACTAGGATCGTCCGAGCGCAACGGAGGGAATGCCATGGCGAAGAAGAAGATCGCGGTCGTCTGCACCGGCGCGGTCGGCGGCTATGCCGGGGCCCATATGGTCAAGGCCGGCGAGGACGTGACCTTTGTCGATTTCTGGCCCGAGCATGTCGACCACATGAAGAAGCACGGGCTGACGGTCAGCCATCTGCGCGACGTCGAGCCGTTCACCGTGCCGGCGCGCGCGCTGCACGTGACCGAGCTGCAGCAACTCTCGAAGGAGAAGCCGATCGACATCGCCTTCGTCTGCACCAAGAGCTACGACACCGCCTGGGCGACCGCGATGATCAAGCAATACCTCGCCGATGACGGCTATGTCGTCTCGCTGCAGAACTGCATGAACGAGGAGACCATCGCCGGCATCGTCGGCTGGGGCAAGACCCTCGGCTCGATCGCCAGCTCGATCACCGTCGCCCTCAACGAGCCCGGCCACATCGTCCGCGCCGCCGGCAAGTCCGGGACGAAGCACACCGTGTTCCGCGCCGGCGAGGTGCACGGCCGGGTCACCGCGCGCGCCAAGGAGGTCTGCGCGCTGCTCGCCAACGCCGACAGCGCGATGGTGACCGAGAATCTGTGGGGCGAGCGCTGGTCGAAGCTGGTCACCAACGTGATGGGCAATGGGCTCTCGGCCTGCACCGGGATGATCTCGCGCGACATGATCAAGAACGACGCGATCCGGCATTTCTCGACCCGGCTCGGCAGCGAGGCGATCCGCGTCGGGCAGGCGCTCGGCTATACTTTCGACGAGGTCAGCCACATGGATCCGGAGACGATCGCCAAGGCGGGCGAGGGCGACGCCGAGGCGACCCGGACCATCGACGAGCACCGCCTCGCCGAAGCCAACAAGCCCGGCGGCGGCGAGCACCGCCCGTCGATGGGACAGGACATGGTCAAGGGGCGGCGCACCGAGATCGAGTTCCTCAACGGCTTCGTCTGCCGCAAGGGCGATGAGGTTGGGCTCCACACCCCGGCCAACCGCATCCTCACCGACATCGTCACCCGGGTCGAGCGCGGCGAGCTCAAGCCCGACCCGAAGCACATCACCGACTTGCGGTTGAACTGACCCTTTGACCCTCTCCCGCACGCGCGAGAGGGTCGGGAGGATGTGATGCTCGCGGTGGTGAACACGCCGGGCGAGGCGGCGCCGGTCAAGGTCGCCGAAATGCCGGAGCCCGAACCAAAAGCCGACGAGGCGCTCGTCGCGGTGCGCGCGTTCTCGCTCAACCGCGGCGAGATGCGCCTGTTCCAGGCGCGCCCGGCCGGCTGGCGCCCCGGTCAGGACGTTGCCGGCACGGTGCTGCGCCAGGCCGCCGACGGCAGCGGTCCGCCCGCCGGCACGCGCGTCGTCGGCCTGTGCGACTGGGAGGGCTGGGCCGAGCGCGCCGCGGTGCCGAGCCATCGCCTCGCGGCGTTGCCGCAGGCCGTGTCCTTCGCGGCGGCGGCGGCGCTGCCGGTCGCCGGCCTCACCGCGCTGCGCACGTTGCGCCACGGCGCGCCGCTGCTTGGCAAGCGCGTGCTGATCACCGGCGCGGCCGGCGGGGTCGGCAATCTCGCGGTGCAGCTCGCGGTGCGCTCGGGCGCGCAGGTCACCGCGGTGGTCGGCAGCGCCGCGCGCGCCGAGGCGATCGCCGGCCTCGGCGCCGTCGACATCGTGACGCAGATCGAGGCGGCGTCAGGCCGCTTCGCGCTGATCCTCGAATCCGCCGGCGGCGCCTCGCTCACCGCGGCGATCGACCGGGTCGAGCCGAAGGGCGTCGTCGTCCTCTACGGCAATTCGTCGGGCGAGCCGGCGCCGCTCGATTTCCGGATGTTCGGCGAGCACCAGAACGCGCGCCTGCAGGGGTTCCACTATTTCACGTCGGAGCCCGAGGAGCGGTTCGGTCCGGATCTGGCGCTGCTGGTGTCGCTCGTCGCCGACGGCTCGCTGCAGCCGCGGATCGTCGAGCACGACTGGCGCGAGCTGCCGGTGGTCGGTGCGCGGCTCCTCGCCCGCGGCGTGCCCGGCAAGGCGATCTTCCACATTCCGCAACGCTAGGAGGAACCGATGGCCATCAAGGTGGGCGACAAGGTGCCGAGCGTGACGCTGCGTCACCTGAACCCCGACGGCAGCGTCAACACGGTTTCGTCGGACGATTACTTCAAGGGCCGGACGGTCGCGGTGTTCGGCCTGCCCGGCGCCTATACCCGCACCTGCTCGTCGCGCCACCTGCCGGGCTACGTCGCCAATTCCGAGGCGCTCCAGGCCAAGGGGGTCGACGAGATCGCCTGCGTCTCGGTCAACGATGCGTTCGTCATGGGCGCCTGGGGCAGGGAGCACAGCGCCGGCGGCAAGGTGACGATGCTCGGCGACGGCTCGTGCGAGCTGACCGAGGCGCTCGGGCTCACGGTCGACCGCCGCGAGGCGGGCATGGGCATCCGCTCGCAGCGCTATTCGATGATCGTCAAGGACGGCGTCGTCAGCGAGCTCAACGTCGAGCCGTCGGGCGAATACGGCGTCTCCAGCGCCGAGGCGATGCTGGCGCGGCGCTAGCGGCTTTCGCTTGCCCGGACCCAGCGTCGATCCGGCGCGACGATGGGTTAGCGCCGCTTCGACACGGCCGCGATGAGGCAGCCATTGTGCCATTCGCTCATGGCGCCGTGCAGGAGCGGCAGATGCTCGTTCGCGAAGCTGGTGCGGATCTCGATCTGGTAGTCGATCGTCGCATGCGCATCGCGCAGCGCGTTGAAGGTGTTGGCGCGCACGTGGTCCCAGTTCCAGTCGTCGACGATCAGGATCGCGTGGCGCTCGATCGCGGGCTGCGGCAGCAGGACGCCGTCATACTGGTCCTGCGGCTGGTGCGAGCCGTCGTAGAACAGCACGTTGAAGCGACCGAGCGCGGTGAAATCGATCTTGCGGAAGTCCTTCTCGACGATCTCGACCTCGGCGCCGGGGCCGCGAAACTTCGCGAGGTTGTCGAAGAACGGCTGCGGGTCGCCGCCGTATTCGCTCCAATTGTCGATGCCCACCGCGGTCAGCGCGTTGCGATAGATCGCCGGGCAGAAGCTGGCACCGTGGAACAGCCCGATCTCGAGATAGCGGGGGTCGGGCACGTCGCTCAGCAGATTGTTGAGAAAAGTCCGGAATTTCTTGCCGGAAAAGCCATTGATCCAGAACAGCTCGTCCTTGAGCCGCCCGCGCCCCGCCATGGCGTCCTCGAAGGCCGAGATCAGCGGCGGCGTCAGCGGGTTCTTCGCGGTCCTGGAGACTGCGGTCGTGTGCGCGTACTGCACCGGCTCGGCGGCGCGGATGCTGGGCCATTCGTTCGGCATGTCGGTCCCGCGGGATGCAAGGACGGCGAGCCTAGCGGCGAATGACGAACGCGCCGTTAAGGCGGCGGCCGCGCTACGGCCGTCCTTTGCCGCGTCGGCAAGGAAATGGCCGGGACGAACCCGGCCATTCTCCTAAGCGACCGCCCGGCAGCTATTTCGCCGTCATCGGCGCGAGGGCGAAGCCGATCGGCGCGCGCTCGGGCGCCTTGAAGCCCTGCGGCCGGTCGTCCTCGACGATCTCGCCGTCGAGCGCCAGGCGGCCGTCGCGGATGCCGAGCGTCAGGGTGCGCGGCTCGGCCTCGTCCGGCCGGTCGAGCAGGCGCTCGGCGATCGGGTCCTCGACGAGGCCCTGGATCGCCCGCTTCAGCGGCCGTGCGCCGAAGGCCGGGTCCCAGCCGAGCTCGGCGAGGCGCTGCCGCGCGGCGTCGTCGGCGACCAGGGTCAGGCCCTTCTCGGCGAGCCGCTCGTTGACCCGGGCGAGCTGGATGTCGACGATCCGCGCCATGTCCTCGCGGCCGAGCCGGCCGAAGATCAGCACGTCGTCGAGCCGGTTGAGGAACTCCGGCCGGAACGCCTTGCGCACCGCGTCCATCACCTCGTTCCGCGCGTGGCGGACGTCCTCGTCCTCGCCGAGCGCCAGCAGCGCCTCGGCGCCGAGGTTCGAGGTCATGATCAGGATCGCGTGGCGGAAGTCCGCGGTGCGGCCCTGGCCGTCGGTGAGACGCCCGTCCTCCATCGCCTGGAGCAGCACGTTGAGCACGTCGGGATGCGCCTTCTCGACCTCGTCGAGCAGCACGACCTGGTACGGCTTGCGGCGAATCCGCTCGGCCAGCGTGCCGCCGTCGTCATAGCCGACATAGCCCGGCGGCGAGCCGATCATCCGCGACACGGTATGCCGCTCCATGTATTCCGACATGTCGAGCCGGGTGATCGCGTTCTCGTCGTCGAACAGGAACTCGGCGAGCGCCTTCGCCAACTCGGTCTTGCCGACGCCGGTCGGCCCGAGGAACAGGAACGATCCGGTCGGCCGTGCCGGATCCTTGAGCCCGGCCCGCGCCCGGCGCACCGCCTTCGACACCGCGCGCACCGCCTCCTTCTGGCCGACGACCCGCTTGGCGAGGTTGTCTTCCATCTCCTTGAGGCGCTGGCGCTCGGCTTCGAGCATGCGCTCGACCGGGATGCCGGTCCATCGCGTCACCACCGCGGCGATGTCGCGGGCGGTCACCTCCTCGCGCTCGGTCGAGGCGCGTGCCTCGGCCTCGGCGAGCCGTTTTTCGAGGTCGGGGATGATCGCGTAGGTGAGCTCGCCGGCCTTCGACCAGTCGCCTTCGCGCTGCGCGCGTTCGAGACTGGTGCGCGCCTGGTCGAGCTCCTCCTTGAGCTTGCGGTCCTCGTGGCGGCGCGACTGCGAGGTCTGCCACTCCTCGACCGCCGAGGCTTCGGCCTTCTCGCCTTCGACCAGCTCGTTCTCGAGCTTGGCGAGGCGTTCCTGCGAGGCCCGGTCGGGCTCGGCCTTGAGCGCCTCGCGCTCGATCTTGAGCTGCATCACCCGGCGGCTGATCGCGTCGAGCGCCTCGGGCTTCGAATCGATTGCGATGCGCACCCGCGAGGAGGCTTCGTCGATCAGGTCGATCGCCTTGTCGGGCAGCCGCCGGTCGCCGATGTAGCGCGCCGAAAGCTGCACCGCCGCGACGATCGCCGCGTCGGTGATGCGCACGCCGTGATGCACCTCGTAGCGCTCCTTGAGGCCGCGTAGGATCGACACCGCGTCGTCGAGCGACGGCTCGTCGATCGACACCGGCTGGAAACGCCGCGCCAGCGCCGCGTCCTTCTCGATGTAGCGCCGGTATTCGTCCGGCGTCGTCGCCCCGATGCAGCGCAATTCGCCGCGCGCCAGCGCCGGCTTGAGCATGTTCGACGCGTCGATCGCGCCGTCGATGCGGCCGGCCCCGACCAGCATGTGCAGCTCGTCGATAAAGACGATGATGCGGCCCTCCGCCGCCTGGATCTCGGCGAGCACGGCCTTCAGCCGCTCCTCGAACTCGCCGCGGAACTTGGCGCCGGCGACGAGCTGCGTCAGGTCGAGGGCGAGCACCCGGCGGTTCTTCAGGCCTTCCGGCACGTCGCCCGCGGCCAGCCGCTGCGCCAGCCCCTCGACGACGGCGGTCTTGCCGACGCCGGGCTCGCCGATCAGCACCGGGTTGTTCTTGGTGCGCCGCGCCAGCACCTGGATCGTGCGGCGGATTTCGTCGTCGCGGCCGATAACCGGGTCGAGCTTGCCGTTCTTCGCCTCCTCGGTCAGGTCGCGCGAGTATTTGGCGAGCGCTTCCCAGTTCTGCTCGGCCTGCGCCTCGGTCGCCTTGCGGCCCTGGCGCCAGTGCTCGACCGCCTCGGCGAGCGCCTTGGGATCGAGGCCGGCGCCGGTGAAAATGGCACGCAGCGCCTGCTGCCGCGCCAGGCTTTCGAGGAAGCGTTCGACGGTGACGAACTTGTCGCCGGCGCCGCGCGCCGCTTCGAGCGCGCCTTGCAGCACCGCGGCCAGCTCGGAAGACATATAGACCGGGAACGGGCCGTTGCCCGGCACCCGGTCGAGCCGCTCGAGGCGCGCCTCGGCGGCGCCCTTCAACAGATCGGGATCGCCGCCCGCGTCGCGCACGATCCGCGCCGCCAGGCCTTCGCCGTCGTCGAGCAGCGCCTTCAGGAGGTGTTCGGGAACGCAGTTCTGATGGCGCCCGGCGAGGGCTTCCATCTGCGCGGCCTGCAGGATGCCGCGCGCCCGTTCGGTGAAATTCGCGAAGTCCATCAAAGGCCCCTCGGGTCTCCCGCCCGGAACCCGGCGCGGGTGACGCCGCCCGCGGCCCGCCCGATGCGGCGCCGCCGGCGTCATGGGCAAGAGATGGGCGTCGGGTTCTACAAAATCAAGCTGTAGGAAGCAAAATCAGGACCGATTTCGTCCGATTTGATCGATCAGGCGCGCAGCGCCGCCAGCTCGGCTCGACAGGCGTCGGCGAAGGCGCGCAGCGGATCGTCAAAATCCTCGCTGGCGAGCTGCTTCCGTGCCTCCTCGAAGCTCTGGTTGGGCGCGGCATAGGCGTCCAGCACGGCACGAATCACGGCTTCCGCGACCGCGACGACACGGTCCGCGGCTCAGGCCTTGGCCGCTTCGGCCTGGCGGCGCAGCGCGGCGAGCGTGGTGCGGGTGGTGATCATCTCCGGGTCCATCTGCAGCTCGATCAGCGCAGCGCGGCCGGAAGCGGCGGCTTCCTCGAAGGCCGGGGCGAACTCTTCGGTGCGCGACACCCTTGCGCCATAGGCGCCGTAGCTGCGGGCGAGCGCGACAAAGTCGGGGTTGACCAGCGCGGTGCCGGAGACGCGGCCCGGAAAGCGGCGCTCCTGGTGCATCCGGATGGTGCCGTACATCGCGTTGTTGAAGAGGAGGACGATCGGGCCGGGCCCTGCACCCATCGCCGTTGCCAGCTCCTGGCCGGTCATCAGGAAGCCGCCGTCGCCGACAAAGCCGACGACGATGCGCTCGGGATGGGCGAGCTTGGCGGCTACCGCCGCGGGCACGCCGTAGCCCATCGCGCCGCTGGTCGGGCCGAGCTGGCGCCCGGGCCGGCGATAGCTGAGGAAGCGGTTGGGCCAGCCGGAGAAATTGCCGGCGTCGCTGGTGACGATCGCGTCGTCGGGCAGGCGCTCGCGCAGCCAGGTCATCACCTTGCCGAGATCGAGCGCCGGCCCGTCGGTGAGTTTTGACGGCTGCAGCCCGGCCTCGTATTCGGCGCGGCATTCCTGGCGCCAGCCGGCCCAGCGCGGGTTTGGGATCGGTTCAAGCGCGGCGAGCGCGGCGGCGATCTCGCGCATGCCCGACTGGATCG
>DATJOB010000167.1:0-2519 GCA_035507475.1 Allostellaceae bacterium | reverse complement strand
GCGCTGCGGCTTGCTGTCGCACAGCCGGCGTGGAACGATGCGGGCGATGGACGGCGCCCCCCTTCCGACGACGGTGCTGACCGGGTTTCTCGGCAGCGGCAAGACGACGTTCCTGCGCCGCGCGCTCGGCGATCCCGGCTTCACCGACACCGCGGTCGTGGTCAACGAGGTCGGCGCGGTGGCGATCGACCACCATCTCGTCGATTTTGTCGAGGGCGCGGTGCTGGAGCTGCCGGGCGGCTGCCTGTGCTGCGCGATCCGCGAGGATGTCGCGCGCACGCTGCGCGACCTCGTCGAGCGCCGCGACGCCGGGCGCGTTCGCCCGTTCCGGCGCATCGTGATCGAGACCAGCGGGCTCGCCGACCCGGCGCCGCTGCTCTACACGCTGGGCGCCGATGCGATGCTCGACGCGCGGCTGACCCTGGCCGGGGTCGTCACGCTGATCGACGCAGAGCACGGCGCGGCGACGCTCGCGCGCTTCGCCGAGGCGGCGCGCCAGGCCGCGATGGCCGACCGGCTGGTGATCTCGAAGACCGACCTCGCGCCGCTCTCGGCCGAACTCGACCGCGCGCTGGTCGCGCTCAACCCCGCCGCCGAGCGCATCGTCGGGCAGGACGCCGACGACCCGCCGGCGGTGCTGTTCGGCGACGCCTCGAGCCTCCGCCCCGGCGCTGTGCGCTCCTCCCTCCCGCGCATGGGCAGCAGGGTCACGGACGGGGCCGACAGCGCCGTGCACACGCACGGCGTCGACACGTTCACCCTGATCCTCGACGGCCCGGTGACCCGGCTCGATTTCGCCAAGGCTCTGGGCGCGCTCGCCGCGGCGCACGGCAGCGACCTGCTGCGCGTCAAGGGGATCGTCGCCTTCGCCGATCGTCGCGGGGCCGACACGCAACCGCAGCCCGCCGTCGTCCAGGCGGCGCAGCACACGCTGTTCGCACCGGAATGGCTCGCCGCCTGGCCCGACCGGGATCGTCGCAGCCGGCTCGTCTTCGTCGTCCACGAGGTCGCGCGCGAGGCGGTGCTCGCGGCCTTCGCCTTCGCGGCGCCGCGCCTGCTCGCGACCGCAGCGCCCGCGGTGCCGGTTCACGCCGTTCACGCGGCTCACGCCTGAGGAGGGGACCCGATATGCTCGACATCGTCATCAGCGGCGGCACGGCGGTACTGCCGTCGGGGGCCGCGCAGGCCGATATCGGCATCGCCGGCGAGACTATCGTCGCGCTGGGCGCGCCGGGCGCGCTGGCCGCGATCGGCGCCAGGCGCACCGTCGATGCGACCGGGCAGATCGTCATCCCCGGCGGGATCGACCCGCATGTCCATTGCCGCTGGCCGATGCCGGTGCCCGGCCAGTCGCAGCCCAACCTGACCGACGGACCGGACCGCGTCAGCCAGGCGGCCCTGCATGGCGGCACCACCACCATGCTCGATTTCGCGCTGGTCGACGGCGACAACACCGTGCAGCAGGCGATCGAGCGGCGGCAGAAGGAATGGGCCGGCGACTGCGCCTGCGACTACGGTTTTCACGTCATGGTGCAGGGCAAGCTCGACTGGTCGGTCCCCGACCAGATCGTCGAGGCGGTGCAGGCCGGCCACGCGACGGTCAAGATGTTCACCACCGACATCACCCCGTCGCGCAAGGGGCGCATGGTGCCGTTCGGCAGCGTGATGGAGGTGCTGACCGCGCTCGCCAGGGCGGGCGGGCTCGCCGCGATCCATGCCGAGGACAACGACCTCGTCATGCACATGTACGAGAAGCTGACGCGCGAGGGACGCACCAGCTTCCACAACATGGCCGAGGTGCACACGACGCTGTCCGAAGACCTCGCGTTCAACCGGGTGATCAGGCTCGCCGCCAACATCCCGGGTGCGGCGCTCTACATGCTGCACACCTCGGCGGCGACCGGGGTGCGGGCGATCGCCGCGGCGCGCGCCAACGGCACGCCGATCTATGGCGAGACGCTGCACCAGTACCTGATGTATTCGGCCGAGGACTACAAACGTCCCAACGGGCAGATCTACCACACCTACCCGTCGCTCAAATTCGCCGAGGACCACGCCGCGCTGTGGGCCGGCACCGACCACGGCGCGATCCAGACCGTCGCCACCGACGAAATCTGCTGCCCGCTCAAATACAAGCTGCAGGGCAGCCGGATCGACGACACGACCGGCGGCAATGCCGGGGTCGAGCCGCGGGTGTCGCTGATCTACACCGAAACCGTCGAGAAACGCGGCTACGAGCTCGGGCAGTTCGTCAATCTGATCTCGACCAGCGCGGCGAAGATCCTCGGCCTCTACCCGCGCAAGGGGGCGCTGGCGATCGGTTCCGACGCCGACATCGTCGTGCTCGACACGCGCCGGCGCCACGTCGTGCGCGCCGCCGAGATGCACGAGGCCGATTATAGCCCGTGGGAAGGCCGAGATCTCGCCGCTTGGCCCTCGCTGACCATGCTGCGCGGCAAGATCGTCGTCGAAAACGGCGCCTTTTCCGGGGCTCTCCAGGATGGCCAGTTCCTGCCGCG
>DATJOB010000166.1:0-23240 GCA_035507475.1 Allostellaceae bacterium | reverse complement strand
TGGGTCCCGGCGTACTCGGCGCCGGGGTGACGCAGCTCAACCTGCTGATCTCGACGGCGCTCGCCTCGACGCTGCCGGAAGGATCGGTGTCGTATCTCTATTACGCCGACCGGCTGAACCAGCTGCCGCTCGGCGTCGTCGGGATCGCGGTGGCCACCGCGATCCTGCCGCCGCTGTCGCGCCAGGTGCGCGCCGGCGACGCGCCGGGCGCGCTCGCGACGCAGAACCGCGGCGTCGAGCTCGCCTTGCTGCTGACGCTGCCGGCGGCGACCGCGCTCGCCATCCTGGCGCTGCCGATCCTCGCGACGCTGTTCGAGCGCGGCGCGTTCGGACCGCGCGAGGCGGCGGCGACCGCGGCGGCGCTGATCGCCTACGCGGTCGGCCTGCCCGCCTTCGTGCTGGTCAAGGTGCTGGCCCCCGCCTTCTTTGCGCGACACGACACCCGCACGCCGGTCAAGGTCGCGATCGGCGCGATGGCGGCGAACCTGCTGCTGACCCTGATCCTGATGCGGTTCTTCGCCCATGTCGGGGTCGCGATGGCGCTCTCCGCCTCGGGATGGCTGCAGGCCGCGGCGCTGCTCGCGCTCCTGGCGCGGCGCGGCGCGTTCCGCTTCGACGCGCGCTCGCGCGCCAACCTGCCGCGCATCGCGCTGGCGACGCTCGGCATGGCGCTGGCCCTCATCGCGCTGCGCGCGCTGCTCGCTCCGGCGCTGGACGGCGCGACGCCGGCCCGCTTGGCCGCGCTCGCCGCGCTCGTCGCCGCCGGGCTCGCCAGCTTCACCGCGCTCGTTCTGCTGCTCGGCGTGACCCACTGGCGCGAATTGCGCGGCCAGTTCCGCCGCCAACCGGCTTGACCGGTCGGCTTCGCCATGTAGGTTCCGCTGACGCGGAACCGGCGCCAGCCGAAGGCGGCACGGCTGTGCCGCCGCACTTCATAGGACCATCATGAACCGCATCTTTTCCGGCATCCAGCCGACCGGCAACCTGCATCTCGGCAACTATCTCGGCGCGATCCGCAACTGGGTCGCGCTGCAGCACGATTACGACTGCATCTTCTGCATCGTCGACATGCACGCGCTGACCCAGCCGCAGGACCCGCTCGAACTGCGCCATTCGACGCGCGAGGTCACTGCCGCCTACATCGCCGCCGGCATCGACCCCGAGCACTGCATCATCTTCAACCAGAGCATGGTGCCGGCGCATACCGAGCTGAGCTGGATGCTGGGCTGCATGACCCCGCTGGGCTGGCTCAACCGGATGACCCAGTTCAAGGAAAAGGCCGGCAAGCAGCGCGACATGGCGGGGCTCGGACTCTACGCCTATCCGGTGCTGATGGCGGCCGACATCCTGCTCTACAAAGCGACGCACGTGCCGGTCGGCGAGGACCAGAAGCAGCACCTGGAGCTGGCACGCGACATCGCCGGCGCCTTCAACCGCCGCTACGAGGTCGACTTCTTCCCGCTGCCCGAACCGCAGATCTTTGGCGCGGCGACGCGGGTGATGAGCCTGCGCGACGGCAAGAGCAAGATGTCGAAATCCGACCCGTCGGATTATTCGCGCCTCAACATGACCGACGATGCCGACGCGATCGCGCTCAAGATCCGCCGCGCCAAGACCGACCCCGAGCCGCTCCCCGGGACGATCGCGGCGCTCGAAGCCCGCCCTGAGGCCGACAATCTCGTCGGCATCTATGCCGCGCTCGCCGATCTCGGCCGCGAGCAGGCGCTGTCGCGCTTCGCCGGCAAGAACTTCTCGGCCTTCAAGGAGGAGCTGTCGGCGCTCGCGGTTGAGGTGCTCGGGCGGATCGGCGGCGAGATGCGGCGGCTGATGGCTGATCCCGGCCATATCGACGGCGTGCTGCGCCACGGCGCCGAGCGGGCGGCGGCGATCGCGATACCGATCCTGCGCGAGGTGCAGGACATCACCGGGCTGCTGCGGCCGTAAGGCCCGCAGGTTGGGGCGGCGTCCTGCGAGAGGCGCGCTTCGCGCTCCGCGTCGCGCGGCACGGCCGCGCCGGATGCTCGACCGTCATGCGCGGGGAATATCGCACCTTTCGTAAGGGCTTGCCGCTTTCACGCCATGATCGCCGGTTGTAAGGTCTGACCGCCCACGCCGTCCGGCTTCGCGGGACGGCGACGGCGCGGATTCAAGCGAGGCCGAACCTTCCGGTCATGGACGTCTACCTGCCGATCGCCGAGATCTCGGAGGACATCCTCGTCCTCTTGGGCCTGGGTGCCGGCGTCGGCTTCCTGTCCGGCGTCTTCGGGGTCGGCGGCGGCTTCCTGATGACCCCGCTCCTGATCTTCATCGGGGTGCCGCCGGCGGTCGCCGTCGCCTCCTCGGCCAACACGCTGGTCGGCGCCTCGGTGTCGGGGGTGCTGGCGCATTGGCGGCGCGGCCATGTCGACTTCAAGATGGGCTTCACGCTGCTGATGGGCGGCATTGCCGGCTCGATCGCCGGCGTCTGGCTGTTCACCCTGTTCGCCCGGCTGGGCCAGGTCGAGCTCGTGATCTCGCTGTGCTACGTGGTGCTGCTCGGCACGCTCGGCTTCATGATGGGGATCGAAAGCGCGCGCGCGATGCTGCGCCAGCGCCGCCCGGGCGGGGCGCGCCGCCGGCTGCACCGGCATACCTGGATGCACGGCCTGCCGCTCAAGACGCGGTTCCGCAAGTCGCAGCTCTACATCAGCGCGCTGTTGCCGATCGGCCTCGGCTTCGGGGTCGGCGTGCTGAGTGCGGTGATGGGCATCGGCGGCGGCTTCCTGATGGTGCCGGCGATGATCTACACGCTCGGCATGCCGACCGCGATGGTGCCGGGCACCTCGCTGCTGCAGATCATCTTCGTCGCCGCCAACGTCACGCTGCTGCAGGCCTACACGAACTATACGGTCGACGCGGTGCTGGCGCTGCTGCTGCTGATCGGCGGGGTGATCGGCGCGCAGTTCGGCACACGGTTCGGCACCCGGCTGCGCGGCGAGCAGCTGCGCTTTCTGCTCGCGCTCCTCGTGCTCGCGGTGGCAGCCAAGCTGGCGCACGACCTGACGGTGCATCCGTCGAGCCTTTTCGTGATCCCCCAGGACAGCCGCGGATGAGCGCGGCGCGGGCCGCCCGACGCCTGGGTCTGGCGGCGGGCTTCTGCCTCGCGCTGCTGCCGCGGCCGGCGCTGCCGGCGACCGTGGTCGCCGACCTGAGCAGCCATCTGATCGCGATCACCACCGGCTTCACCGGCGCCTCGGTGGTGCTGTTCGGCGCGACCGACGGCCCGGCGGACGTCGTCGCGGTGGTGCGCGGGCCGGAACGCGACACCACGATCTGGCGCAAGGGCAAGTTCCTCGGCATCTGGGGCAATGCCGAATCGATGACCTTCGCCAACATCCCGAGCTTCTACGCGGTCGCCGCCAGCCGGCCGCTCGACGACATCCTCTCCCCCTCCGCCGCCGCGCTCTACCGGATCGGCGTCGACAATCTGAAGCTCGCCGCGCGCACCGGGGCGGAGCCCGAGAAGGCCCGCCGTTTCACCGACGGGCTGATCGCGGTCCAGCAGCACGCCGGCCTCTTCGCGACGTCGGTCGGCAAGATCGCCTTTCTCGGCGAGCGGTTGTTCCGCACCACCCTGGTCTTTCCGGCGAACGTGCCGACCGGCCCCTATTTGGTCGAGGTCTTCCTGGTGCGCGAGCGCGATGTCGTCGGCGGACAGACGACGCCGCTTACCGTCTCGAAGGCCGGGGTCGACGCCGAGGTCTTCGAGTTCGCGCACCGCCGTTCGGTCGGCTACGGCGCGATTGCCGTGGTGATGGCGGTGATGGCAGGATGGATCGCGAGCCTGCCGTTCCGTAATACCTGACCCCGCACGCCGCACAGCGAGGCTCACGACGATGGCCGAGAGCGCCGAGCCGCGTGTATTCCTGGTCGTCGTCGACGAGACGGTCGAGCATCACCTCGCGTTGCATTACGCGGCGCGCCGCGTCAACCACACCGGCGGCCGGCTGGCGATGCTGCACGTCATCGCGCCCGGCGAATTCCAGCACTGGATCGCGGTCGAGGAACTGGCGCGCGAGGAGCGGCGCGAGGCGGCCGAGCAGCTGATGCAGCGGCTCTGCGACCAGGTGGCGCCGATCGCCGGGTCGATGCCGATCGTCTATCTGCGCGAGGGCCGCCCGCAGGACGAGCTGTTGGCGCTGATCAACGAGGAGCCGGGCATCTCGATCCTCGTGCTCGCCGCCGGGACCGGTGCGGCGGGACCGGGGCCGCTCGTCTCCTTGCTCACCGGCAAGGCGGTGGCGCGGCTGCGCATCCCGATCACCATCGTGCCGGGCGGCCTGACGGTCGAGGAAATCGACGCGCTGAGCTGACGGGTTGGACTTCGGCGGGAAAATGCCCATCCTATAGGAGCCGAACGCCAGCCAGCCACGGAGCGCACCGCGATGTTCATCCAGACCGAGCAGACGCCGAACCCGGCGACGCTGAAATTTCTGCCCGGCCGCGCGGTGATGCCGGCGGGCACCGCAAACTTCACCGACCGCGCGGCGGCCGCGGCGCGCTCGCCGCTCGCCGACCGGCTGTTCCAGCTGCCCGAGGTCGGCGGCGTCTTCCTCGGCGCCGATTTCATCACCGTGACCAAGGCCGGCGAGAGCGACTGGTTCCAGCTCAAGCCGGCGGTGCTGGCGGCGATCATGGAGCATTTCACCGCCGGTCTTCCGGTGGTCGCCGCGGGTGCCGAGGAAAGCGCCGCCGAGGCCGCCTCCGGAGAGGACGACGAGGTCGTCGCGGCGATCAAGGAGCTGCTCGAGACCCGCGTCCGTCCGGCGGTCGCGCAGGACGGCGGCGACATCATTTTCGAGGACTTCGAGGACGGCGTCGTCTATCTGCACATGCAGGGTTCGTGCTCGGGCTGTCCGAGCTCGACCGCGACGCTGAAGGCCGGCATCGAAAACATGCTGCGCCACTACATCCCGGAAGTCGTCGAGGTGCGCGCGGTCTGATCCGCCGCGCCACGCCCCAGCCGCAACTCCCGGTGGACGCCGGCGCCGACTGCGGCGACGCGCCGCTGGTGCTGGCCTTCGACACCGCCGCCTCGTCGTGCTCGGTCGCGCTGGCGCGCGGCGCGGCGCTGATCGGCTACGAGCGGCGGGAGATGCGCCACGGCCACGCCGAGGCGCTGCTGCCGATGATCGAGCGGGTCGCCGTCGCCGCCGGCCTCGCCCCGAGCGCGCTCGACATCGTCGCGGTGTCGCGCGGTCCCGGAGGGTTTACCGGCATCCGCGCCGGATTGGCCGCCGCCCAAGGCGTGGCGCTGTCGGCGTCGGCCCGGCTTGTCGGCGTCACCAGCTTCGCCGCCGTCGCGGCGCACGTGCCGCGGCGCGCCGAAACGCTGTGCCTCGTCGCGCTCGACAGCCGCCGCGACGACCTCTACGTGCAGCTCTTCGATGGCGCCGGCGGCGTGCTGGGCGAGGCCGCCGCCGTGCTGCCCGCGATGCTGCCGGCGTTTGTCGCGGCGGCCGCCGGCGCGGCGCCGCTGCTGCTGGCCGGAGACGCTGCGGCCGCGGCCGCAGCGGCGCTTGACGGCCGGGCGAAGGTCGAGATCGCCGCCGACAGCGCGCCCGACGCGCTCGGGGTGCTGACGGCGGCGCGGGCGCTGCCCGCCGGTCAGGGCGCCGCGCCGCGGGCGCTCTATCTGCGGCCGCCCGATGTGAGCTTCCCGAAGGCGCCGCGGCCGCCCGGCGCGGCATGAGCCGCCGCCCGGCAAGTCCCGTGATCGCGCCGATCCCGCCCGGCGCGGCAGACACGCTGGCGATGATGCACGCCGCCTGCTTCCCCGACGATCCGTGGGAAGCCGGTGCGCTGGCGCGGATCATGGCGCTGGCCGGCGGGTTCGGCTGGCTCGCGTGGGACGAGGACGAGGCGGCCGGCTTCATGCTGGTGCGCGATCTCGGCAACGAATGCGAGGTCCTGTCGCTCGGCGTGCTGCCGCGCCGGCGGCGCCGCGGCATCGCGCAGGCGTTGCTCGCCGCCGCCGCGCGCGAGGCGCAGCGCCGCGGCCTGCCCTCGCTGGTGCTCGAGGTGGCGGTCGACAACGAGCCCGCGCGCGAGCTCTACCGCGCGGCCGGCTTTGTCGCGGTCGGACGGCGCGCGCGCTATTACGCGCGCCCCGACGGGCGCGTCGACGCGCTGATCCTGCGGCGCCACCTGGCGTTGCGTTGATCTGCTGTGCCCCCGCCGTATATTAAAGACTTTCCCAGCTGTTCTGATCTCGGACAGCAAGGCTAGGATTATCGCAGAGGAATGCCTAAATACCGCATTGCGCGGTTTTGCCCCATTACTTATGCTCGCGACGCTCGACGGGTAGGAAGGTTGACATGGACAGTACCGACCAGACAGGCGATCTGCTCGCCCTGACCACGGAAATCGTGGCGGCGCACGTTTCCAACAACACTGTGGCGGTCGGGGATTTGGCCCAGCTGATCAACCAGGTGTACCAGTCGCTCGCCAATATCGGAGCGGCGCCGGCAGCGCCGACCACGCGCCCGCAGCCGGCGGTCAGCGTCAAGAAGTCGATCCAGCCCGACTATCTGATCTGCCTCGAGGACGGCAAGAAGCTCAAGATGCTCAAGCGCCACCTCAAGACGGCCTACAACATGAGCCCCGAGGCCTATCGCGAGCGCTGGGGCCTGCCGCCCGACTATCCGATGGTCGCGCCGAATTACGCGCGCCAGCGCAGCCGGCTCGCCAAGGAGATCGGCCTCGGCACGCGGGCCCGGCGCGGCCGCGCCTAGCGCGGTGGATTCGGGATACGGCGAATTTTGGACTCGGCACACTAGACGCTTGCCCCGCCCCGCCGGAGCCGCCGTCGCGGTCGTAGGCCGCCGCCGCGGATTCCGCTATAATGATCCGGCCCGCGAAGCCGGGATTGCGACGCGATGATCTCACGCCTCGAGCAGCTGTGCCTCGACAAAGGCTTGAAGATGACCGAGCAGCGCCGGATCATCGCTCGGGTGCTGTCGGATTCGGCCGATCATCCCGATGTCGAGCAGGTCTACCGGCGCGCGACCGAGATGGACCCGCGCATCAGCATCGCCACCGTCTATCGCACCGTTCGCCTGTTCGAAGAGGCTAACATATTGGCACGCCACGATTTTGGCGACGGCCGGGCGCGCTATGAAGAGATGCCGAGCCCGCATCACGACCACCTGATCGACCTCCAGACGGGTCACGTGATCGAGTTTCGCAATGATGAAATAGAACGGTTGCAGCATTTCGTCGCCGAGGAGCTCGGCTACGACCTGGTCGGGCATCGGCTGGAGCTTTATGCGGTCAAGCGCGGCAACAAACGCAAGACGGAATGAGCTGTCAGACGCAATCACCGCTCGCCGCCTCCCGCCCCCGCCGGATCCGGACCGCGTGATCGCCGGCGCCGTCGCCGATCCTTCGCTGCTGTCGCCCGAAACGGCGCCGACATTGGAGCGCGCGCGCGAGACCGACGCTCCGCCGATCCTCGACATCGTCAGCGGCGCGCTCCAGGTCCGGCTCGCCGCGTCGCCCGCCGACATCGACGCGGTGCAGGCGCTGCGCTACCGCATCTTCTACGAGACGATGGGTGCGCGGCCGCTGCCCGGCATGGCGCGGCGGCGCCGCGACGAGGATGCGTTCGACGCCTATTGCGACCATCTGATGGTGCTCGATCACGCGCGCGGCAGCGGCGCCGACGCGGTCGTCGGCACCTACCGGCTGATCCGGCGCGAGGCGGCGCGGCGCTGCGGCGGGTTCTATTCGGCCGCTGAGTACGACGTCTCGCGGCTCGCCGCGCATCCCGGGAACATCCTCGAGCTCGGCCGCTCCTGCGTCGACCCTGCCTACCGCGCCCGCGCCGTCATGCCGCTGCTGTGGAGCGGTATCGCCGCCTACGTCTTCCATTACGAGATCGCGCTGATGTTCGGCTGCGCCAGCCTGCCGGGAATCGAGCCCGACCGGCTCGCCGCGCCGCTCTCCTACCTCTACCACCATCGCCTGGCGCCGCCGGAATTGCGCACGCGCGCCCTGCCGGAGCGTTATGTGGACATGCGGCGCCTCGACCCCCGGCTCATCGATCCCGAGCGGACGCTGAGCCTGCTGCCGCCGCTCCTCAAGGGCTATCTGCGGCTCGGCGGCTTCGTCGGCGACGGCGCGGTCGTCGACCACCAGTTCAACACCACCGATGTCTGCGTCGTGGTCAAGACCGAACTCGTGGCCGAAAAATACTCGCGCCACTACGAGCGCCAATCTAAAGAGAATTGGACGAAGGACGCTTGGGCGAAGGACAATTGGGCAAGCTAGAGCGCATGGGTTCGACGACGCTCAGGGTCCGACGGTCGGCGGTCTACCTCGTCTGGACGCTCGCGCTGATGCCGGTGCAGGCGCTGGGCCTGGCGCTGCGGCGGCCGTGGGTCGCTTCGCTGCCGCGCTTCTATCACCGCCGGTGTTGCCGCATCCTCGGCTTCCAGGTGCGGCAGATCGGGCAACCGGTCGCCACCCGGCCGGTGCTGTTCGCCGCCAACCATGTCTCCTATGCCGACATCACCGTGCTCGGCTCGCTGATCGCCGGCTCGTTCGTCGCCAAGAGCGAGATCGCCGGCTGGCCGTTCTTCGGCTGGCTGGCGAAGCTGCAGCGCTCGGTCTTTGTCGACCGGCAGGTGCGCAGCACCGCGCGCCAGCGCGACGCGATCGCCGCGCGGCTCGCCGCGCGGGACGCGTTGATCCTGTTCCCCGAGGGGACCAGCGGCGACGGGACTTTCGTGCTGCCGTTCAAGAGCGCGCTGTTCAGCGTCGTCTCCGCCGCCCGGGAGCCGATCACCGTCCAGCCGGTGTCGCTCGCCTATACGCGGCTCGACGGGCTGCCGATCCCGCGAAGCCTGCGGCCGCTCATCGCGTGGTACGGCGAGATGACGCTGCCGCCGCATATGTGGCGGCTGATCGGGCTCGGCCGGATCGAGGCGGTGGTCGAGTTCCATGCCCCCGTCTCGGTCGCCGATTTCGCGTCGCGCAAGGCGCTCGCGCAACATTGCCACGGGCAGGTCAGCCGCGGCCTCGGGCGCGCGCTTGCCGGGCGGAACCGGGCGCCGGCCACGCCGCCCGCCGCGCCACCGCTGTCGGCGCCGCACCCGGCCGAGCTTCCCGCCGCGGCGGTCGGGTGATGAGCAAGCGCGTCTTCATCAAGACCTACGGCTGCCAGATGAACGTCTACGACTCGGCGCGCATGGCCGAGCTCGTCGCGCCGCTCGGCTATGCGCCGTCGCCGACCCCCGAGGGCGCCGACCTGGTGATCCTCAACACTTGCCACATCCGCGAGAAGGCGGCGGAAAAGGTGTTCTCCGAGCTCGGCGGGATCCGCCGGCTGCAGCAGGCGAAGGCGCGCCGGGGCGGGCGGATGCTGGTGGCGGTCGCCGGTTGCGTCGCCCAGGCCGAGGGCGAGGAGATCCGCCGCCGCGCTCCCTTCGTCGACCTGGTGTTCGGCCCGCAGAGCTACCACCGCCTGCCCGAGATGCTGGCACGGGCGCACGAGGACGCCGGCGCGCGCATCCTCGACACGCGCTTCCCGGCCGAGCCCAAATTCGACCACCTCCCGGCGGCGCGCGGCGACCCGGGCGTCAGCGCGTTCCTGTCGATCCAGGAGGGCTGCGACAAGTTCTGCACGTTCTGCGTCGTGCCCTATACGCGCGGCGCCGAGTTTTCGCGGCCGGCGGCACAGGTGATCGCCGAGGCGGCGCGGCTGGTCGCCGGCGGCGCGCGGGAGATCACCCTGCTCGGGCAGAACGTCAACGCCTATCACGGCGCCGCCCCGCCCGACGGACCGGATGGCGGCGGCGAATGGGGCCTCGGCGCGTTGCTGCGGGCGCTGGCGCGCCTGCCCGGCCTCGACCGCCTGCGCTACACCACCTCGCACCCGCGCGACGTCGATGCGGCGCTGATCGCCGCGCATCGCGATCTCGACGCGCTGATGCCGTTCGTCCATCTGCCGGTGCAGAGCGGGTCGGACCGCGTGCTGGCGGCGATGAACCGCCGACACGGCGCCGACGACTATCGCCGCACCGTCGCCGCGCTGCGCGGCGCGCGCCCCGACATCGCCTTGTCGTCGGATTTCATCGTCGGCTTCCCGGGAGAAAGCGATTTGGATTTCCGTGCCACTCTCGATCTCGTCGCCGAGATCGGGTTCGCCCAGGCCTTCTCGTTCAAGTATTCGCCACGCCCGGGCACCCCGGCGGCGAGCGAGCCGCAGCTGCCGGAGCCGGTCAAGGCCGAGCGCCTGGCCGCGCTGCAGGCGCTGCTCCAGCAACAGCAGCGCGCGTTCAACGCGGCCTGCGTCGGCCGGGTGATGCCGGTGCTGTTCGAGAAGCCGGGGCGGCGAGCCGGCCAACTCGTCGGGCGCAGCCCCTATCTCCAGGCGGTGCATGCCGATCTCGGGGCCGAGCGGATCGGCGCGATCCTGCCGGTGCGCATCGCGGCGCTCGGCGCGAACAGCCTCAGCGGCACGGTCGATGACGGCCTCCCCGGCGAGGCAGCGGCATGAGCGCGGCGCCGCCGGACCTGGTCGCCGACCTGCCGCCGGGCGGCCGCAGCCAGATCGAGTTCGACGACAATCTGCTGCTGCCGCTGCTCTATGGCGAGCGCGACGCGCATCTCGACCAGATCGAGCGCCAACTCGGCGTCGCGCTGGTGCCGCGCGGCAACCGGGTGACGATCTCCGGCACCGCCTCGGCGACCGAGATCGCCCACCTCGCGCTCAGCAACCTCTACGAGCGGCTGAAGCGCGGCGACGAGGTCGATCACGCCGCGGTCGACGCGGCGCTGCGCTTCGCCCGCGCCGAGCGCGACGACAAGAACCTCAGCCTGTGGCGCGAGGACGCCGGCTTCCGCACCCGCAAGCGGCGCATCGCCGCCCGCTCCTCGGCCCAGGCCGCCTATGTGCGCGCGATGCGCGAGCACGAGGTGGTGTTCGGGCTCGGTCCGGCCGGCACCGGCAAGACCTATCTGGCGGTCGCCGCCGCGGTCGACCTGCTGATGACGGGACGCGTCGAGCGCATCATCCTGTCGCGGCCGGCGGTCGAGGCGGGCGAGCGGCTCGGCTTCCTGCCGGGCGACCTGCGCGAGAAGGTCGACCCCTATCTGCGCCCGCTGTTCGATGCGCTCAACGACATGCTGCCGGCGGATCAGATCGCCAAGCGCATGGGCACCGGCGAGATCGAGGTCGCGCCGCTCGCCTTTATGCGCGGGCGCACGCTGGCGCGCGCCTTCGTGATCCTCGACGAGGCGCAGAACACGACGCCGGTGCAGATGAAGATGTTCCTCACCCGGCTCGGCGAGGGATCGCGGATGGTGGTGACCGGCGACCCGACGCAAGTCGATCTGCCGACCGGCGTGCGCTCGGGTCTTGCCGACGCGCTCGACGCGGTCGAGCGGGTCGATGGGGTCGCGGTGGTGCGCTTCACCGAGCAGGACGTCGTACGCCACCCGCTGGTCGCGCGCATCGTCGGCGCCTACGAGGCGCGTGACCGCAAGGGCCGGCGATGATCGCAGCGGCGGACTACCGGATCGACGTCGTCGTGCGCTGCGCCGCCTGGCGGACGGCATGCGCCGCCGCACCGGCGCTCGCCGAGGCCGCGGCGCAGCTGGCGCTGCGGCGGCAGGCGGCGCCGCCCGAAGCGGTGGTCGACATCGCGCTCGTCGACGATGCCGAGCAGCGCCGGCTCAACCACATTTGGCGGGGAACCGACGCCTCGACCAACGTGCTGGCCTTCGGCGCCGCCGACCCCGCGACGCGGGTGCCGCCCGGCGCACCGCTGCTGCTCGGCGATGTGGTGCTGGCGTTCGAGACCGTGCGCCGCGAGGCCGCCGAGCAACGCAAGCCGCTGGCGGACCATCTGCGCCATCTCGTGGTGCACGGGGTGCTCCACCTTCTCGGCTGCGACCATGCCGAAGCCGACGAGGCGGCGGCGATGGAGGCGCGCGAAATTGCGATACTGGCGGAATTGGGGGTTCCGAACCCGTATCGCGACACCATGTGAGACAAAACGGATTTGCCCGACTGATGAGCGATACCGAGCCGCCAAGTAGCGACGGCCCCTCCGAGCAGTCTCGCTCACCACGCCTGCGCGGCCTGTTCCGCCTGCTGCGCCGCTCGCGCGGCTCGCGCGAGGCGATCGACGCGATGATCGCCGCGCCGGCCGAGAACGAGGAAAGCATCACGCCGCAGGAGCGGGTGCTGATCGGCAACGTGCTCAAGGTGCACGACCGCAGCGCCGCCGACGTGATGGTGCCGCGCGTCGACATCGTCGGTTTCGACATCGAGCGCCCGTTCGACGAGCTGGTAAAGCTGATGATCGAGCACGGCCATTCGCGCGTGCCGGTCTATCGGGAGTCGCTCGACGACGTGATCGGCTTCGTCCACGTCAAGGACGTGCTCGGGCCGGTGGCCGATCGGCAGCCGGTGAAGCTGGGGCCGATGCTGCGCAAGGTGCTGGTGATCGCGCCGTCGCTGCCGGTCTTCGACCTCCTGGTGCAGATGCGCCAATCGCGCACCCACATCGCGATGGTGGTCGACGAGTTCGGCGGGATCGACGGGCTGGTGACGATCGAGGACCTGATCGAGGAGATCGTCGGCGATATCGAGGACGAGCACGACGTCGCCGCCACGCCGGTCTCGATCGAGCGCCCCGACGGCACGGTGATCGCCGACGCCCGCATCCCGATCGAGGCGTTCGAGGAGCAGCACGGCACGCGGCTGCGCCAGAACGGCGACGGCGAAGACGTCGACACGCTCGGCGGGCTCATCTTCACGCTGGCCGGCCGGGTGCCGCGGCGCGGCGAGGTGATTCCGCATCCCGCCGGGTTCGAATTCGAGGTGCTCGACGCCGATCCGCGGCGCGTCAAGCGCCTGCGCGTGCGCGGGCTGCCCGCTGCGGTCGCCGGTGCCAAGGGCGTCTCAGGTGCCTGACACGGCCGCGCTGCGGGTCGAGCCCGGCGCACGGATCGTCACGCCGCTGTGCCGTGCCGCCCAGGAGCTGGCGGCGCTGCAGGGCTGGCGGCGCTACGCCAGCGCCTTCGCGCTCGGCGCGCTGCTCGCCGCCGCACTGCCGCCGGTCGACCTGACGCCGGTCGTGTTTGCCGTCTTCCCGCTCTATCTGTGGCTCGACGACGGCAGCCGCAGCGCGACGGCCGCGGCGCGTCTCGCCTATGTCTTCGCGCTCGGCCACTTCACCGCCGGGATGTACTGGGTGGCGGCCGCGCTGTTCGTCGATATCGGCCAGTTCTGGTGGGCGCTGCCCTTCGCGGTGCTCGGGCTGCCGGCGCTGCTCGCGCTGTTCGTCGCCGCTTGCCTCTGGGTTGCCGCGCTCGCCCGCTTCCGCCTGCAGCTCTCCGGCTTCGCGCGGATCTGCGCGTTCGCGGCGATGTGGAGCGTCGCCGAATGGCTGCGCGGCCATCTCTTCACCGGGCTGCCGTGGAACCTCATCGGCTATGTCTGGGCCGGCGGTTTCCCCGGCGCGATCGCGATGCTGCAGGCGACAGCCTGGGTCGGAATCTACGGTCTCGGCTTCGTGACCGTCCTCGCCGCCGCACTGCCGGCGTTGCTCGGCACGCCGTCGCTGAGCCCGCTCGGGCCGCTGCGCCGGGCGCTGCCGGCGCTGGCCGCGGCGGCGTTGATCCTGGTCCCGGCCGGGGTGGGTGCGCTGCGGCTGGCGCTGGCCGCGCCGTCCGACACCGGGATCTGGCTGCGTCTGGTGCAGCCGTCGATCGCGCAGACCGCGAAATGGGACCCGGCGGCGGCGGAAGCGAATTTCCGCCGGCTGGTCGAGCTCAGCTCGGCCCCGGCGACGCACCGGCTGGCGGCGGTGATCTGGCCGGAAGCCGCGGTGACCTTCTTCCTCGAGCGCGACGCGACGCACCGCGCCGCGGTCGCCGCGGTGGCACCGCAGGACGGCTACGTCCTCACCGGTGCGCTGCGCGGCGCACCGCTCTCGGGACCGCTCGAAGAGGTGTGGAACAGCGTCGAGGCGATCGACCGCGACGGCCGCATCCGCGCGCACTACGACAAGGCGCATCTGGTGCCGTTCGGCGAATACATGCCGTGGCGCGACATCCTGCCGTTGCACAAGCTGACCGCCGGCAGCATCGACCTCAGCGCCGGGCCGGGACCGCGCACCCTGACGCTCGACCCGCTGCCGCCGTTCTCGCCGCTGATCTGCTACGAGGCGATCTTCCCCGGCGCGGCTGTCGATCCGCACGAGCGGCCGGCCTGGCTGCTCAACGTGTCGAACGACGCCTGGTACGGCCGCTCGGCCGGCCCCTACCAGCACTTTGCGATGGCCCGCACCCGCGCGGTCGAGGAGGGTCTGCCGCTGGTGCGCGTCGCCAATAACGGCATCAGCGGGGTGGTCGACCCCGAAGGGCGCGTCCTCGCCCGCACCGGCCTCGATGCGATCGGCTACGCCGATATCGACCTGCCGGCGGCCGCGCCGCAGACCCCGTACGGCCGCCTCGGCGACTGGGTTTTTCTCGCGATGCTGCTCGCGGCGGGCGGCGCCGCGCTCGGCGCCGGCCTCGCACGGCGCGCGGGGTAGCGGTCCCCGCATACAATCGTAATGCAGCGGCTGTTGACCGCATACAATCGTATGCACTATCAAGCTCGCCTTCCCTGTTGGCGGGCCGGTTCATATGGCGATCACCCAAAAGCCTCGGCGCGGCCGCGGCGGCACCGACGGCCCGCATCCGACCGATGTTCGGGTCGGCGCGCGCGTCCGCTTGCGCCGCAACATGCTGGGGTTGAGCCAGGAAAAGCTCGGCGAGGCGATCGGCCTGACCTTTCAGCAGGTCCAGAAATACGAGCGCGGCGCCAACCGTATCGGCGCGAGCCGCCTCTACCAGCTGGGCGAGGTGCTCGGCGTGCCGATCAGCTTCTTCTACGACCAGACCGACCCGATTCATGCGCCGCCGGTGGCGACCGGATTCGCCGAGGCGCCGCAGGCGGGGTTCGATTCCGACCCGCTCAACCGCCGCGAGACACGGGAGCTCGTCAGCGCCTACTACGCGATCAAAAGTCCCGGAATTCGCCGCAGCATGTTCGATCTGGCGAGATCGATGGCGCGCGACGAGACGCGCTAGCGCCGCTCCGCGCGACGCCCGGCGGCCGATACCGGGCTTGCGGCAACGGGTTCGGCAATATCGAGCTTGACGGCCGCGACCCGACATTCGACAACCTCGCGCCAAGGCCCGCGGGGCCTACCCGTCCACGGGGGACGACATTTCGATGAAGCGCGATTTCGTATTCACCAGCGAATCGGTGTCCGAGGGACATCCAGACAAGATTTGCGACCGCATCTCGGATGCGATCGTCGACACCTACCTGAGCGCCGAGCCGCAGTCGCGCTGCGGCGTCGAGACGCTGGTCACGACCAATCGCGTGGTGCTCGCCGGCGAGACCCGCGGCCCCGACTTTGCGCCGGCCGAGCTGTGTGAGGTCGCCCGCCGCGCGATCCGCGAGATCGGCTACGAGCAGGACAACTTCCATTGGCAGCACGCCAACGTGTCCTGCCACATCCACAACCAGTCGCGCGACATCGCGCAGGGCGTCGACATGTCCGGCAACAAGGACGAGGGCGCCGGCGACCAGGGCATGATGTTCGGCTTTGCCTGCGACCACACACCGGCGCTGATGCCGGCGCCGATCTACTATTCGCACAGGATCCTGCGCGCGCTGTCGGAGGCGCGGCATGCCGGACGCACCCCCGATCTCGGCCCGGACTCGAAGAGCCAGGTGACGCTGCAGTACGAGGGCGGCAGGCCGGTGCGCGCCACCAAGGTCGTGGTCTCGATCCAGCACTCCGAGAGCGTCGAGCAGAACGACGTGCGCGAGATCGTCCGCCCGTTTGTGCTGGCCGCGCTGCCCGAGGGCTGGATGTGCGACGAGGAGAACTTTCTCGTCAACCCGACCGGGCGCTTCGTGATCGGCGGACCCGATGGCGACGCCGGGGTTACCGGGCGCAAGATCATCGTCGACACCTATGGCGGCTATGCGCCGCATGGCGGCGGCGCCTTCTCGGGCAAGGACCCGACCAAGGTCGACCGCTCGGCGGCCTATGCCGCGCGCTATCTCGCGAAGAACGTGGTGGCCGCCGGCCTTGCCGACCACTGCACGATCCAGGTGGCCTACGCGATCGGCGTCGCGAAGCCGCTGTCGTTCTATGTCGATACCGGCGAGGCCGTCGACGAGGAGAAGCTCGGCAGGGTGTTGAACGAGCTGATGGACCTGTCGCCGCGCGGCATCCGCACGCATCTCGGCCTCAACAAGCCGATCTATACGGCGACCTCGTCCTACGGCCATTTCGGCCGCGAGCCGGAGGCGAACGGCGCGTTCTCCTGGGAGCGGACCGACCTCGCGGACGAACTGCGGCGCGCTTTCTGAGAAGTCCGGCCGAAGGTCGGCTCCGCGCCCCGCGAACGCCGGGGACAATGCGGGCGATGCAGCATTTGCTCGGGATTCCCGCTGGCGCGGGATGGGAATATGACGTGACGATCGCGAGCGAAGAGTGCCGGCAGTCCGAGCGGTTCTACGGCCGACGCCGCGGCCGCCCGCTGCGCGCCGGCCAGCGTGAGCGGCAGACGAGCCTGCAGCCGCAGCTGACCTTTGCCCGGCCGGCCGCGGGCCGGCTCGATCCGGCCTCGTTGTTCGCGCCGAGGCCGCCTGCGGTATGGCTCGAAATCGGCTTCGGCGGCGGCGAACACCTGGCGCTGCAGGCCGAGCGGCACGCCGAGATCGGGTTCATCGGCTGCGAGGTGTTCGAGAACGGCATCGTCAAGCTGCTCGGCGAGGTCGCACGACGCGGGCTCGGCAATGTCCGCCTCTACCCGGACGATGTCCGCCCGCTGCTGGCGGCGCTTGGCCCGGCCTCGATCGGCCGCGTCTTCATCCTCTTTCCCGACCCGTGGCCCAAGGCGCGGCACCACAAGCGCCGCCTTATCGCGCCGGCGACGCTCGACCGGCTCGCCGAGATCATGGCCGACGACGCCGAGCTGCGCCTCGCCACCGACGATCCCTCGTATCTGGCGTGGATACTCGAGCACGTCACCGCGCACCCCGCTTTCGCGTGGACCGCACGCCGCGCCGCGGACTGGCGCGAGCGGCCGCCGGATTGGCCGGCGACGCGCTACGAGGAGAAGGCGCGCAAGGCGGGCCGCTCGCCCGCGTTCCTGCGCTTCAGGCGACAGCCGCGCGGCGGCGCGGCGCATCTTGTCGCGCTCGATGCGTTTGTCGGGGGTGAGCCGCCCGCCGCAGGACCGCGGTGACCCGATGAGAGCGATGCCGCTGTGCCGCTGCCTTCCGCTTGCCGCCGCGGCGGTGCTGAGCCTCGGTTGGCCGGCCCCGGCCGCTGCGGAGACGTGCGGCAAGGTGCTCGTCATGAAGGGTACGGCGATGGTTGAACGCGGCGGGCAGACGCAGCCGCTGACGGTCAACGAGGACGTCGATACCGGCGACACGATCGAGGCGCCCGGGGATGCGAAGGTCCGGCTGCGAATGAACGACGGATCGATCCTCACCGTCGCCGCGGACGGCCGGCTGAGCCTCGACAAATATGCGGTCGACGGCTCGGGACGGCGGCAGGAAGGCGATATGACGATGCTGTCCGGGACGCTGCGAGCCGTCGTCAATGCCGGCACCGGCACGCCGGATTTCGAGGTCAAGACGACGACCGCCGTCGCCGCGGCGCGCGGCACCGAGTGGTACGTCGAGACGCAAGGAGACACGACGCAAGTCTCCGTCGTCAGCGGCACGGTCAGCCTTGCCGGCGCGGACGGTCGCGCGCCGGAGACCCTTCCGCCGATGTCGACGGCCGGGGTCGCGGCCAATCAGGCCCCGAGCGCGGTCCGCCCACTGACCCAAGCCGAGCTCGCCGCGCTGGTCGAGCGCACCAGCCTGGGCGCCGGGCTCTGCCAGTGCATCGCGATCAAGGACGCCGAGCTGGCAAGCTGCCGGCTCAGCCCGCAGGAGTGCGAAGCGCTGTGCGGCAGCCATTACAGCTTTGTCCCCGCGGCCGGCGAAACCTGCGGCTCTCGCTAGCCGCCGCGGGCGTCGGCGAGCGCGGGCGCCCGGGGCAAATGCCCTTGCCAGAAGCCGCTCGATGCCTATATATGTGGCTCAATAAAGTCCCATAACCGAAGCGTTACCGAGTGGGCCGGCGGCCCACTTTTTATTTGCCGGCCAGGCTGCCGAAGGACGCGATTTTTGCCGAGCACCGCGGAGGACATCGTCCCGCTGATCGAGCCGTCGCTCGAGGCAATGGGCTATCGCCTCGTGCGCGTCGCCTTTCTCGGCGCCCGCCGCGCCACCCTGCAGATCATGGCCGAGCGGTTTGACGACGCGCCGATGACGGTCGACGACTGCAGCGAGATCAGCCGCTCGGTCTCGGCGCTGCTCGACATCGCCGACCCGATCGCCGGCGCCTATATGCTCGAGGTCAGCTCGCCCGGCCTCGACCGGCCGCTCACCCGACCGGAGGATTACGACCGCTTTGCCGGATGCGAGGCCAAGATCGAGCTGGTCGAGCCGCAGGACGGACGCAAGCGCTTTCGCGGCCGCATCCTCGGCCGCGACGACGCGGCGGTCCGGCTGCACGGCGAGGCCGGCGAGGTTCGCCTACCGCTCGCCGCGATCGGCAAGGCCCGCCTCGTCATCACCGCCGATCTTCTCGCCCGCGGCAAGCCGCTGCATTGAGGCCACGCAACGATGGAAACCACCCTCACCTACGCCCGCCCCGAACTCCTCCAGGTCGCCGACACCGTCGCCCGCGACAAGGGCATCGACAAGGAAGAAGTGCTCGAGGCGATGGAGCAGGCGATCCAAAAGGCCGGGCGCTCCAAATACGGCCAGGAATACGACATCCGCGCCGAGATCGATCGCCGCAACGGCGAGATCCGCCTGCTGCGCTTCCGCGAGGTCGTCGAGACGGTCGAGAACGAAGCGACCCATATCCCGCTCGCCCAGGCGAAGCGGCTCAACGCCGAGGCCGAGATCGGCGATTTCATCACCGATCCGCTGCCGCCCATCGATTTCGGCCGGATCGCCGCGCAGACCGCGAAGCAGGTGATCGTCCAGAAGGTGCGCGACGCCGAACGGCAGCGGCAGTTCAACGAGTTCAAGGACCGCGTCGGCGAGATCGTCAACGGCCTCGTCAAGCGCGTCGAGTTCGGCAACGTCGTGGTCGATCTCGGCCGCGCCGAGGCGATGCTGCGGCGCGACGAGCTGCTGCCGCGCGAGAGCTTCCGCCAGGGCGAGCGGGTGCGCGCCTATATCTACGACGTGCGCCAGGAGCCGCGCGGGCCGCAGATCTTCCTGTCGCGCACCCACCCGCAATACATGGCCAAGCTGTTCGCCCAGGAGGTGCCGGAGATCTATGACGGCATCATCGAGATCAAGGCGGTGGCGCGCGATCCCGGCAGCCGCGCCAAGATCGCGGTGATCTCGCGCGACAGCGGCATCGACCCGGTCGGCGCCTGCGTCGGCATGCGCGGCAGCCGGGTGCAGGCGGTGGTCGGCGAGCTGCAGGGCGAGAAGATCGACATCATTCCGTGGTCGAACGACCCGGCGACCTTCGTCGTCAATGCGCTCGCCCCGGCCGAGGTCACCAAGGTGGTGATGGACGAGGAGCAGCGGCGGATCGAGGTGATCGTACCGGACGACCAGCTGAGCCTGGCGATCGGACGGCGCGGGCAGAACGTGCGCCTCGCCTCGCAGCTTACCGGCTGGGACATCGATATCCTGACCGAGGCCGAGGAGAGCGAGCGCCGCACCGAGGAGTTCCGCACCCGCACCCAGCTCTTCATCGACGCGCTCGACATCGACGACGTCATCGCCCACCTGCTGGTGACCGAGGGCTTCGGCACGCTCGAGGAAGTCGCCTATGTGGCGACCTCCGACCTGGCCGAGATCGAGGGCTTCGACGCCGAGATCGCGGCCGAGCTACAGGCGCGCGCCCGCACCGCGCTGGAGCGGCGCGACGAGGAGTATGCGGCGCGCTCGCGCGAGCTCGGCGTCGCCGACGACCTGGCGACGCTCGACGGGCTCACCCCCGGCATGGTGGTGACGCTCGGCGAGAAGGGCATCAAGACGCTCGACGATTTCGCCGACCTGGCGGGCGACGAGCTGCTCGAGATCCTGGCGGCCTCCGACAAGGGCGGGGTCAACCTCGAACTCGACGACGCCAACGCGATGATCATGGCGACGCGGCGACAGCTCGGCTGGTTCGCCGACGAAGACGCCACCGCCGCCGACCAGGAGTAGACGCGACGGCCGCCGCCCCTCGCCTCGCATCGGCCGCGCCCGAAGACGCGCCTCAGCGCCGCTGCATCGTCACCGGCGAGACCCGTGAGCGCGACGGATTGCTGCGCTTCGTGGTCGGGCCGGCAGGCGACGTCGTCGCCGATGTCGATGCGCGGCTGCCCGGTCGGGGTTTGTGGTTGGTGCCGCGCCGCGATATAGTGGAGCGGGCGGCGACGAAACGGCTCTTCGCACGCGCCGCGCGGCGCCCGGTGAGCGTGCCGCCGGACTTGGCCGATCGCGTCGAGACCCTGCTGGTGCGGCGCTGCCGCGAGACGCTCGGTCTGGCACGCCGGGCCGGGCTGGCGGTCGCCGGGTTCGAGCGGGTGGGCGAAGCGGTGCGCCGCGGCAACGCCGCTCTGTTGCTGTTCGCGCGTGACGGCGCGCCGGCCGGGCGGCGCCGTCTTGTCGCGGCCGCGTCGGGCATCGCCTCCGCGGCGCTGCTCGGGGCGGATGAGTTGGGCGCCGCGTTCGGCCGGGAAGCCGCCGGGTTCGTCGCCATCGCTCCGGGCGGGCTGTGCGAACGGCTGCGGCGCGATCTGGAACGGCTCGCCGGGTTTCGCAGCGCGGCGATCGGGGACGGCGGTGAAGATTTCGCGTCGGCGACGCCGGCGCGGCAGGATGGTACGAGAGCGCATGAGTGACGTAGAGCAGGAACAGAAGCGGCCTTCGCTGACCCTCCGGTCGGGGACGCTCGGCTTGAACCGCCCGTCCGAACCCGGGCAGGTCAAGCAGAGCTTCTCGCACGGACGCTCGAAGACGGTTGCCGTCGAGGTCAGGCAGAAGCGGCGCATCATCATGCCCGGCGGCGCGCCGGAGCCTGCCAAGGCGGAGGCCGCGCCGGCGGTCGCGCGTGCGCCGACGACGGCGCCGGCGTCCGCCCCGGCTGCCGCGCCCGAGCCCGGCGAGGCGCCGCGCCGCATCGTCGCGACGCCGCGCGCGCTGACCGCCGACGAACGCGCCGGCCGCATCCGGGCGCTGCAGGACGCGCGCAAGGCCGACGAGGACGCGCGCTATCGCGCCGCCATCGTCGAGGCCGACCGGCAACGCGAGGAAGCCGAGCGCGCGGCCCAAGAGGCGCGGCTGCACGCCGAGGAGGAGGCGCGCCGCAAGGTCGAAGAGGAAGCCGCCAAGAAGCGCGCCGAGGAAGAGGCGCGGCAGCGCTCCGCCGAGGAGGAGGCGCGGCGCAAGGAGGAGGAATCGCGGCGCGAGGTCGCCGAGCGGGCCGGCAAGGCGGCGGCCGCCAAGGTCGCGGCGCTCGCCGCCGCCGGCAAGGTGGCGATGCCCGCCGAGGAGGAGGAAGACGCCGGCGCGGCCTTCCGGCGCGGCCGTCCGGACGCGCGGCGCCCGGCCACCCCGGTGCGGCGCGACGAACAGCGCCGTCGCACCGGCAAGCTCACCGTCACCCGCGCGCTCTCGGACGACGAGGGCGAGCGGATGCGCAGCCTCGCTTCGGTGCGGCGCGCCCGCGAACGTGAGCGCATGCGCATCCATGGCGGCGGCGACCAGCACAAGGTGGTGCGCGAGGTCGTCGTCCCCGAGACGATCACCGTACAGGAGCTCGCCAACCGCATGGCGGAGCGCGGCGTCGACGTGGTCAAGTCGCTGATGCGCATGGGCGTCATGGCCACGGTCAATCAGGTGATCGACGCCGATACCGCGGAGCTCGTGGTCTCCGAATTCGGCCACCGGCTGCGCCGCGTCGCCGCGTCCGACGTCGAGATCGGGCTGCGCGGCGAGGCCGACGCCGCCGAAGAACTCGAGCCGCGCGCCCCGGTCGTCACCGTGATGGGCCATGTCGACCACGGCAAGACATCGCTGCTCGACGCGCTGCGCGAGACCGATGTTGCGGCCGGCGAGGCCGGCGGCATCACCCAGCATATCGGCGCCTATCGCGTGACGCCGAAGAGCGGCAAGCAGATCACCTTCATCGACACGCCGGGCCACCAGGCCTTCACCGCGATGCGCGCGCGCGGCGCCAACGTCACCGACATCGTCGTGCTGGTGGTCGCCGCCGATGACGGGATCATGGAGCAGACCGTCGAGGCGATCCGCCACGCGAAGGCGGCAGCGGTGCCGATCATTGTCGCGATCAACAAGATCGACCGGCCCGAGGCGAAGCCGGAGCGCGTGCGGCAGGAACTGCTGCAGCACGAGCTGGTCGTCGAGGAGCTTGGCGGCGAGGTGCTCGACGTCGAGGTATCCGCGCTCAAGAAGACCAATCTCGACAAGCTCGAAGAGGCGATCCAGCTGCAGGCCGAGCTGCTCGACCTCAAGGCCAACCCGAACCGGCCGGCCGAGGGCGTCGTGCTCGAAGCGCAGCTCGAACGCGGCCGCGGCGCGATCGCCACCGTGCTGATCCAGCGCGGCACCGCCAGGATCGGCGATATCTTCGTCGCCGGCAGCGTCTGGGGGCGGGTGCGCGCGCTGGTCGACGACCGCGGGCAGAACCTCCGCGAGGCCGGCCCGTCCAGCCCGGTCGAGGTGCTGGGGCTCAACGGCACGCCGCAGGCGGGCGACGACTTCGTCGTCGTCGACAGCGAGAGCCGGGCGCGCGAGATCGCCGAATACCGCGACCGGCTGCGCCGCGAGAAGTCCGCCGCGGTCTCCGGACGCGGCACGCTCGAGGAGATGTTCTCGCAGATCTCCGCGGGGACAGCCAAGGAGCTGCCGATCGTCATCAAGGGCGACGTGCAGGGCTCGGTCGAGGCGATCGGCGGCTCGCTCGAAAAATTGTCGACCGACGAGGTCGCGATGCGCGTCCTCCATTCGGGCGTCGGCGGGATCAACGAGAGCGACGTGATCCTCGCCAAGGCGACCGGCGCGGTGATCATCGGCTTCAACGTGCGCGCCAATCCGGCCGCGCGCGACCTGGCACGGCGCGACGGCGTCGAGATCCGCT
>DATJOB010000165.1:0-19671 GCA_035507475.1 Allostellaceae bacterium | reverse complement strand
GCGCGGCCGCGCTCAGCCGAGGATGTCGCGCTGGCGCAGCGCCGCGATCAGCTGCTCGGCGAGCGCGTCGGCGGTCTGGCCCGCGGTCGGCAGGCGTAGCTCCGGGTCGAGCGGCGCCTCGTAGGGCGAATCGATGCCGGTGAAATTGGGGATGCCGCCCGCCATCGCCTTGGCGTAGAGGCCCTTGGGGTCGCGCCGCACGCATTCCTCGAGCGGCGTGTCGACGAACACCTCGACGAACGGGTGCGGCGCGGCGATCTCGCGCGCCATTTGGCGGTCGGCGCGGAACGGCGAGATGAAGGCGCAGACCACGATGAGCCCGGCATCGGCCATCAGCTTGGCGACCTCGCCGAGCCGCCGGATGTTCTCGACCCGGTCGGTATCGGTGAAGCCGAGGTCGCGGTTGAGGCCGTGGCGGATGTTGTCGCCGTCGAGCAGCATCGAATGCGCGCCCAATGCCAGCAGCTTCTGTTCGAGCCGGTTGGCGATCGTCGATTTGCCCGAGCCCGAAAGCCCGGTGAACCAGACCACCGCGGCGTGCTGGTGCTTGAGCGCGGCGCGCTCCTCGGGGCTCACGGTCAGCGCCTGGCGGTGAATGTTGCTGGCGCGGCGCAGCGCGAACGAGATCATGCCCGCGCCGGCGGTCTCGTTGGTGAACCGGTCGATCAGGATGAAGCCGCCAGTGTCGCGGTTGACGGTATACGGGTCGAACGCGATCGGCCGCGCCGTCGAGACGTTGCAGAAGCCGATCTCGTTGAGCGCCAACGCACGCGCCGCGACATGCGCGGCGTTGTTGACGTCGACCCGGTGCTTGAGCGCGGTCACCGTCGCCGGCACCAGCCGCGTGCCGAGCTTGAGCCAATAGGAGCGGCCGGGGACGAGCGGCTCCTCCTTCATCCATACGACATGCGCGGCGAACTGGTCGGCGAACTCGGCGCGCGCCTGCGCCCCGACCAGCAGGTCGCCGCGGGTCGCGTCGATCTCGTCGGTGAAGGTCAGGGTCACCGCATCGCCGGTCTCGGCGCGCGCGGCCGGCCCGTCGAAGGTGACGACCTCCTTGACGCGGGTCTCGATGCCGGAGCCCATGACGACGATAGGATCGCCCGGCGCCACCGTGCCGGCGACGACGGTCCCGGCGGCGCCGCGGAAATCGGCATGCGGCCGGCTGATCCATTGCACCGGGAAGCGGAAGCCGGCCTGGTCCGCCGGCGCCGCGACCTCGACGCTCTCGAGATATTCGAGGAGCGGCGGGCCGGCATACCACGGCGTGCGCGGCGAGCGCGCCCCGACATTGTCGCCGAACCGCGCCGAGATCGGGATCGCGAGCAGCGAGGCGAAACCGAGATCGGCGGCGAACGGGCGGTACTCGTCGGCGATCGCGTCAAACGCCGCTTCGCTGAAGTCGAGCAGGTCGAGCTTGTTGACGACGAGCACGATGTGGCGGATGCCGAGCAGCGAGCAGATCAGCGAATGCCGGCGCGTCTGGGCGAGGATGCCCTTGCGCGCGTCGACAAGGATCAGCGCCAGATCGGCGGTCGAGGCGCCGGTCGCCATGTTGCGCGTGTACTGCTCGTGG
This sequence comes from Allostellaceae bacterium, assembly GCA_035507475.1. Classification (GTDB taxonomy): domain Bacteria; phylum Pseudomonadota; class Alphaproteobacteria; order ATCC43930; family CGMCC-115725; genus DATARH01. Next base: position 18,095 of record DATJOB010000165.1, on the reverse strand, counting down.
CCGGGCGTGTCGGCGATGACGAACGAACGGCGGGCGGTCGAGAAGAAGCGGTAGGCGACATCGATGGTGATGCGCTGCTGCCGCTCGTCCTCGAGCCCGTCGAGCAGCAGCGACAGGTCGATATCGCCGCCGGTGGTGCCGAAGCGCCGCGAATCGCGCTCGAGCGCGGCAAGCTGATCGGTCGGCACCGCATTGGCGTCGTACAGCAGCCGGCCGATCAGCGTCGACTTGCCGTCATCGACCGAGCCGCAGGTCATGAACCGCAGCATCGTCTTGTCGGCCGGCGTCGCGCGCGGCTTTGCCGCCATCAGAAATACCCCTCGCGCTTCTTGCGCTCCATCGACGCCTCGTCGTCGCTGTCGATCAGCCGCCCCTGGCGCTCCGACTGCCGCGAGGCCTGCAGCTCGGCGACGATCTCGGTGGCGCTCGCCGCGCTCGATTCGATCGCGCCGCTGAGCGGGTAGCAGCCCAGCGTGCGGAAGCGCACGCGGCGCTGCTGCGGGGCCTCGTCCGGGGCGAGCGGCAGCCGTCCGTCGTCGACCATGATCCACACCCCGTCGCGCTGCACGACCGGGCGGTCCTTGGCGAAATAGAGCGGCACGACCTCGATGCCCTCGGCGACGATGTATTGCCACACGTCGAGCTCGGTCCAGTTCGACAGCGGGAACACGCGCATCGACTCGCCGGGGCGCAGCCGGGTGTTGAACAGGTGCCACAGCTCGGGGCGCTGATGGCGGGGCTCCCAGCTATGGCCGGGACCGCGAAACGAGAAGATCCGTTCCTTGGCCCTGCTCTTCTCCTCGTCGCGGCGCGCGCCGCCGATCGCCGCGTCGAACGCGAATTTGTCGAGCGCCTGCTTCAGCGCCTCGGTCTTCATCACCTGGGTGTGCAGCGAGGAACCCGAATCGATCGGGTTGATGCCGCGCGCCAGCCCCTCCTGGTTGGTGTGGACGATCAACTCGACCCCGAGGCGCGTCGCGGTCGCGTCGCGGAACGCGATCATCTCGCGGAATTTCCAGGTGGTGTCGACGTGCAGCAGCGGAAACGGCAGCTTGGCGGGATGAAACGCCTTTACCGCGAGGTGCAGGAGGACGCTCGAATCCTTGCCGATCGAATAGAGCAGGACCGGTCTGCGGAATTCAGCCGCCGCCTCGCGCATGATGTGGATCGCCTCGGCCTCGAGACGGCGGAGGTGCGCCGACAAACGCTGAACCATCGACAACTACTTTTCCAAATTACTGGCGGGTTGCTGAGAGCTGCGGTTCGGCAGTTTGCCCGTTTCGTGCAATGCAGCAAAGATTTTCCTGGGGCGCGCCCTCGCCGTGCCAAGCGCCGCCGCGAGCTAGAGATCGGCTACCGAAAAACATGCTTCCCACCCGGCCGCCGGCGATGTCTCCTCGCGCCGATCGCGCGCCCGCTGCTCGGCGGCCGCCCGGAAGCGGCTCGTCCACTCGGCGTTGATCCCATCGCCCTGCGGGTAGGGCGGCGGCAGCCCGACCGGCTCCGGCTCGTCGCCCTCGGCGTCGAGCAGCTCGACGATGCGCCGGACGATCAACGGCCTGTCGCTCAAAAAGTCCTCGTAATTGATGACGAACGGCGTGATGTTGTTGATCTCGAACCAGCGGAGCCAGCCGAGCCGCTGCTGCTGCAGTTCTTCCAGGCACTTGACGATAAGTTCCTCATCGTAGCGCAGGGTCACCGCCGGCGCGGGATCCATCGACGTCCACACGCCGTTCTGCATCGCCTTGGCCATCGACACGGCCTGGGCGACCTTGTCGCGCCGATTGAGGTAGATATAGGTCAGCGGCGCGAGCCGCTCGAGCAGCGACGGACACCAGGCGAGCGCCGGCTCGAAATGGTGGAAATGCACCTTCATGCCGAACACGCCGTTGCGCGAGGTGCGGCAGGCGAGCAGCTTCGCCACGTAATCTTCGGGCGACACCGCGTCGAGCCGGTTCGCCATCAGGTCGCGCAGTCGACGGCCGTCGCCGATGTTCATGTATTCGGCGGGCGCGCCGAGCACCCCCGTCCGCCACAGCTCGGAGCACAGGAACGTGCTGCCGCAGCGATAGGACGAGGCGACGACATAGGACCGGCGCAACGGCGCGGCCTGCGCGAAATCGAGCCGCCGGTCCATCCAGTTGCGCAGCGGTGCGGCGCCGGGTTCGGGCGGCGCGGTGCTGGGCTGCTTGCCGGGCGCTGTCGCCTTCACGTCCCCCCTCCCTATCGCGCGAGCCCCCTGGGTCGCGCCTCGCAGCCGGTCGGACCCCGCGATGGCCCGAGATGGCCCCTGGGCAGATGGCCCCTGGGCAGATGGCCCCTGGGCGGCGACCCGCCCCGGCCTCAGCCAGCCGGGGCCAGCGCCGGTGCCGTCGAGCCCTGCTTCTCCTCGATATGCGCCGCCAGCTTCGCCAGCGTCGGGTTGCCAAACAGGTCGCGGGGTTCGAGCGCAATCTGGAACTGTTCGCGAATTCGCGGCAGCAGCTGGAGCGCCAGCAGCGAATGGCCGCCGAGCTCGAAGAAATTGTCGTCGACGCCGATCGGCGAGATCATCAGGAGCTCGGTCCACAGCCCGGCGAGCGCGGTTTCAAGCGGCGTGCTCGGCTCGCGGAACGGCGTCGAGAGCGCCGGCCGCGGATAGCCCTTCGGCTTCGCCTTGGGCGGCGCCGCGCGCGGACCCGGCCCGGCAGCCGCACCGGGGCGGGGCGCCCCCGGCCGCGCCGCTCCGCGGGCGCCTGCCGGCCCCGCCTGCGGCCGCGGCGCCGGCGCGGCGCGCGCCACGACCTGCGGCTGGCGCGCGGCCAGCGCCTGGCCGAAGGCGCGGATGCCCTGGACGGTGCTGAGGCCGACCTTGAGCTGGCGCGGCTTTGCCTGGCCGGGCGCGGCGCGCAGCGTGTCGACCGCCATCCCGACCTCGCGCCAGTTGTCCCAGTTGACCGAGACCACCGGCCAGCGCGCGCGTCCCCAGCGGGCGGTCGCATAGGCGTCGAGATAGGCGTTGGCGGCGCTGTAGTCGACCTGCCCGACGCGGCCCCACAGCGCGCTCGTCGAGGAGAACAGCGCGATAAAGTCGAGGTCGCGCTCGGCAAAGACGCGTTCGAGCACTTCGAGGCCGAGGATCTTGGAGCGCAGCACGACGTCGATCTCGTCGGGCGTCTTGAGACCGATCGGCGTGCTGCCGGAAACACCCGCGGCATGGATCACGCCGTGGATGTCGCCGAAGCGCTCGACGGCGGCGCGCACCACCTCCTGCATCTGGTCGAAATCGCCGGCATCGGCGGCGCCGACCATCACCTGTCCGCCGGCCGCCTCGATCCGTTCGATGCCGCGGATCATGCGCACCATCCGGTCGCCGTCCTCGGCGAGCGCCTGGATGCGGCTCCATTCGTCGCGCTCGGGCATCGGGGTGCGGCTGAGCAGCACCAGGTTGGCCTGGCGCCGCGCCGCGAGATGGCGGCCGATCGCCAGACCGAGACCGCCGAGACCGCCGGTGATCAGGTAGACGCCGTTCTCGCGCAGCACCGGCTGCGGCGCGCGCATCTGCGCCGGCGGGATCGGGTCGAGGCCGCGGACCCACCGGCTGTTGCCGCGATAGGCGCTGACGACGCCCGGCCCGGCATTGGGCTCGCCGCGGTCGTCGAGTTCGGCTGCCAGCGCCGCCGCGGTGGCGCCCTTGGCAGGGATGTCGACGATGCGGGCGCGGAAGCCGGGATATTCGTGCATTGCCGCCAGGCACGGGCCGACCGGCAGCGCCATCATCGGGTCGAGCGCCTCGGTGCCGATCACCTCCTGGCCCTCGCGCGTCACCACGGTAAGCGCGACATTCTTGGCGTTGGCATGGCGCATCAGCGTGCGGATCAAAACGATCGGCGCATTGATCTTGTCGTCGACCTCGCGCCGGTAGCGCGCCGCGGCCGATGCCTCGCCCCGGCCGCGCCCGGCGGCGCAGAAATAGACGACCCGCAGCCGCTCGTCCTCGGCGAGCCCGGCGACCGAGGGCTTGCAGACCGCGTCCATGTCGGCTTCGCTGTTCGGGTCGGCGCTGAAGACGAATTCGCCGGTCTGCGCGAAGGCGCCGCCCTTGCGCACCACCGTGACCGTCGCCCCGCCGGCGCGCAGCGCCTCGGCGACGCCTTCCTCGACCGCGTCCTTGCCGACGAAGATCAGCCAGCGCTGCGGCGCGCTCTCGCCGCCCAGCGGCCGCATCGTGCGCAGGCGCTTCCAGGTCACCGATTCCATCAGGTATTCGGGCGCCGGCTGCGCCGGCGCGGCTGGCGGAGGCGCACCCGGCCGGCGCGCGCCCGGCGCGAAGGCGGGACGCGGCGGCGGCTCCTGATCGGTCAGCCAATAGCGCTGCCGTTCGAACGGGTAGGTCGGCAGCGGCCGCTTCAGCCGGCGCTCGCCCTGGTAACGGCGGCTCCAATCGACCGGCGCCCCGGCGAGCCACAGCTCGGCGGCGCTGCGCAGGAAGGCCCGCGCCTCGCCGCTGCCGCGCGCCGAGGGGTGCGCCAGCGACGACAGCACCGGCCCGGCCCCTGCGCCGAGCAGCGGCCGCACCAGCGTGCTGAGCGCCCGCCCCGGACCGGTCTCGACGAACACCGTCGCGACCTGGTCCTGGATCGTCGTCAGCCCCTTGTAGAACAGCACCGCGGCGCGAATATGGCGGCCCCAGTATTCCGGGTCGGTCGCCTCCTCGTCGGTGATCCACTCGCCGGTGACGTTCGAGACGTAGGCGATCTGCGGCGGCTTCAGCTCGATCGAGCGCATGACCTCGGCGAACGCCTCGACCGCCGGGTCCATCATCGACGAGTGGAACGCGTGCGAGGTGTGCAACGGGGTCGAAGACAAGCCGTTCGCGGCGAGCGCGCGTTCGAGCGCGGCGATGTCCTCGCTCGGCCCCGAGGCGACGCAGGCCGAGGGCGTGTTGATCGCGGCGATCGACAGCGACGGGAGCAGCAGCGGCTCGACCTGCGCCGCCGGCGACATCACCGCCAGCATCGAGCCGCCCGGCATGCTCTGCATCAACCGCCCGCGCGCCGCGACCGCGCGCAGCGCGTCTTCGAGCGAGAGCACCTCGGCTATGCAGGCGGCGGCCAGTTCCCCGACGCTATGGCCGAGCAGCACCGACGGGCGGATGCCGAGGCTCATCCACAGCTTCGCCGCGGCATAGGAGACCGCGAAGATCGCGGGCTGCGCGTATTGCGTGCTGCGCAGCACCTCCTGCGCCTCGTCTTCATGCTCCGGCGCCGGAAACAGCAGCTCGCGCAGATCGCGCCCGAGGTGCTCGGTCAGGAGCTCGGCGCAGCGGTCGAGCTCGCGCCGGAACACCGGCTCTTCGCGATACAGCTCGCCGCCCATGAAGATGTGCTGCGAGCCCTGGCCCGGGAACAGGAAGGCGACCGGCTGCCCCGCGGCGCCACGCATGCCGCCGACGACCGCGGCCGGATCGCCGCTTTCGAGCGCCGCCGTCGCCTCCTCCAGCGTGCCGCAGACGACGGCGCGGGCGTGCGCGTGCAGCGTCCGCCCGCTCGCCAGGGTGTGGCAGATGTCGGCGATATCCTCGTCGGGATGCGCGCGCAGGTGCTCCGCCAACCGCGCGCAGGCGCTGTCGAGGGCGCTCGGCGTCTTCGCCGAGACGAGCGCGACGTGGACGCTTTTCTGGGTCGTGCCGGAGACGACCGGCGGCGGCTCTTCGATGATGACTTCGGTATTGGTGCCACCGATGCCGAAGGCGCTGATGCAGGCCCGGCGCGGCCCCGGCTCGCGCCACGGCATCAACTCGGTCGGCACGTAGAACGGCGAGTTGTCGAAGTCGATCTTCGGGTTCGGGTTCTCGAAGTGCAGGCTCGGCGGGATTTCCCCGTGCTTGACGCAGAGCGCCGCCTTGATCATGCCGGCGAGGCCGGAGATCGTGTTGAGGTGGCCCATGTTCGACTTGAGCGAACCGATGCCGCAATACTGCTTGCGCTCGGTCGCGGTGCGGAACACGCGCTGCAGCGCCTCGACCTCGATCGGGTCACCGAGCGCGGTGCCGGTGCCGTGCGCCTCGACATAGCCGATCGTGTCGGCCGAGATGCCGGACACCGCGAGCGCCTCGGCGACCACGCCGCACTGCCCGTCGACGCTCGGCGCGGTGTAGCTCAGCTTGGTGGCGCCGTCGTTGTTGACCGCGGTGCCGAGGATCACCGCCTGAATGTCGTCGCCGTCGGCGAGCGCATCCTCGAGGCGCTTCAGCACGACCAGCGCGACGCCGTCGGCGAACACCGTGCCGCTCGCATTGGCATCGAAGGTGCGGGTGTGCCCGTCGCGCGACAGAATGCCGCCCTCGACGAAGTGGTAGCCGCCGCGGCCGCGCAGCCACGACACCGAGACGCCGCCGGCGAGCACCACGTCGGACTCGCGCGACAACAGGCTCTGGATCGCGAGATGCACGCCGACCGTCGAGGTCGAGCAGGCGCACTGCACCGTGACGCTCGGCCCGCGCAGCCCCAGCTTGTAGGAAGCGCGCGTCGCGAGATAGTCCTTGTCGTTGCCGATCACCGCCATCTGCCGGTCGATGCCGATGACGCCGCGGTTCGGCAGGATCCGATAGCCGTAGAGCGTCTGGCCTTCGCCGGCGAAGACGCCGATCGACCCGGCAAACCGCACCGGATCGATGCCCGCGGTCTCCAGCGCCTCGACCGCGACCTCGAGGAAGACGCGCTGCTGCGGATCGATGAACTCGGCCTCGCGCGCGCTGTACTTGAAGTATTCGGCGTCGAACAGATCGAGGCCCTCGAGCGGCGCCGCCGCCTTGACGAAGGTCGGCAGCTTCAAGAGCGCGTCGGAAACCCCGGCGGCGCGCAGCTCCTCGTCGCTGAAGAAGCGGACGGACTCGACGCCGTTCCTCAGATTGGACCAGAACTCGCCGACATTCGTCGCGCCGGGACAGCGGATCGCCATCCCGACGATGGCTACGCGGGATGCCGAGCCGCTCGTATCGATCTGGTCCACACTCGCCTCACACACCGGGGCGCGCGCCGATCCGCGCGCGCCGCGCCAGAAATGCCCGCCTGGCCTCGCCGCGTTTCGTCGAGCCGAGCAGGATGTCGTCGCGCTGCCCCTCGACCAGATAGGCCGATAGCGCGCGGATCGTCGGAAACCGGAACAGCACCACCAGCGGAACGTCGCGGCCGAGGCGCTGGGCGATCTTGCCCTGGATGCGCACGAGCAGCAAAGAGCCGCCGCCCAGCTCGAAGAAATTGTCGTCGACGCCGACATTGTCGGCGCCGAGCGCTTCGGCCCAGATCGCGGCGAGCAGCTTCTCGGTCTCCGAACGCGGCGCGACATGGAGGCGCGCCGGCGCCTGTTTCGGCTCCGGGGCGGGCAGCGCCTGGCGATCGATCTTGCCGCTCGGCGTGAGCGGCAGCTCCGGCAGCACGACGAAGCTCGCCGGGATCATGTGCTGCGGCAGCTTCAACCGCAGGTGATCGCGCAGCGCCGCGTCGCTCACCGCCGCGCCGCCGATATAGGCGACAAGGCCGGGTTCGCCGCTCGGCAGGTCGTGGCGCAGCTGCACTGTCGCGGACCGCACTTGCGGGTGCGCGGCGAGCGCCAGCTCGACCTCGGCCAGCTCGATGCGATGGCCGTTGAGCTTCACCTGGTGGTCGCGCCGCCCGAGAAATTCGAGCGAGCCGTCGGGCGCGCGCCGGACGATGTCGCCGGTGCGGTAGAGCCGCTCGCCCTCGCCAAAGGGGCTCGGCAGAAACCGCTCGGCGGTCAGACCCGGGCGGCCGAGATAGCCGCGCGCCAGGCCGGCGCCGCCGATGAACAGCTCGCCGGCGACGTTGACCGGCACCGGCTCGAGGTCGGCGTTGAGCACGAAGGCGCGCATATTGGCGATCGGCAGGCCGATCGACATGCCGCAGCCGCGCTCGCGCCCGCTCGCCGCAGACGCGGTGGCGTCCCAGAATTCCGACGTGCCGTAGATGTTGAAGAGCTCGGCCTGCGGCAACCGCGCCTTGAAGTCGGCCGCCAGCGCCGCCGGCAGCGCCTCGCCGCTCGACGCCCAGTGGCGCAGTTGCGGCAGGCTTTGGGCCAGGTCGATCGGGCTGTCGAGGATGCTGCGCAGCAACGACGGCACCAGCACGATCCGCGTCGCGCCCTCGCGCGCCAGGAGCGCGACAAAGCGCGACGGGTCGCAAGCCACCTCCTCGGGGACCACGACCGTCGACTGGCCGCGGATCAGCGGCATGAAGATTTCCCACAGCGAATCGATGAAGCCGGGCGTCGTCTTGTGGGCGTAGACCTCGGCGCCGTCCGGCCCCGACGGGTCCCAATGCAGCCGGTTGACGATCGCCCGGTGGGTGCCCAGCACCCCCTTCGGCCGACCGGTCGAGCCCGAGGTGTAGAGCACGTAGGCGATGTTGTCGGGATGCGTCGTCGCCGGCGGCGCGGTCGCCGGGCGTGCGGCGATCGCCGCCGCGTCGCGGTCGAGATCGACCGGCGGCGCCTTCGACGCGGGCAACGCCGCGGCGGCGCGGCCGTCGGTGACGACGACGCGAGGCTGTGCGTCGTCGATGATGTATCCGAGACGCTCCGTCGGATGGCTCGGGTCGAGCGGCAGGTAGGCGCCGCCGGCCTTGAGGATCGCGAGCTGCGCGACGATCTGCGCCGGCGAGCGCTGCAGGCAGAGCCCGACGATCGTCTCCGGCCCGACGCCCTGCGCGCGCAGGTGCCAGGCGAGCCGGTTGGCGCGCTCGTCGAGCTCGCGGTACGAGATGCGGCGGTCCTCGCAGATCAGCGCGACGGCGTCCGGCGTGCGCGCCGCCTGGTCGGCGACAAGCTCGTGCACCGCACGCTCGGGATAGCCGGCGTCGGTGCCGTTCCAACCCGCGATCGCCTGGTGGCGCTCGGCCTCGCCGAGCATCGGCAACGCCGCGATCGGCTGGCGCGGGTCCGCGGCGACGGCTTCGAGCAGCGCGACGAAATGGCCGAACAGGCGATCGATCGTCGCGGGCTCGAACAGGTCGGTGGCGTATTCGAGCGTGCCGCTGACCTCGCCGTCCTCGGCCTCCCACAGCGCCAGCGTCACGTCGAACTTCGAGCCGCGCGGCGTCAGCATCGCGCCGTCGATGCCGAGCTCGGCGAACACCGAGGCGGCGCGCGGCGGCTGCATCACGAACATCACCTGGAACAGCGGCGACTGGTTCTTCTCGCGGCCGATGCCGAGCGCCGCCAGCACCTTCTCGAACGGCACGTCCTGGTTGTTGAACACCTCGATCGCATCGGCGCGCACGCGGGCGAGGAAGTCGTTGAACCGCGGCTCGCCGGACAGATCGAAGCGGAACGCCACGGCGTTCATGAACAGCCCGATCAGCGGCTCGATCTCGCGCAGCCCGCGATTTGCCACCGGCGTGCCGATGACGATGTCGGTCTCGCCCGAATAGCGGTGAAACAGCGTCGCCAGCGCGGCGATCATCACCATGAACAGCGTCGTCTGTTCGCGCTGGCACAGCGAACGCAGCCGGGCGACCAGCGCACCGTCGAGCGCGACGTTCTTCTGCGCGCCGCGGAACGAGCGCTCGGCGGGACGCGGCCGGTCGGACGGCAGCGCCGTGGTGCGCGGCGCGCCGGCGAGGCGCGACCGCCAATAGGCGAGCTGCCGCTCGACCGCCTCGCTTTGCAGCGTCGAGCGCTGCCACAGCGCGTAATCGCCGTATTGCAGCGGCAGCTCGGCGAGCGGATAGCGCTTGCCGCGGCTGATCGCGTCATAGAGCGTCGTCGTCTCCCGCACCAGGACGCCGAGCGACCAGCCGTCGCAGATGATGTGGTGCAGGTTGAACAGCACCACGTGCTCCCGTTCGCTCATCCGCACGAGGTCGGCGCGGAACAGCGCGTCCCCAGCGAGGTCGAACGGCTCGCTGGTGCGCTGCCGCAGCCACGTCACCAGCGCGTCCCTGCGCTCGGCCGGCGGCAGCTCGGTCAGGTCGAGCATCCCCACCGTCACCGGCTCCGGCGGGCGGACCACCTGGGTCGGCGTCCCGTCGACGAGGCGGAAATTGGTGCGCAGGATGTCGTGCCGCCGCACTACCTCGGTCAGCGCCATCTCCAGCGTTGCAAGGTCGAGCGGCCGCTGCGTGCGCAGCGTGCGGAAGGTGTTGAGCACCGCATTGTCGGGAAACAGCTGCTGGAACAGCCACAGCCCTTCCTGGGCCAGCGACAGCGGCGCCGAAACCGGGTTGCCGCGGGGCGCGATCTTGATCACCGCGCCGGGCATGCCGACCTGCCCCTTGAGCCGCCGCGCCGCGCCGCCTCGTCGACCGGAAGCCGCCGCCGCGCGGTAGAGCGGGTTCTCGGTGAAGGCACGGGGCGAAGATGACATAGCGCGCGTTTCTCGACCTTTTGCCGTCTGCCGATCTCAGCCCCGAAACGGCGCCAACGCATCGGCATTGCCGGGCGCGCCCGCCACCGAGCGAGATGCGACCACTTCCGCCGGAATCCGGTACGCGCGCGGCGGCCTCGCGGGGCAGCTGGCATGCGCGTGGAGGCAATCTATCACGATTTCACATCCCGTCCAGGCGGCCGAGCCGATGTTAACCGGTCGTTCAGCTTGTTGGCGAATCGCTAAGAAACCGCAAACCCCTCGACCGTCCCTGTTACGGCACGCCGCGGGAAAAGGTTGCATTCGGCGTGCCGACACGGCGCGCCTAGGGCCGCACTGCCGCCCGCCCGCGGCGGACGGCGACCGGCTGCGAACCGGGCCCGAGGTCGAACGACGCCGGCGGTCGCCAGATCGGGGGTTCGCCGCGTTCGAGCCAGAGCACCCGGTCGCCCAGATGAAAGTACCGTTCGTCGTGCGACACCACGACAGCGAGCTTTCCGGCCTGGCGCAGCTGCGGCAAAATCTCGCGATAGAACAGATCGCGGTACGCCGGGTCCTGATCGGCGGCCCATTCGTCGAACACCAGGATCGGCCGGTCGTCGAGCAACGCCACGAGCAGGGCGAGCCGGCGCCGCTCACCCGACGAGAGCGCCGGCGCCGCGCCCTCCGTCTCGGGCTCGCCGGCGGCCCAGGCGTCGAGCCGAAGCCGCGCCGCCAGCTCCCGGGTCGCGCCTTCGAGCCCTTCCGACCGCGGATCGGCGACCTCGTCGAACAGGCAGAAATCGGCGAACACGACGGCGAACTTGCTGCGATAGAGGCGCATGTTCTGGTCGTCGATCGGAACCCCGTCCAGCCGGATCGCGCCCGCGGTCGGCTCGTAGAGCCCGGTCAGCAGCTTGACCAGCGTGGTCTTGCCGCTGCCGTTGCCGCCGGCGACGAAGACGATCTCGCCCGGCCCCAGCGCAATGTCCACCGGGCCCAGCGCAAAGCCGCCCTCCTTTGCTTCCTCCTCGTAGCGGAAGACGAGGCCCTGGAGCTGCAGGCTGCGCCAGTTGCGCGTCGGCAGCGTCGCCGGCCGGTCGGGGTCGCGCTCCTCCTTCGCCAGGGTCAGCCCGAGATCGAGTATCCTTTGCAGCGCGATCGAGGCTTCCGCGAAGGCGCCGCTGTCGACCACCAGGGTCTGCAGCGGCCGTCGGATGCGCAGCAGCGCGAGGAGCCCGAAACCGGGCGACAGCTCGCTGCTCGTCACGAAGGGGCCGAAGATCGCCGCACCCAGGATGACGTAGTACATCGCCTGCAGCCAGACCCCGACGAGATCGGAATAGCGCGCCCGCGCCCCGGCGGTCTGCCGCTGCTCGCGCACCCGTTCCTCGAACGCCGCGAGCACGCGGCGCGCCAGATGGCGGTTGAGCTTCAGCTCCTTCACGCCGTCGAGCAGCAGCTGGTAGAGCTGCAGCACGCGGTCGCGCGCGTCGCGGCCGGAGCGGCGGTGGCGCTGTTCGAGCGCGCGCAGCCCGACCGCACCGGCGATCGACACCAGCGACAGCGTCGCCGTCACCGCCATGATGGTCGGCGACAGCCAGCCGATATAGCCGAGCAACGCCACCAGAAAGGCGGCGCTGGCGAAGATCGAGGCGAGGTTGCGCACCGCCGACGACACGCTGGTCAGATCGCTGGTATAGGCGAGGAGCAGCCGGGTCGGCCCGATGCGCTCGAGTTCGAGCAGCGGCACGTGCAGCACCGAGCGCACCAGCCGGCGGCGCAGCCGCACCGTCGAGGTCAACGCCAGCCGCCCCAGCGTGACCCGCGAATACCGGTCGATCGCCACCGAAAGCGCGGCCACCCCGGCGAACTGCCACCACAGCACGCCGCGACCCCGGAACGACTCGACGACGCAAATGATCGCGCCCATCGCGGCCACGCCGCTCAGCACGCTCAGAAAAATCGCGATCGTCAGCCGCAGTAACGAAACCTGCGCTAGGAGCCTGAGCAGGCGCATTCAACTTCGACCGTACTTGGCGGTGAGCCGGGCGCGGCGAGACTACCGGCGACCAATAGGGCTGTGAAGCCGAAATCTCTTGACCGCACGGGGCTGCGGGCGCGCGGAAGCGGCCCGCTCGGCCGCGCCCGCGCCGCCGCCCGGCGATCGCGATTGCCGTCACCGGGCCCATGCCCCACATTTGTGGCGATGAACCTCTGGGCGATCAGCGATCTTCACCTCAGCGACCGGGCGAACCGGCAATTCCTGCGCACGGTCCAGGCCCACCCGGACGACTGGCTGATCCTCGCCGGGGACATCTGCGATACCGAGGAGCAGCTCGCCGATGCCTTCGCCTTCCTACGCCGGCGCTTTGCCCGACTGATCTGGGTCCCCGGCAACCACGAGCTGTGGACGACGAGCAATCTCCCCGGCGCGCCCGATGCGGCGAGCGGCGAAGCGCGCTATGACGCATTGGTGGCGCTGGCGCGCGCCTTCGGCGTGCTGACGCCGGAAGACCCCTATCCGCTGTGGCCGGGCAGCGGGCGGCCGATCGCGATCGCCCCGCTCTTCATGCTCTACGACTACAGCTTCCGCCCGGACGACGTCGCCGCCGCCGATGTCGTCGACTGGGCGGCCACCGAGGGCGTGGTCTGCGCCGACGAGATGCTGCTCGGCGCCGCGCCATACGGCGACCGCGCCGCATGGTGCGCGACGCGGGTCGGCGAGGCCGCGGCCCGGCTGGCCGCCTTACCCGCCGATTACGCTACCGTGCTGATCAACCACTACCCGCTGGAACCGGCGCACGCCACGCTGCCGAGCATCCCGCGCTTCGCCCCGTGGTGCGGCACTCGGCTCACCGCCGGCTGGCATCGTCGCTTCCGTGCGGTGGCTGTGGTATACGGCCATCTTCATGTCCGCCGCAGCTTTGACGAGGACGGCGTGCAGTTCCACGAGGTCTCGCTCGGCTATCCCGGGCAATGGGAACCGAGTGCAACGATCGATTCGTATTTGCGCCGCATTTTGTGAGCTGCCGCGTCTCGCCCGGGCCGGCATCGCGGCGGACCGGGAAACGCTGATCGAGGATATCGCCATGATTTCGAAAGCCGCCTTAGCCGCCGTCGCCGCCCTCGCCCTGCTGGCCGTGCCGGCGCGCGCCGACATCACCGTCAAGAGCCAGGACGGGTCGCTCGAACTGACCCTGCCGAACGGCTGGCACGAGGCCCCGGGCGACCAGGCGGGCGCCAAGCTGGTCGGCACGGACGGCCACGGCGCGCGCATCATCGTGCGCGTGCACAGCAAGGAGGACTTCAAGGACATCAAGGCGCTCGCCACCTACGTGGTCGGCCGCCTCAAGCTGCAGGACGGCGAGCCGAAAACCGAAGACATCCAGATGAACGGCAAGCCGGCGATCCGCACCGTCGTCGTCGGCACCGAGCCCGAGGGGATCCGGCTCGGCTTCGTCATCACGATCTTCGAGAGCGACGGCAATTACTACGTCGTCACCGGCCGGGCGCCGGCCTCGCAGTTCGGCAAGGACGAAGCGATCCTCGCCGGGCTGGCGGGCCAGCTCAAGGTCGCCCCGGTCGCACCCGCCTCGGCCCCGCCCGCACCCGCCAAGCCGCCCGCGCGCCGCTGAGCGCGCGCCGCCGCAGCCGGCTGCCTGCGCTGCCGCGCGGCGACCGCGGCCGCGCACAATTATTGCGCGCAAATAACGGGTTATGTTCCTCTACCTTGCGCGCCACGGCAATGGTACACTGCGCGCTCCGCGACCGTGAGGGGCGGCGGCGTTGTCCGGCGTGACCCGGCCCCGGTGGGCCTTCAGACGACGGCGATGCCGCAAATGGGGCGATCGCCGGCGGGCGATTGCCGGTTGGCCGCCCGCGGCGCTGCGACTTATCGAGTTCGGCATGCCGCTCGTTGGCGATACTGGCATCGGCGCGCCCGCGTTGCGCCATCACCGCCGCGTGGCGCCGTGCCGCGTCATGGCAACCGCCGCGCGTTCTGTCGCGTATAACGATCCGATCGGCAGCCCCTAGTTGATGATGCGACTGAGATACCTGGCTCCAGCGACCGTCTTGGCGCTGCTCGGCGGCGGCTTTTACGCCTGGAATACCGGGCAGATCGGGTTCGGCATGCGCGCCGCGGCGACCACCGATCCCGTGTCCGCGGCGGTCGCCGAAGCCGCCGCCGAGACAGTTCCCGTTGTCGTCACGCCGGTGAAGCAGGGCGAGGTGCCGGTGTTCCTGTCCGGTATCGGCACCGTCCAGGCCTACAACACGATCGACATCAAGGCGCAGGTCGACGGGGTCATCCAGCGGATGAATTTCAAGGAGGGCGACGACGTCAAGATCGGCGACCCGCTGGTGATCATCGACCCCGCGCCCTATCAGGCGCGCGTCGAGCAGTGGCAGGCGGCCAAGCAGCGCGCCCAGGCGCAGCTCGAAAACGCCAAGACCAATCTGTGGCGCGACCAGCAGCTGCTGCAGCAGAATTATGCGACGCAGAAGCAGGTCGACGCCGACCAGGCCCGGATGAACGAATATACCGCCGACATCGCCGAAGACGACGCACAGATCAATTACGCAAAGACCCAGCTCGATTTTACGATCGTCAAATCGCCGATCAACGGCCGCACCGGGATCCGCCACGTCGATCCGGGAAACCTGATCCGCGCCGCGGACAACACCAACATCGTCACGGTCGTCCAGCTGCAGCCGATCTACGTCATCATCACGGTGCCGGCGAAGGATCTGGCGCAAGCGGGCAGCTCGCCCGGCCTCAGCGACCTCAAGGTGTTCGCCTATGCGCAGGACGGCACGACCCTGCTCGACCGCGGCAGGGTGGTGACCGTCAACAACGTGGTCGATCCGGCGACCGGGACGATCAAGCTCAAGGCCGACTTCCCCAACGAGCGCTCGAAACTGTGGCCCGGCGATTTTGTCGATTGCCGCATCCTGGTCGAGCAGCGCCGCGACGGGTTGACCGTGCCGACCGCCGCCGTCCGCCACGGGCCGAAGGGCGATTTCGTCTGGGTCATCGGCGATGACGGCATTGCCCAGCCGCGCGGCGTGCGGGTGCGGCAGACGCACGGCGATGTCGCGCTGCTCGACCGCGGCGTCTCGGCCGACGAGAAGGTCGTCGTCGAGGGCCAATACCATCTGCGCATCGGGAGCCGGGTGAAGATCGTGCCGGAGCTGCCGGGGGACGATTCCGAGACCCCCAGCCCGCAATGAACATTTCCGCGCCGTTCATCGTCCGGCCGATCGCCACGACGCTGCTGGTGATCGCGCTGGTGCTGGTCGGCCTCATCGGCTACCGCACCCTCTCGGTGGCGGCGCTGCCGACCGTCGAGTTCCCGTCGATCCAGGTGGTGACCAACTACCCGGGCGCCGCGCCGGACGTGGTGCAGTCCTCGGTCTCGGCGCCGCTCGAATACCACCTCGGCCGCATCCCCGGCCTGACGGTGATGACCTCGACCAGCTCGTTCGGCACCAGCGAGATCACGCTGCAGTTCAACCTGAGCCGCACGCTCGCTTCCGCCTCGCAGGACGTGCAGGCGGCGATCGACGCGGCCGCCGGCTGGCTGCCGGTCAACCTGCTGCCGTCGCCGCCGACCTACCACCAGGTGAACCCCGCCGACATGCCCGTGGTGGTGCTGGCGCTGACCTCGGAGACGATGCCGCTTTATGCGATCACCGAATACGCGTCGACCGCGCTGGTGCCCAAGCTGTCGCAGATCGACGGCGTCGGCCAGGTCGAGATCGAGGGCGAGCAGGCGCGCGCGATCCGCCTCCAGGTCAACCCGCGCCAGCTCGCCGCGCTCGGCCTCTCGCTCGAAGACGTGCGCAAGGCGATCGAGGCGAGCACCGTCGATCTACCGAAGGGCCAGATCGACGGCGAACGGCAGGCCTTCCAGATCGGCAACAACGACCAGCTGTTCGACGCCGCCGCCTATCGCGACGTGATCATCGCCTACCGCAACGGTTCGCCGGTCATGTTCAAGGACATCGGCGAGCCAGTCGAGGGCCTCGAGAACGAGAAGCTCGCCGGCTGGTACAACGGCAAGCCCGCCGTCATCCTCAAGGTGCAGCGCCAGCCCGGCGCCAACATCGTCAAGGTGGCCGACGCGATCTCGGCGCTGCTGCCGCAGCTCGAGAAATCCTCGCCGCAGGCGCTCGACATCGCGGTCGCCGCGGACCGCACGACGACGATCCGCGCCGCGGTCGGCGAAGTGAAGAAGACGCTGGCGATCACGGTGGCGCTGGTCGTTCTCGTGATCTTCCTGTTCCTGCGCAAGTTCTGGGCGACGGTGATCCCCAGCGTCACCTTGCCGGTGTCGCTGATCGCCACCTTCGGGATCATGGCTGCGATCGGCTACAGCCTCGACAATCTGTCGCTGATGGCGCTCAGCGTCGCCTCCGGCTTCATCGTCGACGACGCGATCGTGATGATCGAGAACATCGTGCGCTACATCGAGCAGGGCGACCCGCCGGTCGAGGCGGCGCTCAAGGGCGCGCGGCAGATCGGCTTCACCATCGTCTCGCTGACCGTCTCGCTGGTCGCGGTGTTCATCCCGCTGCTGCTGATGGGCGGCGTCGTCGGCCGGCTGTTCCGCGAGTTCGCGATCACCCTGTCGGCGTCGATCGTCGTGTCCGGGATCGTCTCGCTGGTCCTGACGCCGATGATGTGCGCCCGGCTTCTCACCCAGGAGCGGCCCGAGGCGCAAGGCCGTCTGTTCCGCGCCAGCGAGCGCGCCTTCGCCTGGATGCTCGCGCTCTACGATGCGGGGCTGCGCGCGGCGCTGCGCCATCAGCGCACGATGCTGCTCTTCACCGCCGCGACCTTTGTCGCGAGCGTCTGGCTCTATGTCGTCATCCCCAAGGGCTTTGTGCCGGTGCAGGATACCGGCCTCATCGAAGGCGTCACCGACACCGCGCAGGACATCTCGTTCGGGCGCATGTCGGAACTGCAGCAGAAGGTCGCGGCGATCGTCGCCAAGGATCCCGACGTGCGCGGGGTCATCAGCTTTGTCGGGATCGGCACCGAGAACACGACGATCAACAGCGGCCGGTTCTACATCGACATCGGCCCACCCGACCGGCGACAGGCCTCGGCGGCGGAGATCATGCGGCGGCTCGGCGCCGCGGTCGCCAAGATCAACGACATCACGCTCCATTTGCAGCCGGTGCAGGACATCCAGATCGAGACGCGGCAGACGCGGACGCAATACCAGTACGTGCTCCAGGACCTCGACGAGAAGGAGCTGCGCTACTGGTCCAACCGGCTGCTCGACGCGCTGCGCCGGTCGCCCGATCTGGCGGATGTGGCGACCGACCAGCAGGATCTCGGCCAGCAGACGATGGTCACGATCAACCGCTCGGCGGCGGCGCGGATGGGCCTCAACGTCTCGGCGATCGACCAGATCCTCTACGACGCCTACGGCCAGCGGCAGATCGCGACGATCTATTCGCCGACCTACCTCTACCATGTGATCCTCGAAGTGGCGCCCGAGTTCCGCGACACCACCGAGGCGCTCGGTAGCCTCTATTTGACCACCGCCGGCGCGGTGCAGCCCACGACCGGCGAGGCCGCGACCGGCGTGACCGCCGACTTCAGCAAGCCGGCAGCCTCGGTGCCGCTCGCCGCCTTCACCGGGATGGAGAAACGGCTCGCGCCGCTGCTCATCACCCACCAGGGCCAGTTCCCGGCGATCGCGCTGTCGTTCAACCTGCCGCCCGGCGTCTCGCTCGG
>DATJOB010000164.1:0-6357 GCA_035507475.1 Allostellaceae bacterium | reverse complement strand
CAACTTCACCTGGAACGGCAAGGTGCAGCGCATCCGGCTCGACCCGGCTGCACTACCGTTCGCGATCTGGCGGGTCCGGCCGCCGGGCGGCGCGCCGTGATCAAGCGCAAGCGCCGGCTGTCGGTGATGGAAGACCCGCTCTGGTACAAGGACGCGGTCATCTATCAGCTGCACGTCAAATCGTTCTTCGACTCGAACAACGACGGGATCGGCGACTTTCCGGGTCTCCTGCAGAAGCTCGACTACATCGAGAGCCTCGGGGTCAACGCGATCTGGCTGCTGCCGTTCTATCCCTCGCCGCGCCGCGACGACGGTTATGACATCGCCGACTACCGCGGCGTCCATCCTGACTACGGCACGCTCGCCGATTTCAAGCGCGTCGTGTCCGGCGCGCATGCGCGCGGCATCCGCATCATCACCGAGCTGGTGATCAACCACACCTCGGACCAGCACGCCTGGTTTCAGCGTGCGCGGCGGGCGAAGCCGGGCTCGGCGGCGCGGCGCTTCTATGTCTGGTCCGACCGCGACGACGCCTATGCCGGGACGCGGGTCATCTTCGTCGACACCGAGAAATCGAACTGGACCTGGGATCCGGTAGCGGGCGCCTATTACTGGCACCGCTTCTACGCGCACCAGCCCGACCTCAATTTCGACAACCCGCGCGTCCTGCGCGAGGTGCTGAGCGTGATGCGGTTCTGGCTCGACCTCGGCGTCGACGGGCTGCGCCTCGACGCGGTGCCCTATCTCGTCGAGCGCGAGGGCACCAGCAACGAGAACCTGCCCGAGACCCACGCCATCCTGAAGCAGCTGCGCCGCGCGCTCGACGACTATGCGCCGGACCGCATGCTGCTCGCCGAGGCCAACCAGTGGCCGGAGGACGCCAAGGAGTATTTCGGCGACGGCGACGAGTGCCACATGTGCTTCCACTTCCCGCTGATGCCGCGGATGTACATGGCGATCGCCCAGGAAGACCGCTTCCCGATCAGCGACATCATCCGCCAGACGCCGACCATTCCCGAGAGCTGCCAGTGGGCGATCTTCCTGCGCAACCACGACGAGCTGACGCTCGAGATGGTCACCGACATCGAGCGCGACCTGTTGTGGCAGACCTACGCGGCCGACCGCCGCGCCCGGCTCAATCTCGGCATCCGGCGGCGGTTGGCGCCGCTGCTCGAGCACGACCGCAACCGCATCGAGCTGATGAACATGCTGCTGCTTTCGATGCCGGGAACGCCCGTCATCTATTACGGCGACGAGCTCGGCATGGGCGACAACATCCATCTCGGCGACCGCGACGGGGTGCGCACGCCGATGCAATGGTCGCCCGACCGCAACGGCGGGTTCTCGCGCGCCAGCCCCGAGAACCTCGTGCTGCCGCCGATCATGAACCCGGTCTACGGCTTCGACGCGATCAATGTCGAGGCGCAGGGGGGCGACCCCTATTCGCAGCTCAACTGGATGCGCCGGATGCTGACCGTGCGCAAGCGGCACAAGGCCTTCGGCCGCGGCACGCTGCGCTTTCTCTATCCGGGAAACCGCAAGGTGCTCGCCTTCCTGCGCGAGTACGAGGACGAGACGATCCTTTGCGTGTGCAACGTGTCGCGGGTGATCCAGGCGGTCGAGCTCGACCTCGCGGCGCTCAACGGCCGCATCCCGGTCGATCTGACCGGCGGCTCGACCTTCCCGCCGATCGGCCAGCTGCCCTATCTGCTGACGCTGCCGCCCTTCGCGTTCTACTGGTTCATCCTGTCGAGCGACGCGAGCCTGCCCGAGTGGCACCTGCCGGCGCCGGAGCCGATGGCCGAGCTGCGCACCCTGGTGCTGCGCGGCGGGCTCGCCGATCTGCTGGTGCTCGACGAGCAGCGCCGGCTGATCGAGGAGGAGGCGCTGCCGGCCTATCTCGTGCGCCGCCGCTGGTTTGCCTCGAAGGACGACAAGATCGACGCGGTGCGGCTGTCGATGGCGGAGCCGATTTCCGGGGCCGGCCTCGACCTGCTGCTGACCGAGCTGGAGGTCGTCTTGGCGCGCCGCACCGAGCGCTATCTGCTGCCGCTGGCGGTCGTCTGGGAGGACAGCATCGCCGACGCGCTGCCGCAGCAGCTGGCCTTGGCGCGGGTGCGGCGCGGCCGGCGCGTCGGTTTCCTGACCGATGCGTTCGCGACCGACGCGCTGCCGGTCGCGCTGCTGCGCGCGCTGGCGCTGAGCGTCCACGGGCCGGTGACGGTCGGCGAAATCCATTTCCGGCCGACCGCGCGGATGGCCGAGCTGAAGCTGCCGCGCAAGCCCGACATCCGCCGCCTGTCGGCGGAGCAGTCGAACAGCTCGCTGATCGTCGGCGATTTGGCGGTACTCAAGCTGGTGCGGCGCGTCGTTCGCGGCATCCATCCCGAGGCGGAGATGGGCCGCTACCTCACCGAGCGCGGCTATGCCAACACCGCGCCGCTGCTCGGCGAAGTGGTCCGCCGTACCCCCGACGGAGCCGCGCGCACGCTCGTCCTCGTGCAGGGCTTCCTGCGCAACCAGGGCGACGGCTGGGGCTGGACGCTCGATTATCTCGCGCGCGTGCTGAACGCGGCGGCGGTGGTCGATCCCGAGACGCAGGCGCAGCTCGACGACATCGCCGAGGCGATCGCCGGATACGCCGCCTTTGCCGCGACGATCGGCCGTCGCCTGGCGGAGCTGCATGCGGTGCTGGCGGCGCCGACCGACAACCCGGATTTCGCCCCGGAACAGGCGAGCGCGGCGGATGCCGCTGCGTGGGCCGAGCGCGTGCACGCCGAGCTCGACGCGGCCGTTGCCGCGACCGAGCGCGCCGACGGGCTGCCCGACGCCGAGGCCAGGGAGAGCGCGGCGCGCCTCAAGGCCGGGTGCGGTGCGCTGCACGCGGCCGTCGACCGCTTGTCGCAGGCGGCGATCGGTACGCTCAAGACGCGCGTGCACGGCGATTTCCACCTCGGGCAGGTGCTGGTCGCCGCGGGCGATGCCTACATCATCGATTTCGAGGGCGAGCCGGCCCGCGCGCTCGAGGAGCGGCGCGCCAAATCGAGCCCGCTGCGCGACGTCGCGGGCCTCCTGCGCTCGTTCGACTACGCGGTCGCCGCCGCCGCGAGTCGGCGCGACAGCCCGGCGGCCAACGCCCCGGGCAAGACGACGGTCCTGGATCATTTTGCCGCGGAGGCGTCGCAGGCGTTCCTGACCGCCTACCGCTCCAGCCATGCGGCGGCGCCGCGGCGCTGGGTCACGCCGGCGAAGGAGCCGGCCCTGCTCGACCTGT
This sequence comes from Allostellaceae bacterium, assembly GCA_035507475.1. Classification (GTDB taxonomy): domain Bacteria; phylum Pseudomonadota; class Alphaproteobacteria; order ATCC43930; family CGMCC-115725; genus DATARH01. The sequence goes on along the minus strand of DATJOB010000164.1, from coordinate 3,083 downwards.
TCCTGATGGAAAAGGCGGCCTACGAGGTCTGCTACGAGGCCGCCAACCGGCCGGGCTGGATCGGCATTCCGCTGGGCGGTCTGGCGCGGATCGCCGCCAGCGTCGCCCGCGTTCCGGAGGAGGCGCATGCTGGATGACGAGCTGAGCGCCTGGCCGGCGGTCCAGGCGGTGGTGGAGGGCCGCAGCGCCGACCCGTTCGGTGTGCTCGGGCGCCATCCGAGCCCGGCCGGCGAGGTGATCCGCGCGATGCTGCCCAACGCCTTCGCGGTCACCGCGATCGCGCGCGACCAGCCGAGCCTGCGCACCGCCCTGAAGCCGCTGCGCCAGACCGGGCTCTTCCTCGGTCCGAGCCCCGGACCGGGGGCCTATCTGCTGGAGATCGATTGGGGCGGCCCGATCCAGGAGACCGAAGACCCCTATGCCTTCGGGCCGCTGCTCGGCGACCTCGACATCTATCTCCTGGCCGAGGGCAAGCATCGCGATCTGGCGAGCGCTCTCGGCGCCCATGCGATGACGGTCGACGGCGTCCCCGGCGTGCGCTTTGCGGTCTGGGCGCCCAACGCGCGCCGGGTCTCGGTGGTCGGCGACTTCAACACCTGGGACGGCCGCCGCCATCCGATGCGCCTGCGTCACGGGGCCGGCGTCTGGGAGCTCTTCGTCCCCCGGTTGACGCCCGGCGCGCTCTACAAATACGAGCTCCTCGGGCCCGACGGTGCGCGGCTCCCGATGAAGTCCGATCCCGTCGCGTGGCGCATCGAACCGCCGCCCGCCACCGCCTCGATCGTCGACGACCCCGCGCCCTTCCGCTGGTCCGATGAGGCGTGGTGTGCGGCGCGCGCGCAGCGCCAGGCGCCCGATGCGCCGATATCGATCTACGAGGTGCACGCCGCCTCGTGGCTGCATCAGGCCGACGGCCGGCCGCCCGGCTGGCGGGACCTCGCCGACAAGCTGGTCGATTACGTCGCGCGGATGGGCTTCACGCATCTCGAATTCATGCCGGTGATGGCGCATCCGTTCGGCGGCTCGTGGGGTTATCAGCCGCTCGGCCAGTTCGCGCCCAATGCGCTGCTCGGCACCCCGGAGGAGCTGGCGCTGCTGATCGACCGCTGCCACGGCGCCGGCATCGGCGTGCTGCTCGACTGGGTGCCGGCGCATTTCCCGACCGATGCGCACGGCCTGGCGCGCTTCGACGGCACGCCGCTCTACGAGCATGCCGATCCGCGCGAGGGCTACCAGCAGGACTGGAACACCTTCATCTACAATCTCGGCCGCAACGAGGTGCGCGGCTTTCTGATCGGCAGTGCGCTTCACTGGATCGAGCGGTTCCATGCCGACGGCCTGCGCGTCGACGCGGTCGCGGCGATGCTCTACCGCGACTACAGCCGGCGCGCCGGCGAGTGGGTGCCGAATTTCTACGGCGGCCGGGAAAACCTCGAGGCGATCGCGTTTCTCCAGGAGCTGCGCCGGGCGATCGATGCGCGCTGCGCCGGCGCCGTCCTCGTCGCCGAGGAGTCGACCGCCTGGCCGGGCGTCACCCGGTCGCCGGATGAGGGCGGGCTCGGCTTCCACTACAAATGGAACATGGGCTGGATGCACGACACGCTCGACTACATCGGGCACGAGCCGGTGCATCGCCGCTACCATCACGACGAGCTGACCTTCGGCCTGCTCTACGCCTTTGCCGAGCGTTTCATCCTTCCGCTCAGCCATGACGAGGTGGTCTACGGCAAGCACTCGCTGATCGGCCGCATGCCGGGCGATCGCTGGCAGCGCTTCGCCAACCTGCGCGCCTATTTCGCCTTCATGTGGACGCATCCGGGCAAGAAGCTGGTGTTCATGGGCGGCGAGTTCGCCCAGGAGCGGGAGTGGGACCACGACGCGCAGCTCGACTGGCAGCTGCTCGACGATCCGGCGCATCGCGGCGTGCAGCGGCTGGTGCGCGACCTCAACCGCCTCTACAGCGCCGAGCCGGCGCTCCACGAGCGCGACGGGGACGGCGCCGGTTTCCGCTGGATCGTGGCGGACGACCGCGACCAGAGCGTCTTTGCCTATCTGCGGATGCCGGGCGGGAACGGGCCGCCGGTCTTGTCGGTCAGCAATTTCACGCCGGTGCCGCGGCCCGGCTACCGGCTCGGCGTGCCGGAGGCGGGACGCTGGCGGGCGCTCGTCAACAGCGACGCCGCATGTTACGGCGGCTCGGGCTTCGGCAACGGGCACGACGCCGCGGCCGAGCCCGTGCCGCGCCACGACCAGCCGGCCTCGATCGTGCTCGATCTGCCGCCGCTGGCGACGCTAATCCTGCGCCTTGACGGGCCGGTCGAGCTTGAGGCCCAGCTGCCGCCCGTCTGAATTCTCGGCGATCGGCGTCTGCCACACCGCATCGGCGTATTCGCGGATCGCGCGGTCGGCCGAGAACCAGCCCATCGCGGCAATGTTGCGGATCGAGCGCGTCGTCCATTGCGCGCGGTGGCGCCACAGCGCGTCGGCCTCCCGCTGGGTCGCCCAGTAGGACGCGAAATCGGCGACGATCATGTAATTGTCGTCGCGGCGCAGCGCGTCGGTGAGGACCCGGAACCGCTCGGGCTCGCCCGGCGAGAAGGCGCCGGCATCGATCATGTCGAGTGCCTCGGCGAGCGCCGGCGGCGGCGCGATGACGCGCTTGGCCTCGCGCGCCGCGGCGCGCAGCGCGACGACCTGCTCGGCGGTCAGGCCGAAGATGAAGATGTTGCCGGCGCCGACGCGTTCGCGGATCTCGATGTTGGCGCCGTCGAGCGTGCCGATCGTCAGCGCGCCGTTGAGCGCCAGCTTCATGTTGCCGGTCCCCGAGGCTTCCATCCCGGCGGTCGAGATCTGCTCCGACAGATCGGCCGCCGGGATGATCGCTTCGGCGAGGCTGACGTTGTAGTTCTGCATGAACACGACCTTGAGCTGCCCGCGCAGCGTCGGGTCGTTGTTGATGATCTCGGCGATGTCGTTGGCCAGCTTGATGATCAATTTCGCCTGGGCGTAGCCGGCGGCCGCCTTGCCGGCGAAGATCTTCACCCGCGGCACCCAGTCGGCATCGGGATTGGCGCGGATCGCCT
>DATJOB010000163.1:0-10926 GCA_035507475.1 Allostellaceae bacterium | reverse complement strand
GCCGCTCGGCCGCGGTCGGCGGCGCCTCGGCCGCGAAGCGGCGCGGCGCCATGCGCGCGAGGCGGCGCAGCGCGTCGCGCCGCAGCCGCTCGCGCTTTGCCGCGCGCTCGCGCTCGCCGCGCCCGCGCCAATCCTCGACGGCGGCATCGCTCACCGGCACGCCTCGACGATTGCCCAGAAATCCTCGGCCTTGAGGCTGGCGCCGCCGATCAGCGCGCCGTCGACCTCGTCGAGCGCCAGGATCTCGCGCGCGTTCCGCGGATTGACCGAGCCGCCGTAGAGAATGCGCGTACCGGCCGGGATCCGGCTGCGGATCGTTTGGTGCATCCGGGCGATGTCGTCGTGCGTCGGGGTGAGCCCGGTGCCGATCGCCCAGACCGGCTCGTAGGCAACGACGAGGCTCTGCGCGCCGCCGCCGTCGGGCAGCGAGCCGGCGAGCTGGCCGGCCACCACGGCGCTCTCGCATCCGGCCTCGCGCTCGGCCCGCGTCTCGCCGACGCAGACGATGGCCGCGAGACCGGCGCGCCAGGCGGCCTGGACCTTGGCGTTGACGATCGCATCGGTCTCGCCGCATTTCGCGCGGCGCTCGGAATGGCCGAGGATCACCGAGCTGCAGCCGGCGTCCTTCAGCATCTCGGCGCTGATGTCGCCGGTGCAGGCGCCTTTTTCGAGCGCGTGGCAGTCCTGGCCGCCGAGCGCCACGCCGCTCCCCGCGAGCGCCTCGCCGACCGCCGCCACCAATGTCGCCGGCGGGCATACCAGCACGTCGCAGGCGGCGGTGGCGGCTTTCGCGCGCGCCGCGATGTCGCGCGCCAAGGCGAGACCGTCGGCGCGCAGCCCGTTCATCTTCCAGTTGCCGGCGATGAGCTCTCTGCGCGGCGCCAAATCGTCACCCCGGGGCTGCGGCGGCCGGGCGGTTGCGGCACGGCCGGCCGGTCTTTATCATCGGCGGCCACGATCACACCGGCGCTCGGGCGGGTCAACCCGCCACTGGCCCGCCGGGTGGCTGAAATCGCGACGGTTGACAAGATGTTGCAAGCGATCCGCACACGTGCGGGCGGGATCATCGTCAAGGTGCTGTTCGGGCTCTTGATCCTGTCCTTCGGCTTCTGGGGTCTCTATACCCGCTCGCCGTTCTTCCAGGACCGCTCGCCCGACGCGGTGGTGGCGAGCGTCGGCGACCGCGACATCAAGGCCGACCAGCTGCAGGCGGCGCTGCAGCCGGCGCTCGAGCGGCTGCGGACCCAGCTCGGCGGCTCGCTCGACCTGGCACAGGCAAAACAGCTCGGCGTCATCGACGCGGTGGTCGGCGAGCTGATCGACCGCGATATCCTCGACCAGGAGGTCGCGCGCATGCGGCTCGACCTGTCGGATGACGTGGTGCGCGCCGCGATCATGTCGAACCCCGCCTTCCTCGGCCCCGACGGCAAGTTCAACCGCGACCAGTTCAACCAGGTGCTGGCGATGAACCGGCTCAGCGAGGACGGGCTCGTCGCGCGGCTGCGCCAGGAAGTGCCGCGCGGCGACATGCTGCAGGCGTTGACCGCGGGCGTCAGCGTGCCGCGCCCGGTGATCGACGCGATCTACCGCTACCGCGCCGAAACGCGGGTCGCCGATTACGTCGCGATCCCGGTGAGCTCGATCGGCAACCTGCCGAGCCCGAGCGACGACGAGCTCAACAAGTTCTACCAGGCGCATCCCGACATGTTTCGCGCCGCCGAATACCGCAGCTTCACCCTGGCGAGCCTGACCGCGTCGGCGCTCGAGGACGGCGTCAAGGTCAGCGACGAGGAGCTCAAGACCGCCTATCAGGAACGCAAGGACGACTTCAACATCCCCGAGCAGCGCCAGCTCCAGCAGATTCTCGCGCCGAGCGAGGACAAGGCCAAGGCGGCCGAGGCGGCGCTGGCGGCCGGCCAGGATTTCCAGAAGGTGGCGACCGAAATCGCCGGCCAGGACCCGTCGACCGTCGATCTCGGCCTCGTCAAGCAGGACGACCTGCCGCAGCCGCTCGCCGACGCCGCCTTCGGCCTGCCGGTCGACAAGCCGAGCGAGCCGATCAAGACCGAGCTCGGCTGGCACATCCTGCGCGTCGTCAAGATCGAGCCGCCGCAGACCCCGAGCTTCGATCAGGTCAAGGACCAGCTGACCAAGGAGCTGATGCTCGAAGGGGCGCAGGACCGGCTCGACCATGTCGGCAACGAGGTCGACGATGCGCTTGCCGGCGGCGCGCAGCTCGCCGACGTCGCGGCGAAATACGGGCTCAAGCTGACGAAGATCGACAAGGCGGACATCGGCGGCCGCGATCTCGACGGCAAGCCAGTCGTTCTGCCGGTCGACCTCAAGGAGGTCATGAAGGCGGTGTTCGACACCAACGAGAACGACACCAGCCGGGTCAACTCGATCGAGGACAACGCGATCTTCGTCGTCCATGTCGACAAGGTGATCGAGCCGCGCGTGCAGCCGCTCGCCGACGTCAAGGATAAGGTGGTCGCCGGCTGGAGCGCCGAGCAGAAGCAGGACGCCGTCAAGAAGAAGTCGCAGGCGCTCGCCGCCGCGGTCGCCGGCGGCGCGACGCTCGCCAAGGCCGCGGCCGATAACGGCCTCTCGGTCGCCACCACGCCGCCCGTGCCGCGCGGCGCCGACGCCTCGGCCCCGGTGCCGGGCGCGCTCCTCGTCAAGCTGTTCAAGGCCAAGCCCGGCGGCATCGTCGTCGCGGATGACGCGGCCGGTGCCTATGTCGCCCAGCTCAAGGAGATCAAGACGCCGGACACGGTGCCCGACGACAAGGCCAAAGCGCTGTCGACCGAGCTGGCCAACTCGCTGCGCTACGACATGGTCGGCGAATTGACCGACGCGCTGAAGCAGCGCTTTCCGGTCACCATCCACCGCAACGTGCTCGACCGCCTGTTCTGAACGCTACGCCACCGGCTCGCTGCACAGCGTCGACAGCACCGCGGCGACGATCGGCATGCCGATCGTGCCCGGCGGGGTCATGATCGACTCGGGGTGGAACTGCACCGCGGCGACCGGCAAGTCCTTGTGCTCGATCGCCATGATCACGCCGTCGGTCGTCTCGGCGGCGACCGTCAGCACCGGCGGCAGCGTGCTCCGGCGCGCGTAGAGCGAGTGATAGCGGCCGACGGTGAACGGGCTCGGCAGACCGGTGAGGAGCCGGCTGCCGGCGGCGCGGACCACCGAGGGCTTGCCGTGCATCGGCGTGTCGAGCACGTCGAGCGCGCCGCCGAAATATTCGACGATGCCCTGGAGCCCGAGGCACACGCCGAACACCGGGATGCGCCGCCGCAGGATGAGATCGAGCGTCTCGCGCATCGCGAAATCGTCGGGCCGGCCGGGGCCCGGCGACAGCAGCACCAGATCGGCCGGCGGCCCCTCGCGCAGCTCGCTGCGCGCGAAATCATGGCGCAGCGTCGTGCACTGCGCGCCCGTCTGCCGAACATAGCCGGCGAGCGTGTGGACGAACGAGTCCTCGTGATCGACCAGCAGCACGCGGCGCCCGGCGCCGGCACGCGAGCCGACCGCCGCCGCCGGCACCGATGCTCCCCGGCCGCCGGCAATCGCCGCAAACAGCGCCGCGCCCTTCAGCCGGCATTCCTCGTCCTCGCCGACCGGGTCGCTGTCGAACAGCAGCGTCGCGCCGGCGCGCACCTCGCCGATGCCATCCTTCATGCGGATCGTGCGCAAGGTGAGGCCGGTGTTCATGTTGCCGTCGAAGGTCAGCCGCCCGATCGCGCCGCCGTACCAGCGCCGCGCCGAGCGCTCCTCGCGCTCGATGAAGCGGATCGCCCACAGCTTCGGCGCGCCGGTCACGGTCACCGCCCAGGCATGCGACAGGAAACCGTCGAGCGCGTCGAATTCGGGGCGCAACTCGCCCTCGACGTGATCGACCGTGTGGATCAGCCGGGAATACATCTCGATCTGCCGCCGCCCGATGACCTTGACGCTGCCCGCGACGCAGACCCGCGACTTGTCGTTGCGGTCGACATCGGTGCACATCGTCAGTTCGCTCTCGTCCTTCTTCGAGTTGAGCAGCTCGAGGATGCGATCGGCGTCCTCGATTGGGTCGGCGCCGCGGCGGATCGTGCCGCTGATCGGGCAGGTCTCGATGCGCCGCCCCTCGACGCGCACGTACATCTCGGGCGAGGCGGAGACGAGGAATTCGCCATCGCCGAGATTGATGATCGCCCCGTAAGGCGCCGGATTGGCCTTTTTCAGCCGCTCGAAGACGACGCTCGGCGCATCGGGACAGGGCCGGGTGAAGAGCTGGCCCGGCACCACCTCGAAGAGGTCGCCCCGCTTGAACGCCTCCTTCGCCTTCTCGACCAGGGCTGGATATTCGCCGGGCGCATGGTCGCTGTCGGGCGGCGGCGCGGCGGGGCCCGCATCGGCGCGGTATGCCGCCTCCTGCGTCGCCCGCGCGAGCCCGGCGGTCGAGCGGCCGCCGCAGGCGAAGTCGTAGCGGTAATGCGCCGCCTGCTGGCGCATGTGATCGACGATCAGGATCTCGTCCGGCAGGTAGAGCACGAGGTCGCGCTGATCGGCCGCGCGCGGCAGGCGCAGCTGCATCGGCTCGAACTGGAAGACGAGGTCATAGCCGAAGGCGCCGTAGAAGCCGAGATGCTCGTCCTCTGGGCTGCCGAACAGCGCGATCAGCCGGCGCAGCACCGAAAAGACGCTCGGCTGGCGGCTGCGCTCCTCCTCGGCGAAGCGGCGGCTCGCGGGCGCAACCGTGCCGGCGACCCGCGTCTCGCTCACCGCCTCGATCGCCACCGCATCGAGCGCGGCGAGGGCGTCGCCGATCGCGCCGATCAGCACCCGGCCGCGCGCGTTGAGCGCCTCGACCGCGAAATCGCGGCCCCGCGCGGTGAACACCAGCGGCGGGTCGACGAACCCCATGTCCCACCGCGTATAGCGGCCGGGGAATTCGAAGCTCGACGAGAACAGCACGCCGCGCCGCACGTCGAGCGCCTCGGCGAGCGCGGTGTCGGCGGGGCTGTAAGCCCGCGCGACGATGTCGCGGGTCACCGCGATACCGCCGGCGGTCGTGTAGCTGATCGTTGTGGAGCCGTTCCGGCGCTGCATCGTAATCCCCTTTCGGCTTGCCGCCTTCGGGGAGCCAACGCCGCGATTGTCCTGATATGACAAAGGCCGCCTGGGTCTCCGAGGCGGCCTTAAGACATCCCAAGATGGCCGCCTGTCAGACGGGCCACCACCAGCGTGCTGTGCGCGCGATCGCGATCATGCACCGCTTATAGCAGGGCCGGGACCGCGCCGCAACGGCGGCCGCGGCCGCGGCACCGGGCCGCGCTTGGCAAGCGCACGCCGGGCGGGCATGCTTCATCGGCTCTTCGCGCATTCGAGCGAGGGCCGACAACGCCGCAGACCCGGATAGCGGGCGACGGCATTCGAACAGGAGGCTCCAATGATGCGTTTGACACGCCGCACCATCCTCGCAACTGCACCGAGTGCAATCGCGCTGGCGGCGCTTCCCGCGCGCGCCGCCAAGCAGTACGGCCCCGGCGTCACCGACCAGGAGATCAAGATCGGCAACACCTGCTTCTATTCGGGGCCGGCCTCGTCCTACAGCACCATCGGCAAGTCGATGGCCGCCTATTACAAGATGATCAACGAGCAGGGCGGGGTGAACGGCCGCAAGATCAACTTCATCTCCTACGACGACGCCTATTCGCCGCCGAAGACGGTCGAGCAGACCCGCCGGCTCGTCGAGTCGGACGGCATCCTGCTCGATGCGGGGCCGCTGGGAACGCCCACCAACAGCGCGATCTGGCACTACATGAACGAGAAGAAGGTGCCGCAGCTCTTCGTCTCGACCGGCGCGACCAAATGGGACGATCCGAAGGGCCATCCCTGGACGATCGGCTGGCAGCCGAACTACCAGAGCGAAGGGCGGATCTACGCCACCTACATCCTCAAGGAGAAGCCCGACGGCAAGATCGGCGTGCTCTACCAGAACGACGATTTCGGCAAGGACTACCTGAAGGGCGTCAAGGACGGGCTCGGCGACAAGAAGGGGCTGGTGATCGTCGAGGCGTCGTACGAGACGACCGACGCCACGGTCGACTCGCAGGTCGTCGACATGAAGGCCAAGGGATGCGAGGTCTTCGTCAACACGGCGATCCCGAAATTCGCCGCGCAGGCGATCCGCAAGGCGGCCGAGATCGGCTGGAAGCCGGTCCATGTCCTTTCCAGCATCGGCAACTCGGTCGTCGCCACGCTGAAGCCGGCCGGGCTCGACCACGCGGTGGGCCTCGTCTCCGACTTCTACCTGAAGGACCCGACCGACCCGCAATGGAAGGACGATGCCGGCTACAAATGGTGGGTCGGCTTCATGGACAAGTATTATCCGGACGGCGACAAGGCCGATTCGCTCAACGTCTATGGGCCGTCCAACGCCGCAACGGTGGTGCAGGTGCTGAAGCAATGCGGCGACGACCTGACCCGCGAGAACGTGATGAAGCAGGCGGCCAGCCTGCATGACTTCAAGGTGCCGATGCTGTTGCCGGGGATCACGATAAACACCAGCCCGACCGACTTCGCGCCGGTCAAGCAGGTGCAGATGGGGCGTTTCGACGGCACCCAGTGGAAGCTGTTCGGCGGATTGCTGACCGGCGCCGTCACCTGAAGGAGCCGGGGGCGCGGCGCACCCGATATCGTCGGCGTCGCCGCGTCGCCGCTCGGTGCGCTCAGCGCTGTGCGGTCGCCGCCTTCCAGCGTTCGAGGCTCTCGGGCGGCCATACCTCGGCGATCCGGTAGAACCCGGCGAAAGCCTTGGCATCCGGCGGCAGGTCGAGCCAGGGAACCTTGCTGCGGGTGAAGATATGCAGGTCGGGGGCGATCTGCGACGGATCGTCGAGCGTCCCGCCGCGCAGCAGCACCGTGTCGCCCGGCGCGGCATGGTACTTGTTCCACAGCCCGGTGCCGCAGGCCGGGCAGCAGAACACGTCGTGCGGCTTGCCGCTCTCGCCCGGCGGCACCGAATAGGCGACCGGATCGCCCCCGGTCGCCGCGACGAATTGGCGCTCGATCCACAAATTCACCGCGAAGGCGCTGCCGCTCAGCCGCTGGCAGTCGCGGCAATGGCACGCATGCACGATCATCGGCCGCCGGGTCAGCCGGTAGCGTATCGCGCCGCAGGCGCAGCCGCCGTCGAGGCTCATCCCTTCCCCCGCTCGCAAAAAGCCGGTGGGGACTGATATATAGGCAAAATGAACCTTCCCGGAATACCGCGATGAGCGATCTCCGCCCGCTCCTGGCGCGCGTCGCGCTCGGCGAGCGGCTGAGCCAGGACGAGGCCGAGGCTGCGTTCGAGATCATCATGTCGGGCGGCGCGACGCCGTCGCAGATGGGCGCCCTGCTGATGGGGCTGCGGGTGCGCGGCGAAAGCGTCGAGGAGATTACCGGCGCGGCGCGGATCATGCGCTCGAAGGCGCTGGCGATCACGGCGCCGCCCGGCACCGTCGACACTTGCGGCACCGGCGGCGACGGGTCGGGTACCTTCAACATCTCGACCGCGACCGCGCTGATCCTGGCCGGCGCCGGGGTGCCGGTCGCCAAGCACGGCAACCGCGCGCTCTCGTCGCGCTCGGGCTCGGCCGACGTGCTGACCGCGCTCGGCGTCAACATCGATTGCGAGATGGCGGTCGTGCAGCGCTGCCTCGACGAGATCGGCATCGGCTTCCTTATGGCGCCGCGCCACCACAGCGCGACGCGCCATGTCGCGCCGACGCGGGTCGAGCTGGCGACGCGGACCATCTTCAACCTGCTCGGCCCGCTGTCCAACCCGGCCGGTGCGCGGCGCCAGCTGGTCGGCGTGTTCGCCGCCGAGTGGGTCGTGCCGATGGCCGAGGTGCTCGGCCGGCTCGGCGCCGAGCACGCCTGGGTTGTGCATGGCGCGGGGATCGACGAGCTGACCACCGCCGGGGTCAGCACCGTCGCCGAGTTCAAGGAGGGCGAGCTGCGCCGGTTCGAGGTGGCGCCGGAGGACGCCGGCCTGCCGCGTGCACCGCTCGACGCGCTCAAGGGTGGCGAGCCGGCGCACAACGCCGCGGCGATGCGCGCGCTGCTCGCCGGCGAGCATGGCGCGCTGCGCGACGTCGCGCTGCTCAACGCCGCGGCCGGGCTGATCGTCGCCGACCGCGCCCGCGACCTGCGCGCCGGCGTCGCCATCGCCGCCGAGGCGATCGACAGCGGCAAGGCGGCGCGGGTGCTCGACCGGCTGATCGCGGAGACCAACCGATGAGCCCGCGAGCCGACAACGTCCTTGCCGAGATCTGCGACCGCAAGCGGCAGCACGTCGCCGCGCGCAAGGCGGCGATGCCGGAGGCGGTGCTGCAGAAGCGGCTCGGCAACGCGCCGTCGCCGCGCGGCTTCGCCGCCGCGCTCGCCGCGAAAACCGCCGCCGGCGGCTACGGCCTCATCGCCGAGATCAAGAAGGCCAGCCCGAGCAAGGGACTGATCCGCGCCGATTTCGATCCTCCCGCCCTCGCCCGCGCGTACGAGGCCGGCGGCGCGACCTGCCTCTCGGTGCTGACCGACGAGCCCTATTTCCAGGGCCGCGACGAATATCTGTCGGCGGCGCGCGAGGCGGTGCCGCTGCCGGTGCTGCGCAAGGACTTCATCGTCGACCCCTATCAGGTCGTCGAAAGCCGCGCGCTCGGCGCCGACTGCATCCTCCTCATCATGGCCTGCCTCGACGACCGCGCGGCGGCGGCGCTGGCGGCGGCGGCGCGCGGGCTCGGCATGGACGTGCTGGTCGAGGTTCACGACCACGCCGAGCTGGAAAGGGCTCTGGCGCTCGACGCGAAGCTGATCGGCATCAACAACCGCGACCTGAAGACGCTCAAGGTCGACCTCGCGACCGCCGAGCGGCTCGCCCCGCTGGTGCCGCGCGACCGCATCGCGGTCGGCGAAAGCGGTCTCAATGCGCCGGCGGACCTCGACCGGCTCGCCGCGGTCGGCGCCCGCTCGTTTCTCGTCGGCGAGTCGCTGATGCGCGAGAAGGATGTCGCGGCGGCGACCCGCCGGCTGCTGCGCCTGCCCGACCTGTCGCATGTCGACACCCAAGGCCGCGCGCGCATGGTCGACGTCTCGGGCAAGGAGGAGACCGACCGCGTCGCGGTCGCCGGCGCGCGGGTGCTGATGAAGCCGGAGACGCTGGCGCGCGTGCAGGCCGGCGAGATCGCCAAGGGCGACGTGCTCGCGGTCGCGCGGCTCGCCGGGATCATGGCCGCGAAAAAGACGTCCGAGCTGATCCCGCTCTGCCACCCGCTGGCGCTCAATTCGGTCGAGGTCGAGCTCGCCTGCGTTGCCGAGCGCAACGCCGTCGAGATCACCGCGACCTGCCGCACCCACGGACGCACCGGGGTCGAAATGGAGGCGCTGACCGCGGCCGGCATCGCGGCGCTGACGATCTACGACATGTGCAAGGCGATCGACCGCGGGATGACCGTCAGCGACCTGCGCCTGCGGCGCAAATCGGGCGGCAAGTCCGGCGATTTCGTCGCCGAATGACGAATGAAATGAGGATTGCGGCATGATATCGGTCGACGAAGCCCTGGCGCGGCTCCTGGCGCCGCTCGAAGCCTTGCCGGCGGAGCAGGTGTCGATCGCCGAGGCGGTCGGCCGGGTGCTCGCCGAGGACGTCGCCGCGCGCCGTACCCAGCCGCCCTTCGCGGTCTCGGCGATGGACGGCTATGCGGTCCGCGCCGCCGATGTCGCATCGGTGCCGGCGGCGCTGCGCATCGTCGCCGAGATCCCGGCCGGCGCCGGCTTCGGCGGGATCGTCGGCAAGGGCGAGGCGGCGCGCATCTTTACCGGCGCGCCGCTCCCCGAGGGCGCCGACACGATCGTCATCCAGGAGGATGCCGAGCGCGACGGCGACACGGTGCGTGTCGTCGAGGGCGCCAAGCTCGGCACCTATGTGCGCCGCGCCGGGCTCGACTTCGCCGAGGGCGACGTGCTGCTGCACAAGGGCACACGCCTGACGCCGCGCCACATCGGGCTCGCCGCGGCGATGAACCGCCCGTGGCTCTTCGTCTATCGCCGGCCGCGCGTCGGCATCCTGTCGACCGGCGACGAGGTGGTGATGCCGGGCGAGCCGATCGGCCCGCACCAGATCGTCAGCTCGAACGCGCTGGCGCTCGCCGCCTTCGTCACCGCCTGCGGCGGCGTCCCGGTGGCGCTCGGCAACGCGCCCGACGACGCCGACGCGCTGCGCGGCTTCGCCGCCGGCGCGCGCGGCGTCGATCTGCTGGTCAGCACCGGCGGCGTCTCGGTCGGCGAGCACGATCTGGTGCGCGACGTGCTCTCCGACGACGGTCTCAAGATCGACTTCTGGGAGATCGCCATGCGGCCGGGCAAGCCGCTGATGTCGGGGAGCTATCGCGGCACGCCAATGCTCGGGCTGCCGGGCAACCCGGTGTCGACCCTCGTCTGTTCGCTGCTGTTCCTGAAGCCGGCGATGGAGCGGCTCTCGGGGCTGCCCGACGGCGGCGAGCCGCCGCTGACGGCGCGGCTCGGTCGCGACCTGCGGGCCAACGACCGGCGCCAGGATTATCTGCGCGCGCGGCTCGCGCGCGGGAGCGACGGCGCGCTCGAAGCGACGCCGTTCGAGGTGCAGGATTCCTCGATGATGCGGCCGCTGGCGGCGTCGGACTGCCTGGTGATCAGGCCGCCGCACGCGCCCGCCGCACTTGCCGGCAGCGCGGTGCCGATCATCACCTTCCCCGCCGGCGCCTGGCCGCTTTAGCCGGCCGCGCCCGCCGGCTTCCGCAAGCGGGCGCAACCGTCACGGCAGCAGCTTGCCGGGGTTGAGGAGCCCCGCCGGGTCGAGCGCCGCCTTGATCCGCCGCATCATCGCCAGCTCGGCGCCGCCGCGCCATTCCG
>DATJOB010000162.1:0-5129 GCA_035507475.1 Allostellaceae bacterium | reverse complement strand
CGGTCTCGTCGCCAAGCTGAGACTGCCGGCTGAAGAATCCGGCGTGAGCGCAGACTTGCTGAGTTTTCGCGCCTTGGCTGTCGAAGGGATGCGAAGTGATGAGCTCCGTATTGCACGCCGATCCGGAACTCACCAGCCGTTATCTAGGTGTCGGCCCTGAAATCGGGGACGTACCAACTCAGTAGGCGCGATGCTCATACCTGCGCCGCCAAAGCCGTCGTTCATCGAGACCATTCGGCACCTGATGTCGCGAAACGAGAAGCAATCAGGCGACGCCTTCGACGGTCCCTCCTACCCCCCGCGCCATGACGAAGGTCACGCGTTCCAGTTCGGTGACGTCGCCCAATGGGTCGCCGTCGACCGCGATGATGTCCGCCGACTTGCCCGCAGCCAGGCTTCCGGTGATGTCGGCGATGTCGAGGAGTTCGGCAGCGTTCAATGTTGCGGCCTTGATCGCGTCCGCGCCGGTCATCCCGGCTTCGACCATCAGCGCGAACTCGCGCGCATTCTGACCGTGCTGTCCGACGCCCATGTCGGTACCGAAGGCGATCCTGACACCCGCGCGATACGAACGTGCCAGCGCCTGTTTGATGTGCGTGCCGACCTGCAACGCCTTCTCGGCCTGCGCGGGGGTCAGGATGCCGCTGCGCTGGGCCAGCTCCAGCACAGTCATGCCGGCAACGATCGTCGGCGTGTGAAACGCACCATGCGCGAGGAAAAGCTCGATCGATTTGTCGTCGAGGAAGCTGCCGTGTTCGATCGAATCGACGCGGGCGGCGAGCGCGGCATTGATGCCCGCGGCGCCATGTGCGTGCGCGCTGACGCGGCGTCCCAGCCGATGCGCCGTCTCGATGATCGAGCGGATCTCGTCGTCGGTGAACTGCTGATCGATGCCGGCGCGCAAGTTGGAGAGCACCCCGCCGGTGGCGACGAATTTGATGGCATCCGCGCCCTGCGCCACCTGCGCCCGGACGGCTCGACGGCAGGCATCGACACCATCGCACACGCCGATGTTCGACTGGACGCAGGCGCATACGTCTCCACGATATCCATAGACTTGGCCGTGGCCGCCGGTCGGCGACAGTATCGCGCCCACGCACAGGATGCGGGGCCCGGGAACCGTACCTTCGGCCACCGCGGCTCGTAGCGCGTAGATCACGTCCGGGCGGCGCGCGCCAAGATCGCGAACCGTTGTAAAGCCGGCCGCCAGCGTCATCCGCGCGCGATGGGCGGCGTCGAGGGCGATCTTCGGGTCGGAATCCTCGACAAGGCGCAGCCGCGTGTCCGCAGCCAGCTGTCCGGTCAGATGCACATGGCAGTCGATCAACCCCGGCAGCACGAAGCTGTCCTTGAGGTCGATGAGCCGGGTCCCGCTCGGCGGATCGATGAAGCCTGAGGCAACCGACTTGATCTTGCCGTCGGCGATCCACAGGCTGTGGTTGCGTTTCGGGGCTTCCCCGGGCATCGCGAGCAGTCTGCCCGCGTGGATGACCGTCTCGGGGGCCTGCATCGTTTTCATCGACCTTTCTCCGCGAGCTGATCGAACGCCCGGCGCTCCGAACCGGCTCGCGACATGGCCCTCGACACTACCACCAAAGCGGCCCGCTAAGCCCGGGACCTCGACCGGCAGAGTCACCGAACGACCGAGGAGCCGTTGCCGTCAAACGGCGCGGCGCGCCAGGCACCCGCGGCGGCCGGGGGCGATGGCTGGAATTGCCTGGAGGGCCATTATCGGCGCGGAACGCGCGTATGCCTCAGGCCCCGGCCGTCACCCCGGCTTCGGCGAGCGCGGTGATCTCGTCGGCGGAATAGCCTGCTTCGCCGAGCACCGCGAAGCTGTGCTCGCCGAGCGCGGCGACCCAGGGTCGCGCCGCCGCGCGCGAAGCGGTGAGCCGGAACGGCGGGTTGAGCGCGAGAAAGCTGCCGCCCTTGTCGTGGATTTCGGCGAGCGAGCCGCGATGCGCCAGCTGCGGGTCGCGCATCGCCTCGGCGACGGTGCGGTAGGGCGAGGACGGCACGCCGTGGCGGTCGAAGATCGCCTGCACCTCGGCGGTCGGCAGTCGTTTCGACCATTCCTCGAGCTCGTCCATCAGCTGGCCCCAGTTGACCCGGCGGTCCTGGTATTTGGCGAAGCGCGGATCGGTCAGCCAGTCCTGGCGTCCGGCCGAGGCGGCGAGGTTCTGGAAGGTACGCTCGCTGGCGACAGAGAGGTTGACGTAGCCGTCGGCGGTCGCCACCGGCCCGAAGATCGGCCGCGGCGGCTGCGGTACGTGGAACTGCGAGTTCTGCAACTCGCCCAGCGTCAGCGACAGCATGCTTTCGAGCATCGACACGTCGACCATCTGCCCCTCGCCGGTCGCCCGGCGCTGTACCAGGGCCGCGTTGATCGCGCCGAACGCATAGGTGCCGCTCAGCACGTCGGCGATGAAGATGCCGCAGTAATCGGGCCGGCGCGGCTCCAGCTGGTGCGCGATTTGCGCCAAATCGTAGCCGGAGGCGGCGTGGATCACCGGCGCGTAGGCCGGGCGGTCGGCCGAGGGGCCGCTCTGTCCGTAGCCCGAGATCGCGCAGTAGACGACCGCCGGATTGACCGCGCGCAGCCTCTCGTAATCGAGGCCGAAACGCCGCATCACGCCGGGCCGGAAGTTCTCGACCACGATGTCGGCGCGAGCGACGAGGCGGTGCACCACCGCGACCGCCTCCGGCCGCTTCAGGTCGAGCACGAGGCTCTTCTTGCCGGCGTTGAGCTGGCCGAACGAGGTGCTGGCGCCGTCGCGCAGCGGCAGGCGGGTGCGCATCATGTCGCCCTCGGGCGCCTCGATCTTGACGACATCGGCGCCGAGATCGGCCAGCAGCCGCGTGCAGTGGGGCCCGGCGATCGTGGTGGTGAAATCGAGCACGCGGATTCCGGCAAGCGCGTCCGGCATCGGTCCTCCCTGGTCTTGGCCAGCGCTGCGATCCGGCGAGATTGCGTTGTCGGCGCGCGGGCCGCAATGAGGAAGGCTCTGCGCCGCGACAGGACGGTTGCCCGGCTTCGCCAAAGAGACGAACAATCGCGAAAAAAGCGCGCAGAACGGGAGCTGTCCCGAACGGAGACGACGATGCACAGATTCGCGAGGACGCTCCTCTTCCTGGTAGGCGCGGCGTCCGGCGCCGGTGCCGCGCTGGCGCAGCAGCAGCCGATGGCGCTCCCCGAGGTCACGGTCACCGCGCCGCGCGACCCGAACGAGGTCAGGTCGACATCGCAAGGTGCGGTGGGCAATCCCTATTTCGGCAATGTCCGGGTCGAGGAAACCAAATGGCCGGAGGTGCCTTGCGCCTATTCGCGCGTCGGGGCGGCGACGGGAACCTGCCGGCGCGGCCCGCCGCAGATGAATTTCGAGCATGGCGATGCCCAGGGGTCGCGACCGCTGTCGAACTGCCAGATCGCGCACGACCTCGTGGTCAGCGCGGTCGGCGGCCTTTTCTTCGAAGCCGACAGCCTGGTGTTCGACCCGTATTACGTCAGCGCGATCGGGCACCAGCGGCAGGACTGCTATGTCGAAGCCGTCCCGAACAGCCTACAGTCGCAGTTTGTCGACATGAACCAGGTCACGCGTCAGGGCACCGGCTGGCGCAACTTCGCCGATAACGGCGACCTCGCCTCGATGGAGTTCATCGTAGGAACCGATACCTGCCTGGCGATCGAAAAGCGCGGGCCGCGCTGGGGTGGCGGCTATACCTGGCTGATCCATGCCAGCATCTGCCGCAAGGACCGGCAGCCGGTCGATGTCGGCAATGTCGCCACCGTGCTCGCGGCGATCAACATCCGCGAGCACGACCCGGGCGGCCTCGGCCGCTGACGCGCGAGCCGTCAGCCCGGGATTGAGACGGGGCCGAAGGGAAAGCCGCTTGATGCCGCGCCGCCATCAACGCTTAGATGACCGCCAATCGTGGATGGTGGCGGCCGGCTTCCCGGCCGGCGATTTGTTCGAGCGGGGCAGCGATGGGCGAGTTCGCGTTGGGTCAGCCGGTGCCGCGGTTCGAGGACCCGCGGCTCATTCGCGGCGGCGGCCGCTATGTCGACGACCTGGCGCTGCCGCGCATGGCCTTTGGCCATGTGCTGCGCTCGCCCCACGCGCACGCAAAGATCCGCGCGATTGACGCGCGCGCTGCCAGGGCGGCGCCCGGCGTGCTGCTGGTGCTGACCGGCGAGGACTGGGCCGCCTCGGGCTGGGCCGATCTGCCGACCCCGGGCGGGCTGCGCCGCGGCGACGGGACGCCGGCCGGCAAGATCGCCTTCCCGGCGCTGACCCGCGACAAGGTGCGCTGGGTCGGCGACTACGTCGCCTTCGTCGTCGCCGAGACGCTCGCCGCGGCCCAGGACGCCGCCGAGCTCATCGAGGTCGATTACGAGCCGCTGCCGGCGGTGACCTCGACCGAAGGTGCGCTCGACCCGGTGGCGCCGCGCGTCTGGGACGGGCGGCCCGACAACCTCTGCTTTGTGCATCGCGAGGGGAACCGCGCCGCGGCCGAGGCCGCCCTGGCGCGCGCCGAGCACGTCGTGCGCCGCCGCTTCGTCATCAACCGGGTCACCGCCGCGGCGATGGAGCCGCGCGGCGTCGTCGCCGACTACAACCGCGCGGAGGACCGCTACACGGTCCATACCGTGCTGCAGCGCGCGCACGGCTATCGCGCCGACCTGGCGCACATCATCGGGGTGGCGGAAAGCAAGATCCGTGTCGTTGCCGGCGATATCGGCGGCAGTTTCGGAATGAAATCCTTCGTCTACAACGAGGTCGTGCTGGCGACGCTCGCCGCCAGGCTCATCGGCCGGCCGGTCAAATGGACCAGCACCCGGTCGGAGGCGTTCCTCTCCGACGCCCAGGCCCGCGACCACGTCACCGAGGCCGAGCTGGCGCTCGACAAGGACGGGCTTTTCCTCGGCTTCCGCGTCGCCGTGACCGCTGCGGTCGGCGCCTATGCGCAGGCCAACTCGAACGTCTTCGTGATGAATCTCGGCACGCTCGCCGGGGTCTACCGTACGCCGGCGATCTTTGCCGAGGTGACCGCGGTCTTCACCAACACCAACCCGATGCGGCCTTATCGCGGCAACGGGCGGCCGGAATTCGCCTATGTCATCGAGCGCA
>DATJOB010000161.1:0-19811 GCA_035507475.1 Allostellaceae bacterium | reverse complement strand
CGTCATCTATCTCTATCTCGATCGGTTGAGCCGCGTCCTCGGCGGCGCCCGGCGGCGCCAGTCGCGGCTGGCCGCGGCGCTGACCGACGTACCGGCCGGCGCGGCCGCGGCGGAGGACCACCGTGGCGCCGCCGAGTGAGGTGCTGCCGGCGGCGGTCGCCGGCTGGCTCGACGACGCCCCGGCCGAGCGACCCTCGGTCGCCGCGCTGCAGCCGAGCGTCGGGCATCGCGTCCACGCCGTCGCCCGGCTGATCCGCCGCCGCTTCGAGCGCAGCGTGCGCCAGGCGGGGCTGCCGATCACCCGGCTGCAGGCCGCGCTCCTAATCCGCATCGCGCGCAACCCCGGGGTCAGCCAGACCGCGGCGGCGAGCGATCTCGACGTCGAGCCGATCGCGCTGGTGCGCATGCTCGACCGGCTGCACGAGGAGGGGCTGGTCGAGCGCCGCGCCCATCCGACCGACCGGCGGGTGCGCACGCTGTGGCTGACGCCGCTCGCTTGGCCGGTCGTCAACCGCATCCTTGAGATCAACCACGCGGTGCGCGAGGAGGCCTGCTCCGGGCTCACCCCGGCGACGCGGGCGCTGCTGATGGATGTGCTCGACCACATGAAACACAACCTCGCCGCCGCCGAGGCGGCCGACGAGCACGAGCCGGGCGGCGGTTAGGCCGCCGGCGGTCGCTCCGCCGCCGTCACGTCGCCAGGTAGCCGCCGTCGACGTAGAGCTCGGCGCCGGTCACGTAGGACGCCTCGTCCGAGGCGAGGAACAGCACCGCGTAGGCGACCTCCTCGACCCGTCCGTCGCGACCCAGCGGGACCTGTTCGAGCATCTTCGCCCGCACCGCGGGGTCGGCGGTGCGGCCCGAGGTGCGCATCGGCGGCATCAGCCCGGGATGGATCGAATTGACCCGGATGTTGTGGCGCCCCTGCTGCACCGCGCCGACCTTGGTCATCGTGCGCACCGCGCCCTTCGAGGCGTTGTAGGCGGGGTGGATACCGCGCTGCCCGGTGACCCCGGAGATCGACGAGAGATTGACGATCGACCCGCCGCCGGCCTTCTTCATCTCGGGGATCGCGTATTTCATGCCGAGGAACACGCCGCGCGCGTTGACCGCCATGATCCGCTCCCAGGCGTCGGTGTCGAACAGATCGTCGACCGCGCTGCCGCTGATCCCGGCGTTGTTGACGAGGATGTCGAGCTTGCCGAAGGCGGCGACGGTCGCCGCCACGACGTCGCGCCAGTTCGCCTCGTCGGTGACGTCGAGATGCCGAAACTCGGCGGCGCCGTTCGCCGCGACGATCTCGGCGACGACCTGGCGGCCGTCGTCGTCGAGCTGGTCGGCGACCACGACCTTGGCGCCCTCGCGCGCGAAAATCCGCGCCGTGCTCGCCCCCATCCCCGACGCGCCGCCGGTGACGATCGCGACCTTGCCTTCGAGGCGCATGGGTCTCCTCCCTTGCTCAGTTGACGCCGGCCGCCGCGCCCATCGTGTCGCCGATCGGCGCGCGCAGCACGAGGTCGGCGATGCCGTCGAGCGGCGTTTCCTCGCGATTGACGATGACGAGCTGCGCGCCGGTCTGCTTGGCGAGCTGCGGGAAACCCGCCGCCGGATAGACCACCAGCGAGGAGCCGAGCACGATGAACAGGTCGGCCGCGCGGGTCTCCTCCTCGGCGCGGCGCATCGCCAGCACCGGCATCGCCTGGCCGAACGAGACGGTCGCGGTCTTGACGTGGCCGAGGCATTGGCCGCAGGGCGGCACCGCGCCGTCGCGCTCGAAGATGGCCCGCAAATCGCCGATCTCGTAGCGCTCGCCGCAATCGAGGCAGGTGGCGTAGGTCGTGTTGCCGTGCAGTTCGACGATCTTGTCCGGCGGGATGCCCGAGGCTTGGTGCAGCCCGTCGATGTTCTGGGTGACCACCGCCGCAACCTTGCCGCGCCGCACCAGCGCATCGACCGCGCGGTGTCCGCGGTTCGGCGCGGCCGCCTTGAAGATGTCCTCCATCGCGAAACGCCGCCGCCAGGTCTCGTCGCGCGCCTGCTGCGAGGCGAGAAACTCGTCGAAATAAATCGGCGCCATCTGGGTCCAGATGCCGCCCGGGCTGCGGAAATCGGGGATGCCGCTCTCGGTGCTGATCCCCGCCCCGGTGAACACCACGGCGCGCCGCGACGCGGCGATCAGGCGCTTCAGCTCGGCGACGCCGGCATCGTTGTGCATTCGCCTACTTTGGCAAAACCGCCGAGACCCGGCAAGAAACCGGCGTCACCCCGCCATCGTCAGCACGACGCGGAAGCGGGCCTGGCCGCTCATCATCCGCTCGTAAGCCTCGGCCGCGCGCGACAGGGGATAGATTTCGTTCATCGACTTGACGCCGGTCAGCGCGCTGAACGCCAGCGTCTGCTGCGAGTCGATCGATGTGCCGGAATACCAGCCCTGGATCGCGCGGCTGCCGAGGATCAGCGGCAACGGGTCGATCTCGAGCCGGTCGGGCACGCCGATGATCAGCAGCGTGCCGCGCGGCCCGAGCCCGCCCTGGACCGCACTCATCGCGGCGCCGCTCGTCGCGGTCGCCAGGATCACCTTGGCGCCGCCCAGCTTCTGCAGCGCGGCGGCCGGGTCTTCGGCCTGGCTGTCGATGTAGTGATGCGCGCCGAGTTGCTGCGCGAGCGGCGCCTTGTCGGCGCCGCGGGCGATCGCCACGGTCTCGAAGCCGAGCCTGCGGGCGTATTGCACGCCGAGGTGACCGAGCCCGCCGATCCCCAGCACGGCGACGAGGTCGCCGGGCCGCGCCGGAGAATTGCGCAGCGCGTTGAATGTCGTGATGCCGGCGCACATCAACGGTGCCGCCGCCACCGGGTCGAGAGCGCCGGGAACCCGGGCGAGCGCGCTCGCCGGTGAAACCATGTACTCGGCATAGCCGCCATCATGCGAGATCCCGGTGACCAGCGTTTCGGTCCGGCAGGCGAAGGCGTCGCCGGCGCGGCAATTGTCGCAATAGCCGCAATTGCCGCCGTGCCAGCCGACCCCGACGCGCTCGCCGGGGCGCCAGCCATGCACCTCGGGACCGATCGCATCGACGACGCCGATCACCTCGTGACCGGGCACGCGCGGGTAGCTGATGTTCGGAAACAGGCCCTCCTTGGTGACGCTGTCGCTGTGGCAGACGCCGCACGCGGCGACCTTGACCCGGACCTCGCCGACGCCCGGCTCGGGGATCTCGCGCTCGACGATCTCGAACGGGCCTTTCGCCCGCGATATCTGGGCAACACGCATCTTGGGCATGGGGCAGCCTCCGGGTCGCTTGCCTGCGCTGACGGCGAACGGTATCGCCGAATGGAAATTGGCGCGCCCCTTTCCGGCGGGCAGGCTAAGATTACCGTGCGAACGCGACATTTTCGGGGGGCGGCCGATGGATCTGGGTCTGCGCGGCAAGAAGGCGCTGGTGACCGGCGCATCGAAGGGGATCGGCCGCGCCTGCGCCGAGGCGCTGGCCGAGGAAGGCTGCGACGTGACGCTGGTCTCGCGCACCGCCGCCGATCTCGAGCGGGCGCGGGCGGAGATCGCGGCGCGCCACAATGTCGGGGTCAGGGTCTTCCCGCTCGATCTGTCCGACGGACGCAACGTCGACCGCCTCGCCGCGGCATGTCCGGATATCGATATCCTCGTCAACAATGCGGGCGCGATCCCCGGCGGCAACCTCGACGCGGTCGACGAGGCGCGCTGGCGCGCCGCCTGGGACCTCAAGGTGTTCGGCTACGTCAACATGACGCGCCGCTTCTACGCGCAGATGCGCGAGCGCGGCCGCGGGGTGATCGTCAACATCCTCGGCGCGGCCGGCGAGAACCCCGATTTCAACTATATCGCCGGCTCGTCGGGCAACGCCTCGCTGATGGCCTTCACGCGGGCGATGGGCGGCACCGCGCCGCGCGACAACCTGCGGGTCGTCGGCATCAATCCCGGTCCGGTGATGACCGAGCGGCTGGTGACGCTGACCAAGACGCGGGCGCGCGACACGCTGGGCGACGAGGGCCGCTGGCAGGAGCTGATGCAAGGCTATGCCTTCGGGCGCGCCGCGACCCCCGAGGAGATCGCGGCGATGGTCGCGTTCGTCGCCTCCGACACGGTCTCCGGCTACACCACCGGGACGATCATCACGATCGATGGCGGCGGATCGAGCCGCCGCAGCGCGCTCTGAGGATACCGGCCGTGCGTCGCATCGCGACGTTCGTCGCCGCGCTCGCCGTCGCCTTCTGGGCCGCGGCGCTCGCCCAGCCGCTCAGCCCCGGCCCGATCACGCCGCAGGCGGCACGACTCGCCGCGCTGCTCGACGCGACGAATGTCGAGACGCTGTGGCCCGCCGGCTTTCATGTCGACTGGCGCTCGGGCGCGCCCGAGGGGCCGCGGCTGTCGACCCTCGGCGCGCACACCCATTGCAGCGCCTTCGCGGCGGCGGTCGCGGAGCGGCTCGGCATCTACCTGCTGCGCCCGCCCGACCATGCGCAGGACTGGCTCGCCAATGCCCAGGAGCGCTGGCTCAACGGTCCCGACGCGGCCGGGTGGCGCCGCCTCGGCCGGCTCGCCGATCCCGGCGCCTCGCTGCGCGCGGTGGCGCTCGCCAACCAGGGAAAGCTCGTCGTAGCGGTCTATTTCCAGCCGCCGCGCGAGACGCCGCAGGGACCGAAGGAGCGCTCCGGCCACATCGCCATCGTGCGGCCGAGCGACAAATCGCCCGCGCTGATCGACAGCGAGGGGCCGGACGTGATCCAGGCCGGCACGGTCAACTACCGCCAGGTCGCGCTGCGCGAGGGCTTCGCCGGGCACAAGGAGGGGCTGGCGAGCGGCGACATCGAATATTTCTGGCACGACGCGCAGCTCCCGTGAGGCGGCGGCTCGCTGCCGACCGGCGCCGAGCCGCCTCGCCCGCGGCTAAGTGCGCGAGGCCCCGGGGTGACGTGCCGCAGCAGCGCCGCGCGCGCCAAGCACATACCGGCGGCGTCCCGAGGGGGTCGGGCGAGCGGCCGCTTTAAAGCAGGATGTGGGCGATTTCCTTGTAGGGCCGCGGCTCGACGAAGTGCCGCTCCTGGGTCGCCCGGTCGATGTAGTGGAACACCTGCATCACGAAGACCATGTTGACGCTGGCGCCGTCGCTCGACAGCGGCATGAACAGGACCTTGGTGTGCCGCTCCGGCTGGTGGCGCAGCGGCGAGAAGAACAGGCATTCCGAATAGAGCGCGCGGCGCTCGCGCACCGCCTCCTCATAGAGCCCCAGCACGTGTTCGCAATAGTCGGGGCCGGGCAGCACCTCGTCGAGATAGCGGCCGGTCGCGTTGACGCCGTGGGCGCGCGCATTTTCGGTGCCGATCAGCCGATAGCGGTAGCGGCCATTGTCGAGCCGCTCGACCAGCATCACGTCGGGCAACAGCTTGGGGATCTCGACCGGGTCGATGTCGGCGCGGCTCGGCATCGCCCGGCCGGCAGCCTTGCCGAGCCAATAATTGTACGCCTCTTCGAGCCGCCGGTCGCCGAGCGGCTCGCGACCTGTCGCGAGACCCCTCACGCCACCATGCGACAATGCCTTGGCGCCGATCGCCCGTCTCCCCGACTACAGCAGACGCTGTCCCCCGTGCCTTCGCGTTATCCGCCCCGTTGGTAAAGAAATCGTTGTCGCGCGGTCGGAATGAATCGCCGAACGCATGTGTTTGCGAAAGGCGGTGTGGCGGCGGAAATTGCCCGCTGGCGGCGCGCGGGGTGGCCATGGCATTTTCCGGCTTATGTTACGCGTGCTCGCCCGCGTGCGGTGGATGTCGATGCTGAGCGCGGTCGCGGGTTTTCTGCGCGGCCTGGCTCAACTGCTGTTTGTCGTTGGGATGCTCGGCGCCATCATCGTCGGCGGCGGGCTCGCCCTCGCCATCGCGCATTTCAGCCAGGACCTGCCCGACCACCAGCAGCTGCTCAACTACGTGCCGCCGACCGGCAGCAAGGTCTATGCCGGCGACGGCAGCTTCATGGCGGAGTTCGCGAGCGAGCGGCGCATCATCACGCCGATCAACCAGGTCCCGCCGCTCGTCGTCCACGCCTTTCTCGCCGCCGAGGACCGCGATTTCTACAGCCATAACGGCGTCAACCCCGGCTCGGTGCTGCGCGCCGCGCTGACCGACATCGTCCGCTTCGGGCGCGGCCAGCGGCCGCTCGGCGCTTCGACGATCACCCAGCAGGTGGTGCGCCATTTCCTGCTGACCAACGAGGTTTCGGTCGCGCGCAAGATCAAGGAAGCGCTGCTCGCCTACCGGATCGAAAACCAGCTCAGCAAGGACCGCATCCTCGAAATCTATCTCAACGAGATCTATTTCGGGGCCGGCGCCTATGGCGTCGCCGCCGCCGCCGACACCTATTTCGGCAAGCCGCTCGACCAGCTCAGCATCGCCGAGGCAGCGTTCCTCGCGGCGCTGCCCAAGGCGCCCAACAACTACAACCCGGCGCACCATCCGCAGGCGGCGAAGGCGCGGCGCGACTGGGTCATCGACGGCATGGCCGAGCAGGGCTGGATCGGCGCCACGGCGGCGCAGGCCGCCAAGCAGCAGCCGCTCGACGCGGTGGCGCGCGGTCCCGCCCCGGAGCCCGAGGGCGCCGGCTATTTCACCGAGCAGGTGCGGCGCGAGCTGATCGAACGGTTCGGCGAGAAGACCGTCTATGAAGGCGGGCTCACCGTGCGCACCAGCTACGTCCCGTCATATCAGGCGATGGCCGAGCGCGCCTTCCACAGCGGGCTCGTCGAGTACGACCGCCGCCACGGCTGGCGCGGCCCGCTGCAGCATCTCGGCAGCGTGGTGCTGGCGCAGAACGCGCTCTATGCGATGCCCGAGCAGGCGACGATACCGGGCTGGCGGCTCGCCGCGGTCACCGGCGTCGACAGCGGCGGCGCCAACATCCTGTTGAAGAGCGGCATGGCGGGCCGCATCCCGCTCGACGAGCTGCGCTGGGCGCGCCGCACCCTCCCCGACCAGCGGCTCGGCGCGGCGATCTACCGCGCGCAGCAGGTGCTGAGCCCGGGCGACATCGTGCTGGTCGAGCCGCTCGGTGCCGCCGCGGCGGCACCGGTCGCGCCGGTCCAGGCACGCCGCGCCCCGTCGCTGCTCTACGCGCTGCGCCAGGTGCCCGACGTCAGCGGCGGGTTCGTCGCGCTCGACCCGAAGACCGGACGCGTCTTCGCCATCGTCGGCGGCTGGGACTACCGCGAGAGCCAGTTCGACCGCGCGATCCAGGCGAAGCGCCAGCCCGGCTCGGCGATCAAGCCCTTTGTCTACGTCACCGCGCTCGGGGCCGATTTCGGCTACACGCCGTCGAGCATCATCGAGGATGCGCCGATCTCGCTGCCCCAGGGTCCGGGATTGCCGATGTGGACCCCGGTCAACTACGAGGGCAACTATGTCGGCCAGACGACGCTGCGTCAGGCGCTCGTCCATTCGCGCAACCTCGCGACCGCGCGGCTCGCCTCGCAGATCGGCATGGCGCCGATCGCCAAGACGGTCGAGCAGTTCGGCATCATGGACAAGATGCCGCTCTACTATTCGATGGCGCTCGGCGCCGGCGACACGACGCTCTACCGGTTGGCGACGGCCTACGCGATGCTCGACAATGGCGGGCACTGGCTGCACTCGTCGGTGATCGATCTGGTGCAGGACCGGCAGGGCCGCATCATCTACCAGAAGGGCAGCGCGGCCTGCCCGGCCTGCTACATCGTCGCCGGGCCGCGCAACGCGCCGGAGACCGACCCCGCCTACCGCGCCGCCGGGGTGCCCGACCAATCGATGATCTGGCTCAAGGGCGCGAGCTATGCCGAGCGGGCGATCTACTACCGGCCGGCCAAACCCGACCCGATGATCGACCCGATCGCCGATGCGCAGATCGTCTCGATGATGCAGGGCGTCGTGCAGCAGGGCACCGGCATCAAGGTCGCCGCCGTCGGCAAGCCGCTCGCCGGCAAGACCGGCACGACGAGCGACTGGTTCGATGCGTGGTTCGTCGGCTTCTCGCCCGACCTCGTCGCCGGCGCCTATGTCGGGTTCGACACGCCGCGCACGCTCGGCGACGGCGAGGTCGGCGGCAATGTCGCGGCGCCGATCTTCCGCGACTTCATGGCGGAGGCGCTCAAGGACAAGCCGGCGGTGCCGTTCCCCGACGCACCCGGCGCCGAGATGGTGATGGTCAATTCGATCACCGGCCAGCCGACCACGGCGGGCGACAAGGATGCGATCCTCGAACCGTTCCGTCCCGGCACCGGGCCGGCCACGCACGCCCCGGCGCCGCAGATCGCCGCGGCGCGCCCGGCCGACACCAGCGGCGATGGCGCGGCCGATGCCCCGCTGCCCGGGCTGCCGATGGCGGCATTGCCGGCCGCCGGGCCGCCGGTGCCCGGTGCGCCCTTGCCGCCGATGTCATCCTATGCGGGGATGCCGACTTACGCCGCGGTACCGCCGCCGGGCTATGCGGCGCGGCCGGCCGCGATGCCGATGGTGCCGGTCAACGCCCCGCTGCCGGTCGGCACCGTGGTGCCACCGCCCTCGCGCGTCATCGCGAGCGGCACCGGCGGGCTTTACTGACCCGCGGCGCCGCGCGACGGAAGGCCGCTCAGCCCGCCTTCAGCCGCTTTGCCGCATCCACCGCAAAATAGCTCAGCACGCCGTCGGCCCCGGCGCGCTTGAAGCAGAGCAGCGATTCGAGCATCGCGCGCTCGCCGTCGAGCCAGCCGTTCGCCGCCGCGGCGCGGATCATCGCGTATTCGCCCGACACCTGGTAGGCGAAGGTCGGCATGCGAAAGGCGTCCTTCACCCGCCGCACCACGTCGAGATAGGGCAGGCCGGGCTTGACCATCACCATGTCGGCGCCCTCGGCGATGTCGAGCGCGACCTCGCGCAGCGCCTCGTCGCCGTTCGCCGGGTCCATCTGGTAGGTGCGCTTGTCGCCGACGCCGAGCGAGGAGGCCGAGCCGATCGCGTCGCGGAACGGCGCGAAGAAGCACGAGGCGTATTTCGCCGCGTAGGACATGATCCGCACGCGCTCGAACCCGGCCTCGTCGAGCGCGCGGCGCACCGCGCCGACCCGCCCGTCCATCATGTCGCTGGGGGCGATGATGTCGCACCCGGCCTCGGCCTGGATCACCGCCTGGCGCTGCAGGATCGCCACGGTCTCGTCGTTGGCGACGTAGCCGTCGCGGATGACGCCGTCATGGCCGTGCGAGGTGAACGGGTCGAGCGCCACGTCGCACAGCACGCCGATTTCCGGCACCGCCCGCTTCACCGCCGCCGCCGCGCGGCAGACGAGGTTGTCCGGGTTGACCGCCTCGCTGCCCTCGGGGTCCTTCAACGCCGGATCGGTCGCGGGGAATATCGCGATCGTCGGGATGCCGAGCACCGCCGCCTCGCCGGCGGCATCGACCAGCGCCGGGATCGGCAGGCGGTAGGTGCCCGGCATCGCCTCGACCGGCGCCTTGCGGCCCTCGTCATGCACGAAGACCGGCCAGATCAGGTCGGCGGCCGAGAGCGTGTTCTCGGCGACGAGCCGGCGCGACCAAGCGTCGCGGCGGTTGCGTCTGAGGCGCGACACCGGATAGGGCGGCAGCGGCGGCAGAAAGGATTGGCTCACGGCGTCGTTCCTTCGGCGGCAGGCCGCACAAGATATAGCTCAGCCGAGCGCATAATCGTAGCGGATGAAGCCGTTGAACTTCGCCAGCCGGTCATAGAGCAGCCGCGCCGTGGCGTTGTCCTGCTTGGTCGACCAGTAGAGCCGCAGGCAGTCGCGCTCGCCCGCCGCCGCGGCGACGCGCTCGATCAGCAGGCGGCCGGCGCCGCGGCCGCGCAGCCCGGCATCGACAAAGAGATCCTGCAGGTAGCAGACCGGTTTTGTGGACCAGGCATGCTCGTGAAACAGGTAATGGACGATGCCGACGAGCGGCGCCGCCGCGCCGAGCCGCGCGCCGAAGCCGAAGATCGGGCCCGGCGCCATCAGCCGCGCCCAGCAATGCTCGTAGGCCGTCTCGGGCAGGCTCGTCTCGTAGAATTCGAGATAGCCGCGCCACAATTCCGCCCACCGCGCCCGGTCGCTCGCGCGCAGCGCGGTCACGACGAGATCGCCCATCGCCGCCTCCTCCGCCTGGCGATCGGAGCATAGCGCGCGGCGCCGCGCGACGGCCAGTTGCGCGAGGATCGGCCGACCGGATGACCGATCCGGCGGGCGCGAGCGGGGTTGCGACCGATCCGCGCTTGTTACGGGCGCGGCCGGCGCGATATCAACAGACTTCCGATGCCCGTACTTTTTCTCATCGTCCTGATCGACCTGATCGGCTTCGGCCTGGTCATCCCGCTGCTGCCGTTCTACGCGGAGCGCTTCGCCGCCTCGCCGGAGCAGGTGACGGCGCTGATGGCGGTGTTCTCGCTGATGTCGATGCTGACCGCGCCGATCTGGGGCCGGCTCAGCGACCGGGTCGGTCGCCGGCCGGTGCTGATCATCAGCATGCTGGCGGCGGCGCTCGCCTATCTCTGGCTCGCCTTCGCCGATGTGCTGTGGATGCTGTTCGCGGCCCGCGCGCTCGCCGGCGCCTGCGCCGGCAACATCGCCGCGGCCAACGCCTATGTCGCCGACGTGACGACGCCGGAGAACCGGGCGAAGGGCATGGGCATGATCGGCGCGGCCTTCGGCCTCGGCTTCATCATCGGACCGGCGCTGGGCGGCATCGTCGCCGGCGGCCAGCTCGCGACGGCGGATCTGCGGACGCCCGGCCTGATCGCCAGCGCGCTGTCGCTGGTCGCGCTGTTGGGCGCCGTCTTCGTCCTCAAGGAGAGCCTGCCCGCGGGGGTCGCGGCGCGGCCGCGGCGCGGCCGGGTCGAGGCGCTGCGCCAGGCGGTCCGCCGCAAGGTGCTGGCCCGGCTGCTGCTCATCTTCTTCCTGACCATCCTCGCCTTCGCCGGCATGGAGGCGACCTTCGCGCTCTGGGCGATGGCGCAGTTCGGCTGGGGGCCACGGCAGATCGGCTATGTCTTCACCTATGTCGGCCTGCTCTCGGCGGTGATGCAGGGCGGGCTGATCGGCCGGCTCGCCGCGCGTTTCGGCGAGGAGAAGCTGCTCGTCGCCGGGCTCGCGTCGATCGCCCTCGGCCTCGTCGTGCTGCCGGCGGCCCGCGGGCTACCGCTGCTCGTCGGCGCGGTGACGCTGCTCGCGCTCGGCATGGGGGCGATGCAGCCCTCGCTCAACAGCCTCATCTCGCGCCGCGCCGGCGCCGGCGAACAGGGCGAGGTGATGGGCGTCGCGCAATCGGTGGCGAGCCTGTCGCGGGTGCTGGGGCCGCTTGTCGCCGGGCTGCTGTTCGCCTGGCTGGGCCGCGACAGCCCGTTTCTCGCCGGCATGATCCTCGTCGCCGCGGCGGCGCTCATCGGCTGGCGCCTCCCGGCGGAGCCGGCCGCCGCCCCGCGCCCGGCCGAATGAGGTCGCCGCGATGAGTCCAAGGGGCCGCATGCCGCCCTCGCTGACCGCCGACGCCAAGGGCCGGCTGGTCGACGGGCTGAAGGCGCTGGGCGGCCTGCTGCCCTATCTCTGGCCGCGCGACTCGTTCGAGCTGCGCCTGCGCGTCGTCGTCGCGCTGACGCTGCTCGCTGCCGCCAAGGCGGTGAACATCACGGTGCCGTTTCTCTACAAGCACGCGGTCGATACGCTGTCGGGCAAGCTCGGTCCGGTGGTCGTGCCGGTGACGCTGATCCTCGCCTACGGCATCGCGCGGGTCTGCGCGCAGGGTTTCAACGAGCTGCGCGACGCGGTCTTCGCCAAGGTCGAGCAGCGCGCGATCCGTCGCCTCGCGCTGTCCACCTTCCGCCACTTGCATGCGCTGTCGCTGCGCTTCCACCTCGACCGCCGCACCGGCGGCCTCGCGCGCTCGGTCAGCCGCGGCACCCAGGCGGTCGATTTCCTCCTCACCTTCATCCTCTTCAATATCGTCCCGACGCTGATCGAGATCCTCGTCGTCTGCGCGATCCTGTGGCGGCTCTACGACTGGGCCTTCGCCGCCGTCACCCTGGCGACGATCGTCGTCTATATCGCCTTCACCTTCGCGGTGACCGACTGGCGGGTGCGCTTCCGCCAGGAGATGAACGCGCGCGACAGCGAGGCCAACACCAGCGCGGTCGACAGCCTCATCAACTACGAGACGGTGAAGTATTTCGCCAATGAGGGGCACGAGGCCGGGCGCTACGACCGCGCGCTGCAAGCCTACGAGAAGGCCGCGGTCAAGAGCGGGACGACGCTCGCGGCGCTCAATATCGGGCAGGGGGTGATCATCGCCGGCGGGCTGATCGGAGTGATGCTGCTCGCCGCGCAAGGGGTGGCCGCCGGGCGCATGACGGTCGGCGACTTCGTGCTGGTCAACGCCTACCTGATCCAGCTCTACCTGCCGCTCAATTTCCTCGGCATGGTCTATCGCAACATCAAGCAGTCGCTCGTCGATCTCGAGCAGATGCTGGCGCTGCTGAAGGTCGCGCCCGAGATCGTCGACCGGCCGGGTGCGCCGCCGCTTGTCGTCGAGCGCGGCGCGGTCGCGTTCCACCACGTCGATTTTCGCTACGACCCGCGCCGCGCGATCCTTGCCGACATCGATTTCGCGATCCCTCCCGGGCATCGCCTGGCGATCGTCGGGCCGAGCGGCGCCGGCAAGTCGACGTTGGCCCGGCTCGTCTTCCGCTTCTACGACATCGACGCCGGGGCGATCGAGGTCGATGGCCAGGACATCCGCGCGGTGACGCAGGACAGCCTGCGGCGCGCCATCGGCGTCGTGCCGCAGGACACGGTGCTGTTCAACGACACGATCCTCTACAACATCGCCTATGGCCGGCCCGGCGCCAGCCGCGCCGATATCGAGGAGGCGGCGCGCCTCGCGCGCATCCACGATTTCGTCACGGCGCTGCCCGACGGCTACGACACCATGGTCGGCGAGCGCGGCCTCAAGCTGTCGGGCGGCGAGAAGCAGCGCGTCGCGATCGCGCGGGTGATCCTGAAGGCGCCGGCGATCCTTGTCTTCGACGAGGCGACCTCGGCGCTCGACACCAAGACAGAGCGCGAGATCCAGGCGAGCCTCGCCGAGATCGCCGCCGGGCGCACGACGCTGATCATCGCCCACCGCCTGTCGACGATCGTCGACGCCGACCAGATCCTGGTGCTCGACCAGGGCCGCATCGTCGAGCGCGGCGACCACCGCGCGCTGCTCGCCCGCGGCGGCGTCTACGCCGCGATGTGGGCGCGCCAGCATGCCGCCGCACAGCGCGCGGAAGCGGCGATGGAGGACGCGGAATAGCGGCGGTCGGCGCGGTGCGACCGTCGCGCGGCCGGCGCCGGCTCCCGGGGCGACGGCTGCTCTTGATGCCCTCCGACCGGTTTCGTCATCCTGAGGAGCGGCCGCGGGCCGCGTCGCGAAGGACGCAGGATGTCCGTGCCGCCCTCCTCGGATGATCTGGCCGCCGCGCTCCGCGCCGGCGATCGGCGCGGGCTGGCGCGGGCGCTGACGCTTGTCGAATCGACGCGCGCCGACCACCGCGCGGCGGCCGAGCGGCTGGTCGAGGCGCTGCTGCCGGCGACCGGCGCCGCGACCCGGCTCGGCGTCTCCGGTCCGCCCGGCGCCGGCAAGTCGACTTTCATCGAGCGTTTCGGTCTCGACGGCCTCCGGCGCGGCCGGCGGATCGCTGTGCTCGCGATCGATCCGGCGGCGAAGCGCGGCGGCGGCGCTATCCTCGGCGACAAGACGCGGATGGCCGAGCTGGGCCGCGCGCCGGGCGCCTTCATCCGGCCGAGCCCGGGCGGCGCGGCGCTGGGCGGGGTCGCGCGGCGCACCCGCGAATCGATCCTGCTCTGCGAGGCGGCGGGGTTCGACACGGTGATCGTCGAGACCGTCGGCGCCGGCCAGTCGGAAACCGCGGTCGCCGAGATGACCGACATGTTCCTGCTGGTCCTGCCGCCGGCCGCCGGCGACGAGCTGCAGGGGCTGAAGCGCGGCATCATCGAGCTCGCCGACCTGGTGCTCATCACCAAGGCGGACGGCGCGCTCGCCGAGCACGCACGGCATGCCGTGGCCGATTACGCCAACGCGCTGCGCCTGATCCGCCCGTCGACGCCCGGCTGGGAGACGCCGGTGCGGGCGATCTCGGCGCTGACCGGCGACGGCGTCGCGGCGCTGTGGGACGACGTCGCCCGGTTCCGTGCGACGCTGGAGGCGAGCGGCGCCTGGGCGCGCCGCCGCGCCGAGCAGGCCCGCGCCGCGCTGCTCACCGAGATCAGCGACGGCCTCCTCGCGCAATTCCGCGGCGCACCGGCGGTCGCCGCGCATTTTCCCGGCATCGAGCGCGACGTCATGGCCGGCGAGCGCACCGCCGCGGACGGCGCCCGCGCGCTGCTCGCGCTCTACCGGCCGAGCCGGCGGAAGCGGCGGTAGGCGGCGCCGTCATCGACATCGTCGAGCGGCGCCGCGAAGCCGATCGAGAGCCGGCGCGGCACATGGTCGAGCACGTCGCGCAGCGCGTGCGGGCTCGACCAGCGCGGCGTGCCGAAATCGGGCGGCCGGTGACGGCAGCCGACCAGCCAGAACCCGCCGTCGCGGGCCGGGCCGAACACCAGGTCGTGCCGCCCGAGCAGCGCGAAGGCCGCGGCGATGTGGCGGGGCCGAAGGGCGGGGATGTCGCTGCCGACCAGCAGCGCCGGGCCGGGCGGAGCCGCGGCGAGCGCGCGCCGCATCCGCCGGCCGAGGTCGCCGCCGCCTTGCGGAACGGCGGCGACCGCGCCGCGCCAGCGCCGTGCCGCGCGGTCCGGGGTCAGCGCCAGGCGCAGCCGCCAGCGCCGGTCGCGACCGAGCCGGCGCAGTGTCGTCGCCAGCATCAGCCGCTCGAAGGCGAGCGCCGCCACCGGGCCGATGTCGTGCGCGAGCCGCGTCTTGCCCGCACCGAGCCGCGGCAGCCGGGCGAAGACGATCAGCGTGCGCCGCATCGCCGCCTCAGCCGTAGAGCCGGGCGATCCGCGCCGGCGGCACGCCCGCGAAATAGAGCGACAGGCAGACGAGGTTGCGCAGCGACCGCCGCAGGTAGCCGTCCCGCCGGTAGCGCCGCGCCGAGGCCAGCATCGTCGCTCCGAGCGGCTGCAGACGCGCCCGGCCGAGCCGGCGCGCCAGCGCCACATCCTCCATCAGCGGGATCGCCGGATGGCCGCCGACCGCGTCGTAGAGCGTGCGGTGGATCAAGAGCCCCTGGTCGCCGTAAGGCAGCGCGCAGACCCGGCAGCGCCAGGCGACCAGCGCCTCGAGGCAGCGCGCCGCCGGCCGCCGGTCGTCGAGCGCCAGCGCGAAATACCCGGCACGCTCGCGCGACCCCGCGAGGAAGGCGCGCACCGCCGCCTCCCAGCCCGGCAGCGGCCGGCAATCGGCATGCACGAAGAGGAGCCAGTCGCCCTGCGCCGCCGCCGCCCCGGCTGCGAGCTGGC
Source organism: Allostellaceae bacterium (assembly GCA_035507475.1). Taxonomy (GTDB): domain Bacteria; phylum Pseudomonadota; class Alphaproteobacteria; order ATCC43930; family CGMCC-115725; genus DATARH01. The sequence continues at coordinate 4,312 of DATJOB010000161.1, read as the reverse complement.
TGCCGCGGCCGCGCGGCGCCAGGACGACGCGAGCCCCCGCCGAGCCCGCAACATCCAGCGTACCGTCGCGCGAGCCGCCGTCGGCGACGACGATCTCGCCGACCAGCGGCGCGGCGTCCCACAGCACCGCGAGCGTCTGCGCCAGCTCCCGCGCCGCGTCGAGCGTCGGAACCACGGCGGAGACCATATGTTCTTGTATTGTTCTCATAATCGCGGCATCATCGCGCGCATGGATATGCCGGCCTCCCCCACGCCGCGCAAGGGACGCGGCGCCGTCACCAACGCGAGCGGGCGCTTCGAAGAGGAGCGGCGCGAGCCGTTCGACGACGGCTGGGGCGAGAGCGAGGCGCCGCCGCAGCCGCTGGCGACGCGGCTGACCGCCGATGCGACGCGCACGATCATCGCGCGCAACGAGTCGCCCGATATCGGCTTCGACCGCTCGATCAACCCGTATCGCGGCTGCGAGCACGGCTGCATCTATTGCTACGCGCGGCCGAGCCACGCCTATCTCGGCCTGTCGCCGGGGCTCGATTTCGAGACCCGCATCTTTTTCAAGCCGCAGGCCGCCGCACTGCTGCGCCAGGAGCTCAACCGCAAGGGCTATACCTGCCGGCCGCTCGCGCTCGGCAGCAACACCGACCCTTACCAGCCGGCCGAGCGCCGGCTCGGCGTCACCCGCGCGGTGCTCGAGGTGCTGCGCGACTACCGCCACCCGGTGACGATCGTCACCAAGGGCGCGCTCATCCAGCGCGACATCGACATCCTCGGCGAGATGGCGGCGGCGCGGCTCGCCTGCGTCACCGTCTCGCTGACGACGCTCGACCGCGAGCTGGCCCGGGTCATGGAGCCGCGTGCCGCCACCCCGCAGCGGCGCATCGAGACGATCGCCGCGCTGGCCCGCGCCGGCATCCCGACCGGGGTGCTGTCGGCGCCGATGATCCCGGCGCTCAACGACGCCGAAATGGAGGACATCCTCGCCGCCGCCAAGGATGCGGGCGCGGCAACCGCGGGATACACGATGCTGCGCCTGCCGCACGAGCTGAAGGCGCTGTTCAAGGAATGGCTCGAGGCGCACCACCCGAACCGCGCGGCGCATGTGCTGTCGCTGGTGGCGCAGAGCCATGGCGGCCGGCTCTACGATTCGACCTGGTCGAAGCGGATGGTCGGCGACGGCCCCTATGCCGAGATGTTGCGGTTGCGCTTCGAGCGCGCCTGCCGCCGGCTCGGCCTCGACCGCCGCCACGGCGCGGCGCTCGACACGACGAGCTTCCGCCCGCCGCCGCAGCAGGGCGACCAGCTCGCGCTGTTCTGAGCGGGACCCGCAAAAGCGGCGAGCGCACCCGGCGTTTCGGCTACTGTGCCGCGAGGCAGCGGCGGAGGGTCGGGAATGGCGCGGGAAAGGCGGCTCGAGGCGCGCGAGGTCGAGGCGATCTTCCGCACGTTCGCCGAGGTCATGCGCGAGCTGCCGCCCGACACCGAGGCCGGCTGGCTCGACGGCGAAGGGGATTTGCGCCTCGCCCCCGATATCGGCCGCAAGCTCAGAACCGCGCGCAGCGTGCGCGACCTGCTGCGCCAGCTGCGCGAGTCGCGCGACGAAAGCGAACGCGGCGACGGTTAGATCGGCATTCGCTAAATCACGCCGTCGTCCTTGAGCCCCTTGACGTCGGCGCCGCTCATCCCGAGCCAGGCGCCGAAGACCTCGCCGGTATGCTCGCCGAGCAGCGGCGAGCGGCCGATCTCGGGCGGCTTGCCATCGAACCGCACCGGGAAGGTCGGCCGCGTCATCGGCCCGCTCGGATGGTCCATCACCTGGAGGATGCCGCGCGTCTCGAAAGTCGGCTCGGCGAGGAGATCGCCGGTGTCGAACACCGCGCCGGCCGGTATGCCGGCGGCGCCGAGGATTTCCATCGCCTCCTTCTTGGTATGGCGGCGGGTCCAGGCGGTGACCATCTCCTCGACCTCGGCGGCGCGCGCCATGCGCTTGTCGCGGTCGAGATATTCGGGGTCGTCGGCGAGCTCGGGGCGGCCGATCACCGCGCACAGCCGGCGCCAGTGCTCGGGGTTGTTGTGGCTGTTGAAGACATAGCACCAGTCGTTCGGACCGCCCGGCTTGCACGGGTAGATGTTGGCCGGCGGCGGGCCGCCGAAGGCGCTCTTGGCGCCGTTGCGCTGCGGCGGCTCGCCGAGCCGCGCGTGCATCATGAACGAGCCGCGGATGTAGTTGAGCTGCGCGTCCTGCATCGCCACCTGAATGCGCCGGCCGACGCCCGTCGTATGGCGCTGGTAGAGCGCGCTGACGATCGAGATCGCCATCAGCATGCCGGTGCCGGTATCGCCGAGTGTCGGGCCGGGCTTGCAGGGCGGCCCGTCCTTCGGTCCGGTGACCGCCATCCCGCCGCCGCAGGCCTGGGCGATCATGTCGAAGGCGAGGTTGTGCTCGTAGGGGCTGCCCTCGCCGAACCCCTTGACCTGGGCATAGACGAGCCGCGGGTTGAGCGCGTGCAGCACGTCCCAGCCGAGGCCGAGCTTCTCGATCGTGCCCGGCGCCATGTTCTCGATGAACACGTCGGCCTGCTTTGCCATCTCCTTGACGATGGCGATGCCGCGCGGCGATTTGAGGTTGACCGTCACCGACTTCTTGTTGGCGTTGTAGACCATGAAGTAATAGGCGTCGGCGCCGGGCTTGGGACCGGTGCCGAGGATGCGGCCGGGTTCGCCGCCGCGCGGGTTCTCGACCTTGACGACCTCGGCGCCGAGCAACGCCATCACCTCGGTGCAGGACGGCCCCGCCTCGAATTGCGTCAGGTCGAGGACGCGGATGCCGGCAAGACAATTCGGCGCGGCGGCGGCTTCACTCATCGGGCGCTCCCTCGGCGGTTCGTGCGATAACGATAGCGAAGCCGGCGGAGGCATGCCATGCGCGTGAGGCTCTACGAGAATTATCGCTTCGTGCTCTATGCGCCGTTCTACGCCGCGCATGCGCTCGGCGCCTACGAGGCCGAAGGCGTCGCCGTCGAGCTGCTGGCGTCGCCGGGGCCGGGCAAGGCCGAGGCGGCGCTGGTGGCCGGCGCGGCGGAGGCGATGTGGCTGGGGCCGATCCGGCTGATGAAGGCGCACGAGCAGGATCCCGCCTCGCCGCTCGTCGCGTTTGCCGAGGTGGTGTGCCGCGACCCGTTCTCGCTGGTCGGCGCCACACCCAATCCCGGCTTCGCGCTCGCCGACCTGCTCGGCAAGCGCTTCGCCAGCGTCAGCGAGGTGCCGACGCCGTGGCTCTGCCTGGTGGGCGACTTGCGGCAGGCCGGCATCGACCCGGCGCGGCTCGACCGGCAGATCGGCGGCACCATGCCGGAGAATGTCGCCGCGCTGCGCCGCGGCGCGCTCGATGTGGCGCAGCTCTTCGAGCCGTTCGTCGAGCAGGCGCTGCGCGCCGAGGGGGCGAATGGCGGCGCGCATCTCTGGCAGCCGGCGGCGGCGCGCGGCCGCACCAGCTACACCGTGTTCGCGACGACCCGGCAGCGCCTCGACGCCGACCCCGAGCCGTTCCGCCGCATGGCGCGGGCGATCCTGAAGACGCAGCGCTGGGTGCAGGCGAACCCGCCGGCGGCGCTGGCGGCGCTGATCGCCGACTATTTCCCGCAGCTCGACCGCGACGTGCTGGCCGGCGGGCTCGCCCGCTACAGGGCGAACGGGGTCTGGGCCGACAACCCCGTCCTCTCCGAGGAGGGTTTCGACCGGCTGCAACGCGCCCTGCGCGTCAGCGGCTTCCTCGCCGGCGCGGTGCCGTTCGCGGCCTGCGCCGACAATGCGCTGGCGGCCGAAGCGGCGAGCGGCGGCTGACTATTCGGCGTCGGGCTGGTTTGCCGGCGCGGCCTCGGCGAAGGCCGGCAGCGCCATGCAGGTCTCGTGGATGCGCATCACCCGCGCATACGGGGCGAGCTCGGCGCCGAACACCTTGGCCGGCGTCACCTGCGTCACCAGCCCGATATCGGCGAGCGTCGGGCGGTCGCCGTGGCAGAACCGGCCGGCCTGAGTGTGTTCGGCGAGCAGCGCCTCCATCGCCGCCAGCCCGGCGCCGAGCCAGTGGCGGATCCAGCCGACCATCGTCTCCTGCGGCAGGTTGAGCTCGCCGGTCAGGTAATGCCGGATGCGCGGCACCAGCAGCGGGTGCGAATCCGCGATGTTGATCAGCGCGAAACCGCGGCACCAGGCGCGCGCCGCCGGCTCGCGCGGCAGCAGCGGCGGCTCGGGGTGGGTCTCGTCGAGATATTCGAGGATCGCCAGCGACTGGAACAGCCTCGTCTCGCCGTCGACC
>DATJOB010000160.1:0-7685 GCA_035507475.1 Allostellaceae bacterium | reverse complement strand
CCGCCTGGTGATCGCGACACTGCCCGAGAACCGCCAGCGCTTCCTCGATTCGCCGGTGCTGGCGCGGGCGGCCTCGTTCGCCGAGGTCGATCTCGCGCTGCTCGCCGCGCATCCGGGCACCGCGAAGCGCGTGCTGCTGAGCCGCGGCCATCTCGTCGGAGCGCGCCGGGCCGCGCGGGACAAGGCGCTGGCGATGTATCTTTGCGCCGACAGCCTCGTCGCCGACGGCGCGCTGCCGCGGCTGATCTGGGCGGCGGAGAAGAAGAAGGCGGTGCTGACGGTGCCCTGGGCGATCCAGGCCGAACCGGCGCGACCGATGCTTGACGCGATGCGCGGTGCGGACGGTGCGCTCGTCGCCTCGGCGCGAGCGGTCGCCGGTCTTGCCGCTCGGCACCCCGATCGACAGTACCGGCAGTGGGAGATGATCGCCGACGGGCCCGCTTTCGACGACTTTCCCTATTGTCCGTGGTGGCGGGTCGGGGATGACGGCATCCTGGTGTTTTCGTTGTGGCGTCAGCCGGCGCTGATGAATTTCGCCGAGATCGCCCGGCACGATACCGAAGGCCTCGACCGCTGGACCTATGACGGCTCCTACGCCTCGCGCAATGCGACAATCGAGGAATGTGCCCTGCTGCGCGATTCGGACGAATACCTGGCCGCCTTCGTCCGTCCGACCGCGGAGCTGGAGCCCACCGCCGAGTTTCCGGCGCAAGCGCCGCGCGAGGCTATCACCACGGCGCTCAAACATCCGGTTACCGACGAATTGAAGCGGAGCGCGTTCGGCATCCCGTTCCGCATCCACGGCGACGATCTCGACGAGGCGCGCTGGCCGCAGGTCGAGCGCGAGGCGGCCGCGGTGGTCACGGCGGTGAAGGCGCTGGCCGGCGACGGCGCGAGCTACGAAGCGCGCTATCACACCGATCCGCCCTGGCTGCTCGAAACCATCGGCGCGGCGAACCTGGTGGCGTATCAAGGCAGCGTCTACGTCGTGCCGGCGCGGCTCGGTCCCGTCGAGCTCGACCGGACCGACGACCCCGAGAGCCTCGGCATCGGGCGCCATGCAAGCATCGAGGCGGCGCGTGCCGACGCCCGCAAACGCGCCGACGAGGCACCGCAGGAGGCCGGGCCGCCGCGGCTCCTCGAAGAGGTCGGCCATGCCCATCTCGTCGCCTATGACGGCAGCATCTTCGTGATCCCGACCTATGTGGGCGCGGTCGCGCTCGACGAGTTGACCGACCCGGCGAGCCTCGGGATCGAGCGCCACGCGACGCTGACCCAGGCGCGCGCAGCGGCGCGCGAAGCCCCGCGGCTGTTGGAGGTGCTTGGACGGGTCAGGCTGATCGGGTTCGATCGGCGCATCTTCCTCGTCCCCGACCACCTCAAGGGGGTCGCGTTCCGCCGGCTGCATCAGCCGGAGATGCACGGGATCGAGCGCTATCGCTCGTTGAAGCGGGCGCGCGCGGCGGCGCTTGCGCGGCTGCCCTGGCTGGTCGAGACGGTGGGCAATTTCAACCTGGTGGCGTTCGCCGGCAGCGTGTTCATCGTGCCGGTCAACCGCGGCGAGGTTGCGCTCGAGAGCCTCGCCGATCCGGAGCGCCTCGGCATTGCCCGCTATCCGACGCTGCGGCGCGCCCGCAAGGCGGCCGCATTGCGCAGCGGCAGCGGGCCGCCGCGGCTCCTCGAAACGGTCGGCCACGCCAATCTCGTCGCGTTCGAGGGCGCGGTCTACGTTCTGCCCACCGCGCTCGGGCCGGTCGACCTCGATCGGCTCGCCGAGCCGAGGCGCCTCGGCATCCGCCGTTACCGCTCGCTCGACCGCGCCCGCCGGGCGGCCGCGCGGGTCCGCGGCTAGCGCTTCGAGAACTGGAAGCTGCGCCGGGCCTTGGCCTTGCCGTATTTCTTGCGTTCGACGACGCGGCTGTCGCGCGTCAGGAAACCGCCCTGCTTCAACACCGGGCGCAATCCCGGTTCGTAGAACGTCAGCGCGCGACTGATGCCGTGACGCACCGCCCCGGCCTGACCGGACAGCCCGCCGCCCTTGACCGTACACCAGACGTCGAACTGACCGAGCCGGTCGGCAACGGCGAAGGGCTGCGAGATCAGCATGCGCAGCACCGGGCGGGCGAAATAGATCGGGCTGTCGCGGCCGTTGACCTCGATCTTGCCGTTGCCCGGCCTGATCCAGACACGCGCGACCGCGTTCTTGCGCTTGCCGGTCGCGTAGGCGCGGCCCTGCTCGTCGAGCTTGGGCTGGACGTCGGTCGGCATCGCGATCGGCACCGGCGCCGCGGCCGGCGGCGTCGCGGCGCGCGTCTGGGTCGCCATCGCCGTGCGCAGGTTCGCCAGGCCGTGGAAGGTTTGCGGCCCGCGCTGTCGTGCGCCTGTCGCCGGCGGCTGCTCCGGCGTCGGGTTTTCCGGCGCGTCGTCGTCGGCCATCGTCAGATCCTCGCGTTCTTGCGGTTCATCGCGGCGACGTCGAGCCGTTCCGGCTGCTGCGCCGCATGCGGGTGTTCGGGGCCGGCATAGACCCGCAAATTGCCCATCACCTTGCGGCCGAGCGGCCCGCGCGGCACCATGCGCTCGACCGCCTTCTCGATCACCCGCTCGGGATGCTTGCCGGCGAGGATCGCGCCCTTGCTGCGTCCCTTGATGCCGCCGGGATAGCCGGTGTGCCAGTAGAAGACGCTGGCGGCGGCCTTGTTGCCGGTCAGCTGCACCTTCTCGGCGTTGACGACGACGATGTTGTCGCCGCAATCCATGTGCGGCGTATAACTCGGCTTGTGCTTGCCGCGCAGGCGCATCGCGATGATCGAGGCGAGCCGACCGAGCACCAGCCCATCGGCATCGATCAGCACCCATTTCTTGTCGATGTCGCCGGGCGTGGCGGAAAACGTCTTCATGGTGCAGCCTGTCGGACGCGCGGCGGGCGCCGCGGAGCGCAGGTTCTAGGCGGATTTCCGAGACAAAACAAGCCGCTTCATATGGCGGTATCATGATACCTCGACAGCGGCGGGCACGGCGCCATTGCGGGGCGCGCCCGAAGCATCACATGCTTGCGGGCGAAAGCGGAGGCAACGATGAGTCTTGCCGAGACGATCGAAACCGAGCCGGTTCTGAAGGAGAGCCGCGACGAGCGCGGCGTGCTGCGCCTGACGATGAACCGGCCCCAGGCGCGCAACGCGCTGTCGATGGAGCTGATGGACGCGATCGAGGCCGCCCTCGACCGTGCCGGCGCCGACGGCGAGACGCGCGTCGTGGTCATCGCCGGTTCGGGGGTCGGCTTCTGCCCCGGCCACGATCTGCGGGAAATGGTCAGGGAGCCGAGCGGCGAGGCCTACCGGCGCATCTTCGACCGGTGCAGCGCGATGATGCAGAAGATCGTGCGGCTCAAGAAGCCGGTGATCGCCGAGGTCCACGGGATCGCGACCGCCGCCGGCTGCCAGCTCGTCGCGAGCTGCGACCTCGCGGTGGCGGCAGAGGACGCGCGCTTCGCCACCTCGGGGATCAATGTCGGCCTGTTCTGCTCGACGCCGATGGTCGCGCTCAGCCGCGCGATCGGCCGCAAGGCGGCGATGGCGATGCTGCTGACCGGCGATTTCATCGACGCCGCGACCGCGCGCGAGCTGGGCCTCGTCAACGAAGTCGTGCCGGCCGCCGCGCTGCGTGCCGCGACCGACGCGCTCGCCGGCAAGATCGCGCAGAAATCGATGGCCGCGATCGCGCTCGGCAAGGAGGCGTTCTACCGCCAGATCGAGATGCCGCTCGCCGAGGCCTACGCCTACACCAGCGAGGTGATGACCCGGAACATGCAGGCGCACGACGCGGCCGAGGGGATCGACGCCTTTATCGCGAAACGCAAGCCGGTGTGGAAGGACGAGTAGCGCCCCCGACCACCGCATCCCCTCGCCGCGACCGACCAAATAAACGAGGAATCATCGCATGACGACCAACTGGCGCGCCGATCCGCTTGTCTGGGGCCACGGGCCTCGCGTCTTCGAAATGTTCCTGGAGCCGACCTGCCCGTTTTCGGTCAAGGCTTTCGGCAAGGTCGACGACCTGCTCGAAGAGGCCGGCGAAGACCGCATCACCGTCAAGCTCCGCCTCCAGTCGCAGCCGTGGCACATGTATTCGGGGGTGATCGTGCGCTGCATCATCGCGGCATCGACGCTCGACGGCGGCAAGGCCGCGGCGAAGGCCGTGATGGCGGCGGTCGCCGCGCATCGCGAGGAGTTCGAGTTCGAGCGCCACAGTCGCGGGCCGAACATGGATGCGACGCCCAACGACATCATCCGGCGGATCGAGCGCTATAGCGGCGTCGAGCTGGCCGAGGCCTTCGCCATCCCCGATCTCGATCGCGAGGTGAAATGGCACTGCAGATACGCCCGCCAGAACGGCATCCACGTTTCGCCGACCTTCATGGTCGACGGGCTGGTGCAGCCTGACATGAGCAGCGGCGACGCCGTCGGCGATTGGGTCTCGCGCCTGCTGGCCTGAGGCGACGCGCCCCTAGATCGGCATTCCCACTTCGCTGACCGCGGGTTTCCCGTCGGGCAGAACGTGGCGGTATTTGTCGAGCCGCATCGTCATTCGCTTCATCAGGCGGCGGTCGCCGGTGTCGAACGGCGTGCGCCGGTGCATCGTGAAGCCGTTGTCCCAGAGCACGAGGTCGCCGACCTGCCAGCGATGCGCATAGACGAATTCGTCGCGCGTCGCCGCCGCGTAGAGCTCGTCGAGCAGCGCCACGCCCGAGGTCGTATCCATGTAGTCGATGCCGATCGTCGTCGTCGAATCGAGGTAGAGCGAACGGTCGCCGGTCTCCGGGTGGGCGCGCACCAGCGTGTGCGTCACCGGCGGCGTCGCGCGGCGCGCCGCCTCCGAGATCTGCTGGTCGCTTTCGCGACCGTAGCCGGCGAGCCGTTTAGCGTAATCGAAGATGCCGCGCTTGCCGGCGATCTTGTTGCGCAGCGCGCGCGGCAGCGCGGCATAGGCGGCGCGCAGATCTACCCAGAAGGTCTCGCCGCCGGCGGGCGGCAGCTCCAGCGCGTAGAGCGCCGCGCCGGTCGCCGGCTCCAGCATGTAGGACTGGTCCGAATGCCATTGCAGCTCGCCGTCGCCGAGCCCGCCGATATTGCGCCCGAGCCCGTCCTTGAGGTTCGACAGGACCGTCACCTCAGGCACGCTGGGGGAGGCCCAATCGCTGCGCACGGTGCGCTCGAGCGGCCCGAGCAGCGCGCAGAACGCGGCGAGCTCGGCCTCGCTCAGCGCCTGGCGGCGGAACACCAGCACGCCGTAGCGGGCGTAGAGATTGCGCAGCTCGGCGACGGTCTGCCCGTCGAGCGTTTGCCACAGGTCGAGGCCGACGACCTCGCAAGCGAGGGTCGGGTGCAGCAGGCGGGTTTCGAGCGGCATCGCTGGCGTCCCTTCGGCGTTTACGCGATGATCCACGTCCGCGCCGAGGGGGCAAGGGCGATGAACCACGACGCCTACAGCGACGACTATCTGCGCGGCATCCTCGAGGGCGCGCGCACCATTGCCGTCGTCGGTGCCAGCCCGCGGCCGCAGCGCCCGAGCCACCGCGTGATGCGCTTCCTCCAGGGGCACGGGTACCGGACGATCCCGGTGAACCCGGTTGCCGCCGGCGGCGAGATCCTCGGCGAGCGGGTCCATGCCGCGCTTGCCGACATCCCGAAGGACCGGCCGGTCGACATCGTCGACATCTTCCGGCGCAGCGAACTGGCCGGCGCCGCGGTCGACGCGGCGATCGCGATCGGCGCCGGGGCGGTGTGGATGCAGCTCGGCGTCTTCGATCGGGCCGCGGCAGCGCGCGCCGAGGCCGCCGGGCTCAAGGTGGTGATGGACCGCTGCCCGGCGATCGAGATCCCGCGGTTGGGCCTGCCGCCGCGCGGCTAGTGCGACATCAGCACCGGCACGGTCATCTCGCCGAGAATGCCGCGGCTCGCCCCGCCGAGGACGAACTCGCGCAGCCGCGAATGGCCCCAGGCGCCCATCACGACGAGGTCGGCGGTCAGGTCGGCGGCGAGCGACAGGATGACGTCGGCGACCGGCGTGTCGTCGGAGACCGTGGTCTCGGCCTTGGCGGCGACGCCGCGCCGCGCCAGCGCCGCGACCACCCGCTGCGCGCGCAGCTCCGGATCGCCCTCGTCGGGGCCGGGCGGGTCGATTTCGAGCACGGTCACCGCGTCCGCGTCCTCCAGCAGGAACATCGCGTCATGGAGCGCGCGCGCCGCCTCGCGCGTGCCGTTCCAGGCGACGAGGATGCGCCGGCCGACCTCGGCGAAGTCGCCGGCATAGGGCAGGAGCAGCGCCGGACGGCCGGCGGCGAGCACCACCTCGCCGGGCCGCACGCCGTTCGACGGGGTGTCGCGGTCGGGCTGGCCGACCACCGTGAGATCGTGGAGGCGCGCCAGGCCGATGACCCCTTCGGTCATGTCGCCCTCCCGGCGATGCCACTCGGCGTCGAGCTTGAGGCGCTTGGCCTCGGCGCGGAACGCCCGTTCCGCCTTGGCGGCCTCGACGCGCTGCGCGGTCATGTAGGCGTCGAGCAGCTGCGCCCAGCCGTCGATATCGGCGAAGGCGTTGGCGGCCGGCAGACCGGTCACGTACATGCCGGTGACGCGCGTCTCGCCGCGCCGCGCCAGCGCCGCGACCGGCGCGAGCCGCCGCGGCACCTGGGCTTCGTTGTCGATGACGACGAGGATGTCTCGACCCGCCATGTCCCTCCTCCCGTGCTGCGTCAGGCCGATGCCGCGGCTTCGCGGCACGCGACAATGCGTCGCCGGCCGCCGACCGTGTAGAAGAGCGGCGGCGGCGAGGCGTCGCCCTCGCGCATCGCGATCGCCCGCCCCAGCATGAAGCGGCTGACGTCGCGCAGCGGCTCCAGCGACGCGCCGCCGATCGGGTGCCAGCGGACGTCTTCGAGCTCGTCGGTCGGCCGCGGCTCGCCGATTACGTCCGCCCCGTCGCCGAGAAAGAAGCGGGTGTTGAAGCGGCGGAACACGCGCACCGGGGTGATCGCCCGCCCGACATAGCGCAGCCGGTCGAAGCCGGCGACGATTGCGGCCTCGGCGTAGGCCTCGGCGGCCGGCCCGGCCGAGCGCAGCGTGGCGGGCGCGCGGCCGGCACGGCCGAAGAAGACGCCCGCCTCCTCCCAGGTCTCGCGCAGCGCCGCGCGGGCGCAGCGCATGAGGCGCGGCGGCAGGGCGCCCGGATCGACTTCGCTCTGCCACGGCCGCCGGTCCTCGGCATCGACCGCGCCGCCGGGAAAGACGTAGACGCCCGGCATGAAGCGCACATGGCGCGGCCGCCGGCCGGCCAGCACTTCGAGATCGCGACCGTGGCCGCGCAGCAGGATCAGCGACGCCGCATCGCGCGCCCGCACGATACCGGGCTTGGCCGCGAGCGGGTCGAGCGCATCGTCGTTCATCGCGCCGTTCGCGCCGCGCCGGCAGCTTGCCGGCTAGGCCGCGCGGTCGGGTTCGGCCACCGCCGCCGACCACGGCGAGAGCGCGTCCGAAACGCCGCGATTGACCCCGTCTTCGCCGCGCACCACCAGGTTCGGACAGGCGAAGCGCGCCGGCCACACCGTGTGCTCGACGATCTCGGCGCCGTGCCGGTTCGTCAGCCGGTCGATCACCGCCTCGGGCAGCCGGCGGTCGATCGCCACC
>DATJOB010000159.1:0-10209 GCA_035507475.1 Allostellaceae bacterium | reverse complement strand
GATCGGCGAGCCCGGCGCGCGATAGGCGGCCGATTTCGGCCGGTTGCACACCACGTCGTAGCCGACCGTGTGCTGGTTCTCGATCTCGTAGGGCGCGAAGGCGCAGAGGCAGCCATTCATCACCGGCGAGCCCGGAAAGGCGCCCGCCTGGAACTTGAAGACGCCCTCGGCGGCGGTGATCGTGCCGTCCTTCTTGACGCCGATCTTGACCGTCATCGACGCGCCCGAGGTCGGACCGGTGGCCTTGAACACCTCGTCGCGGCTCATCGTGATCTTGACCGGGCGGCCGGTCTTTTTCGACAGCATCGCCGCGACCGGCTCGACATAGACGACCGTCTTGCCGCCGAACCCGCCGCCGATCTCGGCCGGGATCGCGCGCAGGTTACCGACCGGAATCTCCAGCAGCTTGGCGGTCAGGGCGCGGACCACGAAATGCCCCTGGCTCGACGACCAGATCTCGCCCTGGCCGTCGGCGTCCATCCGAACGCTGCAGGCATGCGGCTCGATATAGCCCTGATGGACGGCCGCGGTCTTGAAGTCCCTCTCGATGACGACATCGGCTTCCTTGAAGCCTTTCTCGACGTCGCCGATGGCGAATTCGAGCTTCTTCGAGATGTTCGACGGCTTGGTCGGCGCCGGTTCGATCCCGCGGGTGATCATGTCCTCGAAGAGCAGCGGCGCGCCGGGCTGCATCGCCTCGTCGACATCGATGACGTGCGGCAGCACCTCGTACTCGATCGCCAAGAGCTGCGCCGCCTCCTCGGCGACCTCGCGCGAGATCGCCGCGATCGCGGCGACCGCATGGCCCTCGTAGAGCGCCTTCTCCTTGGCCATCACGTTGCGCGACACGTGCCAGAAATTGACCGCGACGCGTTCCGGGCCGATGTACTCGAACTTCTGGTCCGGAAAATCGGCGCCGGTGATGACCGCTTTCACGCCGGGCAGCGCCTTCGCCTTCTCGGCGTCGATCGACTTGATCCGCGCATGGGCGTGCGGCGAGCGCACGATCTTGCCGTAGAGCGCCCCGGGCATCGCCATGTCGGCCGCGTACATCGCCCGGCCGGTGACTTTCGGCACACCGTCCGGACGGATCGGCCGCGTTCCCACCCATTTGTAGCGAGACGGCGCAACATCGTTCACGGCTGGCTCTCCTCGTTTGGTCGCGACGATTTGAGACCAGTCTAGCGGCGGCGCGCCGGCGGCACAAATCCCGTCATGCGCATATGCCGCGCCCGAGCGACGCAGATCGGCGCGGGCGAGACGCGGAGCGGGCGCTCAGAGGCCGAGCCGGGCGCGGGTCTCGGCGGCGCGGTCCCACAGATTGGGCAGCACGCGGTTGGCGTAGCCCGAGACGAACGGGGTCGCCCGGCCGCTCTCGGCAAAGACGTGGCGGGCCACCGCGCCGATATTGGCGCCATAGGCATGGATGCTGATCGAGACCCGGTCGGCGAACGCGTTCTCGACGCGGTGGATGTCGCCGATCGACGGCGACACCGCGGCAACGTCGCCCGGCGCGAGGCGGCGCACGCCACCCGGCACGAGGCTGCCGGCCGCGTCGCGGGCATAGTCGCGCGACAGCTCGGCGCCGCGCAGCATGCCGATGAGGCCCCAGACCGTATGGTCGTGGATCGGCGTCTGCTGGCCCGGCCCCCAGACGAAGCTGACCACCGAAAACCGCTCGCGCGGATCGCAATGGAGCAGGTATTGCCGGTAGCGTTCCGGGTCGGGCTGGGCGAATTCGGGCGGCAGCCAGTCGTCGTCGGCGACGAGGCGGCCGAGCGCCGCCGCGCCGCGCGCGAGGATCGCCGGTTCGTCGGCGCTGGCGTCGAGAAGCTCGGTCAGCTCGCCGATGAACCGACGCAGCGGCTCGATCGCGTTCGCCATGCTCCCTCCCCGCCGCAAAATCACCGCGGAAGGAAGCTTAGCCGCGCGACGCCGCACTGGTCATTAGTGCAGCAGCACATTGTTTCATCGGATTATTTTCTTATGCCCCGTTTCTCTATGTTGTTTGCCATATTCTACAGCGGCCGGCGTCGATAGACTATTCGGGCAGGCGGGTCGACTGCCAGACGACCATCTGCCATTTGCCGCCGCGCCGGGCATAGACGTCGGTGAAGCGCACGCCGAAATTGAGCGGCGACCCGCCGGTGTTGACGCCGATCCGGCATTCGCCGGTCAGGACGACGCTGTCGCCGAGATCCTGCGCCTTGACGTTCGACGGCACCACCGAGGTGTAGACGGTCGAGCCCGATTCCATGTTGCCGATGAGGCTCGCCTTGGTGTCGAGCCGCGCCGAGGAGTGGGTGTAGACGAGGTCGTCGGCGATCAACTCGTCGAGCGTGCGCAGGTCCTTCTCGGCCATCGCGGTCATCCGCTTGCGATCGAGATCGATGATCGTCTGCTCGTTGCCGGCCATGGTTCCCTCCGTGTAATCGGTCGCCCGTCGCGCCCTTTTTAGCCGTCGCGGCCGGGCTTGTCCCGGCCGTCCGCGCGCGCCGCGAAAAGAAAACTCCCCGCCGCAGGGCGGGGAGCTTCTTGGTCGCTCGTCATCGTCGGGGGAGGAGCCGACGGTGGCGGGATGTTCCCGGATCACACCCGGGAGATTGCGCGCTCAGTTCGGATGGAAGACCAGCGTGCGCAGCTCGATGCTCTCGCGCGGGAAGGCATCGGCCGGCGTCGTCGGGTCGGTGAACGAGGTGTGCGGCATGAACCGCGCCCGCCCATCTTCCTTCGAATCCATGATTTTCAGCAACAGCGCCTCGTCGCGCCGCAGCTCGGGCGCGTAATACCAGCGATGCGCCGGGTTGTAGGTGACCGAATAGGTCTCGCCGACGCGCTGCTTGTAGACGAGGTCGGAGGCGACGAGGTCGTCGGCGTCGACCGTGCGCGCGTCGCACAAGGCGAGCGGCGCGTCCTGCAGCGGCCCCTTGATCGGGCGCCACAGATTGATCACCTGGACGCGGCCCTTGAGCAGCTCGTCGGCCTCGTCCGGCAGCAGGTCGCGGACCCGCTGCGGCCCCGAGCGCGCGGTATGGTCGACATGGACCCGGGTTGCCGGCTGGCGCGGCCCGCTGCGCGAATAGTCCCGCAGACCGGGGATGCGGCGCCGCTGGACGTGGTCGAAGACGAAGACCCGGCTGGCCCCGGTGTACTCCTTGATGAAGCGCTCGCACTCCGGGTAGTAGACCCGGCGTACCTCCTCGTCGTCCCACAAGTCGGCGACCGCGGTCCGCGCCTCGACCAGCCCGAAGCCTTCGCGGTCGAGGTCGAGCTCGTGCTGGATCGGGCGCATGTCGTAGATCGGCAGCGTGTGCGCGTCGTAGGTCATGTTCGAGCGCGCCTCGCCGGGCTCGGGATCGTAGGCGAGGTAGCGCGGCCGCTCGGCCATCGGGGCCATGTAGTTGAGCTCGCCGGTGACGTGAGGCAGCTGGGCACGGTCGATCATCGATGGGTCCTCCGGGTGACTGGTTCGGCTCGGGGCTTGTCCTAGCTCGGGGCTTGTCCTAGTACGGCGGAAACCGCGGATAATCGTTCCACGCGCTGTCCGCGGTGCGGCCGGGCGCTGCCGCAGACGATACCATCCCGGCGACGAGCCTGCCGATCAGATTGCGGGCACGGCCCCACAGGCCGGCGGCGGTCGGTGTGCGATTGACGGTCATCATTGCCTCCAGAACGGCTTGTTGGCGAGATAAAGGGCCTCGGCGCGGCTGATGCCGATATCGTGCAGCATCACCTCGTTGAGGGCGGCGAGCTGGCGGCGCCCTTGCGCCCGCCGGCGCCATTCGCGAAGCGTCGCGATCGGATGGAAATGCATGTGAACGCTCCTAATCTTCGTGTTCTCGCAGAGCAGCGTCGGACCGCTCCTTGAGAGCGAAAATGGGCGCACACATATCAATCGGCAAACGAGAGTTTCTCAATCATCGGATTAGAAATCCTCATGCGACAGAACGGCCACCTGCCGCCGCTCAGCGCCCTGCGCGCGTTCGAGGCCGCGGCGCGACTCAAAAGCTTTTCGAAGGCCGCCGACGAATTGAGCGTCACGCCGGCGGCGGTCAGTCATCAGATCCATGCGCTCGAGGAGGATCTCGGCGTCAGCCTCTTCGAGCGCCGCAACCGGGCGGTCGAGCTGACCGCCTCGGCGCGCGTGCTGCTGCCCGGGCTGTCCGATGCGTTCGCCGGCATCCACAGCTCGGTGCGCCGGCTGCGCGCGCATAACGACACCGGTACGCTCAACGTCACCGCCTCGCCGTCCTTTGCCGGCAAATGGCTGGTGCAGCGCCTCTACCGCTTCCAGCAGCAGAACCCGCAGATCGACGTGCGCATCTCGGCGACCGACACCGTCGTCGACCTGCTGCGCGGCGATTTCGACATCGCGATCCGCTACGGCACCGGCCGCTACCCGGGGCTCGCGGTCGAGCTATTGCTGAAGAACGAGGTGTTCCCGGCGTGCAGCCCCGAGCTGCTGCGGCACGGCCCGCCGCTCGAGACCCCCGCCGACCTGCGCCACCACCAGCTGCTGCACGACCAGGCGGTCGATCGCGACCCGCTGGTGCCGACTTGGTCGATGTGGCTCAAGGCGGCCGGCGTCGACGATGCGCCGGCGTCGCACGGGCTCAGCTTCAGCAGCAACATCCTGGCGCTCGAGGCGGCGATCGCCGGGCACGGCGTGACGCTCGCCTACAGCACCACAGCCGCCGCCGACATCGCCGCCGGCCGGCTGGTGCGTCTGTTCTCGCTGTCGCTGTCCGACCTGTTCGCCTATTACATCGTCGCCGCGCCCGAGGCGCTGGAGCGGTCGAAGGTCCGCGCCTTCCGCGACTGGCTGCGCCGCGAGGCCGATTCCGACGACTAGTCTAGCGGTAGAGCCGCAGGTGCAGGCTCGGATGCCAGAAGAGCTTGCCGAGGCCGATCGCCGCCTTGGCCATCATCGGCAGCCAGTGCTCGTGGTTGAGCGCGCGCAGCGCCAGCGCCGCCGGTCCGTAGAGCGCGAGCTGCAGGCAGCCCCCGGCCATCAGGCGCAGCGCGCGGCCGGTCTCGCGCGGCGTGACCGCGGCGCAGACGAAGGTCGTGGTCTGCGCGCCGCGGAACGCGCGGCGCAACAGATAGCCGGGTTCAAGCCGGTCGGCGGGGACGCGCTCCCAGACCACGGCCTCGGCGCACCACACCATCCGGCAGCCGCGGCGGGTCAGCTGGCGCAGGAACACCGTGTCCTCGCCGCCGGTGCGGCCGAGGCGCGGCGAGAACGGTTCGGCGGCGACAAAGCAGCGCGCCTTGTCGAACAGGCTGCTGCCGATGTTCCAGCGCAGCAGCGGCGTCCCGGTCGCGACCCGCGCATCGCGGGTATAGACGTAGCGGCGATAGGCGTCGATGCGGCCGGCGCCGTCGGGGAAGCGCGGGTAGACCGGGCCGACCACCGCGTCGGCGCCGAACTTCTGCAGCGTCGCGAACAGCCCGGCGAGCCAGCCCGGCTCGGCCTCCTCGTCGTCGTCGAGGAAGGCGAGATAGCGGCCGGCGGCATGCGCGACGCCGCTGTTGCGGGCATGCGAGATGCCGGGCCGCGGCTCGGCGACGTAGCGGATCGGCACGCGGCTCGCGAGCGCCGCGCGCTGCGCCACCGTTTCGCCCGACCGCTCGGGGTCGTTGTCGATGACGACGATTTCGTAGGCGACCGGGATGTCCTGCTGCGCCAGCGCGCTGTCGATCGCCCGCGCGAGATCGGCGGGGCGGCGGTAGGACGGAATGACGATGCTGATCTCGATCATCGGCGGCCGCAGCGGCCTCGTCGGCCGGTCCGACCAGCTTGCCCGCCCGACGATTAATTTATCGACAACATAAACCCGCTAAGAACGGCGCGGCATGCGCCATCCCCTGAAACGCGAGTTGATGCGGGTCTCGCTCGCCGCGCGCGCGGCGCGCGAGCTGCGCGGCCTGCTCGCGACCCGGCCCGCCCGGCTCGACTGGCCGGGCGGCGTGGTCTCCTTCACCTTCGACGACTTCCCGCGCTCGGCCTGGCTTGCGGGCGGCGCGGTGCTCGACCGCTTCGCGGTGCGCGGCACGTACTACGCGGCGCTCGGCCTCGCCGGCACGAGCGGCCGGCTCGGGCCGATCTTCGAGCCGGGCGACCTCGCGGCGATCGCGCGGCAGGGCCACGAGATCGCCTGCCACACCTTCAGCCATCGCGACTGCTGCCGCGCCGCGCCGGGCGAGATCGCCGCCGAGATCGCGCGCAACGCGGCGGCCTTTGCCGCGCTTGTCGACGGCGCCGGGTTCGCCAACTTCGCCTATCCGTTCGGCGGCGTCTCGCTTGCCGCGAAACGCGCGCTCGCCGGCCGCTTCGCCTCGTGCCGCGGCACCGGGCGCGGCATCAACCGCGGCACGGTCGACCTCGCCGACCTGTCGAGCACCAGCCTTTACGCCGGGGATTTCGATCCCGCGCGGCTCTGCGGGCTGATCGACGAGGCGAGGCGGGTCGGCGGCTGGCTCATCTTCTACACCCACGACGTCGCCGACGACCCCTCGCCCTTCGGCTGCACCCCGGCGCAACTCGCGGCGATCGTCGGCTACGCCGCCAGCCACGCCGCCGTGCTGCCGGTCGGCGCGGTGCTGCGCGCCCAGGGCCTCGCCGCGGCGCCCGCCGCCGCGGCGCGGCGCGCCGCCTGAAGCGGCCGATCAATGGCACCCGGGCAGCGCGACGCGCAGCATCTCGGCGAGGCGATGCAGTACCGGCTCGATCATCCAGCGCGTGCCGTGCAGCGCGACGAAAAGCAGCGCGCTGCACAACAGGAAGCCGCGCAGCGGCAGCGGCGGCGGCCCCAGCCGGCGCAGCCCGGCGGCGAAGCCGGCGACCGCGAGCGCGCCGACCGAGAGGCCGAGCGCGAGCTCGGCGGCATCGTGGTCGTGCAGCATCAATCGCGACGCGGCGATCGCCGCGACCGCCGCCGCCGTCGCCGCATAGAGCGCGCGTCGTGCCGCCGCCGGCAGCTGCGCGCCGACCAGCAGCGCCAGCCCGCCATAGATCGCCGCGCTCATCGCCGCATGGCCGCTCGGGCTGACGATCCCGCCCGCCGCGATGCGGTGGCCGCAGGCGCCGAACAGCAGCTTCAGCACCGCCATGACGGCGGCGCAGCCGGCGATCGCGGCGAGCCACAGCAGCGCCGGACGAAACTGCCGCCGGAGCAGCAGGAAAGCCAGGGTCAGCAGCGCGAGCGGCAGCGTCAGCGCGCTGTCGCCGCAATCGGTGACGAAGACCCAGATCGGGTGCAAGACCGGGCGCGGTCAGCCGGCGAGAAGCGGCGTCGCGGTGATCTCGGCGGTGACGAAGCGCAGGTGCTCGGCGGCGTCGAGATTGGCGGCGAGGTGGTGCGGGTCGAGCATCGAGCAGAGCACGACGCCGACCTCCTTCGCGCCGAGCGCGTCGGCCAGCATGCTGCGATGCGCTTCGCCGGCGGGCTCGGCCAGCCGCTCGACCCCGAGGAACGGGCTGTGCGCGACGACCCGGCAGCCGCTCCGCGCCAGGCGGCTCGCGTTGGGCGCGAAGCGGCTGTTGGCGAACTGGTAGATCAGCCGGTCGCCGTGCACGCGCTGCAGCGCGCAGACCGTGTCGATGTCGGTGGCGACGCCGTAGGCGCGGATGCGGCCCGCGGCGACCTCGCCGTCGAGGAAGGCGAGCAGCTCGTCGCCGAGATCGTCCGGCCCGCAATCGTGCAGGAACAGGATGTCGAGATAGTCGGTGCGCAGCGCCGCGAGGCTCTTCGCCAGCGAGGCCGCGGCCGATTTCGCCGAGAAACGGCCGGCCGCCTCGCGCGGCCCGCCGGCCAGCGCGCGCAACGCGCGCCGGGCGCCGGGCAGATGAGCGGCGAGCTGCTGGGCGAGCGGCTTCAGCCGGCGCAGCACCCCGGCGGCGCGCGGCGGGTCGAGGCCGAATTTGCTGGCGATCACCACCCGGTCACGGCGGCCCTGCAGCGCCTCGCCGAGCACCGCCTCCGCCTCGCCGTAGCCGTAGAGACGCGCGACATCGAAATGGGTGATGCCGGCGTCGAGCCCCGCGGCGATCGCGCGCAGCGAGGCAGCGCGACCGATCCGGCCCATGACGCTGCCGCAGCCGAAGCCGAGCCGCGAGGAGAGCGGCGATCCGGGAACGAGGGCGACGTAGTCCATGCGGCTTCCGCCTTGTTGCGAGCGAGGAGGCGCGTCCTTACACGATGATCCGTCAAGAAATCCCTTCCGGCGACGCGCCGGTGCTCGTGGTCGGCGCCGGACCCGCGGGCATCGTGCAGGCGCTCGAACTGCGCCGGCACGGCGTCGAGGTGACCGTGCTGGCCGGCGGCGCCGACGGGTTCAGCGCCGCATTCCAGGACCTCGCCGACGCCGAGAGCGTCGACCAGCAGCGGCACGCGCCGATGCGCATCGCGGTGCGCCGCGCGCTCGGCGGCACCTCGCTCTTGTGGGGCGGGCGCTGCGTGCCGTTCGACGAGATCGATTTCGCCGACCGGCCGCACGTGCCGCTCGGCGGGTGGCCGCTGCGCGCCGACGAGATCGGCCCGTGGTACGCGGTCGGCATGCGCTACCTCAACGCCGGCGCGGCCGAATTCTCGGCGCCGCTCGCCGGTCTGCCGCCGCTCGCCGACTGCCGGCTCGACGCGCTCGAACGCTGGAGCGAACGGCGCAACCTGCGGCACCTGCACGCCGCGACGCTGGAGCGCGACCCCAGGCTGCGCATCGTGCTCGGAGCGGTCGCGACCGGGCTCGAGATCGACCCGGTCACCGGCCAGGCCGACGGCGTCACGGTGGGCCTGCCCTCCGGCCAACGGAAGGTGATGCGGGCGCGGGCGATTGTCCTCGCCTGCGGCGGGCTGGAGACGACCCGGCTGCTGCTCGCCTCGCGCATGGCGCGGCCGCGACTGTTTGGCGGTCCGGACAGCATGCTCGGCCGTGGCTACATGGCGCATTTCGAGGGACGCATTGCCGATATCGTGTTCTCTCCGACGCTGCCCCACGACGCGTTCGACTTTTTTGTCGATGGCAGCCAGCGCTACGCCCGGCGGCGCATCACCATCAGCGACGTGGCGCAGCAGCGCCACGGCCTGCTCAACATGGCGGCCTGGCCCGACAACCCGCTGTTGAGCGCGCCGTCGCATCGCAGCGCGATCCTGTCGCTCGCCTATCTGAGCCTCGCCGCACCGGGACTCGGTCCGCTGCTGCAACCCGAGGCGGTCCGCCGCAAATATCTGGAACACGGGGTCCGGGATGTCGGCCAGCATTTGCGCAACATCCTCGCCGGGCTCCCGGAAGCGGCGCGTGAGGCGATGCGTTTCCTCTATCGCCGCTACGCCAGCGAGCCGCATCTGCCGGGCTTCTTCATCCCCAACAAGGCGCGGCGCTACGCCTTCTTCTATCACGCCGAGCAGGCACCCAACCTGGCGAGCACGGTAACCCTTGGTGAGGCGCGCGACCGACTCGGCCTGCCGCGGCTCAAAGTCGATTTGCGCTACAGCGAGATCGACGCGCGCTCGGTCGTGGACTCGCACGCGATCATCGACCGCAACCTGCGCGAGGCCGGACTCGGCCGCCTCGAATACCACGTCCCCGAAAGCGAGCGCGCGGCGCGGGTCTGGGATCAGATGACGGACGGCTACCACCAGATCGGCACGATCCGTATGGCGGCCGATCCGGCGCGCGGCGCGGTCGATGGCGACTGCCGCGTGCACGGCACGCCAAACCTGTTTGTCGCGTCGAGCGCGGTGTTCCCGACATCGGGCCAGGCCAACCCGACCCTGCTCATCACCGCCTTGTCGGCGCGTCTTGCCGGGCATGTCGCCCGGTTGGTCGGCGACCTGCCAGAGCCGCTCGCGGACACACAATCGCGTGAGCGAGCAAGAACAAAACCGGCCGTTAGACCTTCCTTTACGGGTGATGCGCATCCTGTTCCGGTGACGATGGCGGAGTGATCCCTCCCCATCCCGCCACTGCCGGCGAGGGCGATGAGCGTGTCCAACAAGATTGTCATTATCGGCGCTGGCCCTTACGGGCTATCGATCGCGGCTCATTTACGCGCTCGCGGCATCGGTTTCCGCATTTTCGGGAAGCCGATGGCGAACTGGCAGCGCAAGATGCCGCGCGGGATGCAGCTGAAGTCGGACGGCTTCGCCTCCAACCTGTCCGACCCCGAGGACCGTTTCAGCCTCGAAGCCTTTTGCGCCGAGCAGGGCC
>DATJOB010000158.1:0-21163 GCA_035507475.1 Allostellaceae bacterium | reverse complement strand
GACGCAAGATACCCGCTCTCCCGCTCACGTTGGTAGCGCTCGCGATCCTGGCGCCGGCGGCGCTGGCGCAGCACATCACCATCGACGGCACGCTGTCGCCGGCGCAGGTGCTCAGCGGGCCGAACTACTCGATCGGCGCCAATCTCGGGAAGCGGGTCGGCGGCAATCTGTTCCAGAGCTTCGGCCTCTTCGGCCTGGCGAGCGGCGAGACCGCGACCTTCAGCGGACCCGCGACCGTTACCACCATCATCGGCCGGGTGACCGGCGGCAGCCCGTCGACGATCGACGGCACGGTCAAGTCGTCGATCAAGGGCGCCAATCTCTATCTGACCAATCCGACGGGAGTGGTGTTCGGGCCGGGCGGATCGGTCAACGTCACGGGCAGCTTCTCGGCCTCGACCGCCGACTATCTCAAACTAAAGGGCGGCGTGGGGTTCTCCGCGACGAACCCCAATGGCAGCACGCTGAGCGCGGCGGCGCCGGCCGCGTTCGGCTTCCTCGATGCCCCCGCCGGCAAGATCACGGTCAGCGGCACCACCTTGCAGGTCAAGCCCGGCCAGACCCTCGACTTGGTCGGCGGCCCGGTTTCGGTCAAGAACGCCTCGCTGCTCGCCCCGGGTGGGACGATCGGCGTCGCCGCCGCCAATGGCCCCGGCCAGGTCGCCGCCACCCCGTCCGCCGCCGTGCCCGCCGTTGCCGGCTTTGCCCGGCTCACCGTGGCGCATAACTCCGCCATCAGCACCACCGATGCCAACGGTCCCCGCAACAGCGGCAATATCTTTGTCGACGCCGGCACGCTGGCCGTCCGCGCCAGCACGATCGACGCGAACAATTACGGCCCCGGCCCCGGCGGCGATGTGGTGGTCGATGTGACGCATCTGTCGCTGTCCAACGGCGGCGAGATCGCCGCTGCGACCGACGGCTCCGGCGACGCGGGATCGCTGACGATCGGCGTGGCGGGCGGCATCTCGATCGATGGCGCGCAAGGAGCGGCGCGCACCGGCATCTTCTCGGAGGCCGTCGCGGGCAGCACCGGCAACGCCGGCGCGATCTCTGTCACGGCCCACGACCTGTCGCTGACCGATAGCGGCGCGATCTTCAGCAGCACGTTCAGCTCGGGGAATGCCGGCCGCCTCGACGTGTCGTTGACCGGCCGATTGTCGATCGGCGGGGTCGCAAACAACCTCATCTCGGGCATTTTCTCCGACACGGAAGGTGCGGGAAACGCCGGCCAGGTCAGCATTGCCGCGCGCAACGTCGGGTTGACCGGCGACGGACGGGTCAGCAGCAGCACAAGCGGCAGCGGCAACGGCGGCAGCGTCGACGTGACCGCGGCCGGGCGCTTGTATATGGCCGACGGGGCCGAATTCGCCAGCGATACCGCGGGTCCCGGAAATGGCGGCGGCGTCACGCTCACCGCCGGCACGATCCTGATCGACGGCGCGCACACCAGCTTTCTTACCGGCATCGCCTCGAACGCGATCACCGGCAGTACCGGCCAGGCGGGCTTCGTTACGGTCACCGCCGGGAACCTCACCCTCAAGGACACCGGCGAGATCGAGAGCGGCACCGCGGGAGCGGGAAATGCCGGCGATGTATCGGTCGATGTCACCGGCCTGCTTGCGCTCCACGGATCGGCGGCGCCCGCCGCGACCGGCATTCTGGGCCAAGCCGAAGGCGGCACCGGCAACGGCGGGCGGGTCACGGTCGATGCCGGGTCCTTGTCGATCACCCGCTCGGCCGAGATCGACAGCAGCACGTTCACGGCCGGCAATGCGGGCAGCGTTTCGGTGACGGTCGGCGGGCAGTTGTCGATCGATGGCGCGCTCAACGGTTTCTCGTCGGCGATCTCCTCCGACGCCTTCCATTCGAGCTACGGCAATGCCGGCCAGGTCACGGTCAGCGCCGACAGCCTGTCGCTGACCAATGGCGGGCAAATCTCGACGAGCACGCTCGGCCCCGGCAGTGCCGGCAACATCGGCATCTCGGTCGCCGGCTCGCTGTCGATCGACGGGACTGGCGGTTCTGGGGTGCTGTCCGAATCCGCAAAGCCGCGGTCGGGCGCCGCCGGCACGATTAACATCGCCGCCGGCACCCTGTCGCTGAGCGATGGCGGTCAGATTTCGACCAGCACGTTCAGCCCCAACAATGCGGGCTCGGTTGTCGTCGGCGCCGGCAGCGTCTCGTTGGCGACCGGCGGCGAGATCCTGAGCAGCACCACCGGGTCGGGAAACGCCGGCAGCGTCGCGGTCAGCTCCCCCGGAGCGCTGACGATCGACGGCAGCGGCGGCGCCTTGACAGGCATCTTTTCGAGCGCCAATGCCGGCACCGGCAATGGCGGGCGCATCACGGTGAACGCGGGCAGCCTGTCGATCCTGGCGAACGGCGAGATCTCGACGAGCACCGCCACGTCCGGCGCCGGCGGCGACGTCGCCGTCGCGGTCGGCGGCGCGATCGGCATCGACGGCAGCGGCGCGCGGCAGACGACCGGCATCCTCAGCGACGCGCTCGTCGGCAGCGCCGGGGCGGCCGGCACGGTCGTCCTGTCGGCGGGCAGCCTCACCGTCAGCGGCAGCGGCTCGATCTCGTCGACGACGGCCGGCAGCAGCTCGGGCGGCACCGTCGATGTCGCGGTGAGCGGCCCGGTGAGCCTCAGCGGCGCCGGCGGCGGGATACTCGCCTCGGCCGCGACGACCGCGACCGGCAATGCCGGGTCGGTGACGGTCGAGGCGGGGCAGCTCACGATCGCCGGCGGCGCCCAGATCGCCAGCACGATGGCGGGCTCGGCTTCGGGCGGCTCGGTGACGGTGACGACCCCGGGCACGCTGGCGCTCAGCGGCGCCGGCAGCGAGATCGCCGCGTCGGCGAGCGGCGCGCAATCGCTGATGGGCGGACCGGTCACGGTCACCGCCGGGACGCTGCTGATCGGCGGCGGGGCGCAGATCGCCAGCACCACGGCGGGTCACGGCAGCGGCGGCGACATCCTCATCGAGGCGCCGACGGTCGTGCTCGGCGGAGCCGGGCCGCAGATCACCGCGCAATCGACCGGCACCGGCAATGCCGGCTCGATCACCGTCATCGCGCAGACCTTGACGATGATCGACGGCGCCAGCATCTCGACCGAGGCGGCCGGCGCCAATGGCGGCGACATCACGCTCGAGATCGGCCGCGAGATGCTGCTCGTCGACAGCAGCATCCTCACCTCGGTCGACGGCCTGCTCGGCAACGGCGGCAACATCACGATCGACCCGCAATTTCTGGTGCTCGACCGCAGCCAGATCGAGGCCGACGCAGTCGGCGGCAACGGCGGCAACATCTCGATCGTGGCGGGCCGATACATCGCCTCGGCGGACAGCACGGTCGAGGCCAGCTCTCAGCTCGGCATTTCCGGCGCGGTCGACATCACCTCGCCGGTGCTGCAGATCAAGGGCGCCTTGGCGAGCGTGGCAAGCGACTTGAAAGCGCCGGCGGCGATCGCGCCCGACAGCTGCGGCAGCAAGGTCGGGCAGCTGCGGTCGAGCTTCACCGCGGCGGGGCGCGGCGGCGTCACCCAGGACCCCGACGACGTTCTGCCCGCGCTCTATCTCGCCGGGCGCGAGCTCGACAGCACCGCCACGCACCCCGCCTCGGGTAGCGGACCGGCGCCGTTCGTGCCGCATCTTGCGTCCATCGCCGCGCTGCCCATCGCGCCGTGCCGCTAAGGATTGGGCCCCGCGGCCGGCCCGCTCGGCCATTTCCGCGGCCCGATCTTGCCGGATCTTGGTGAGCCCGCCGGGATTCGAACCCGGGACCTACTGATTAAAAGTCAGTTGCTCTACCGGCTGAGCTACGGGCTCTGCGCTCGTCCGGCTGTCTAGCAAAGACTTGGCGAGGCGACAATGGCGAGGCGCGCGGGGAGCCGCCGGCGGTCGCCGCGGTAATGCGGCCCAGCCGCGTCGCCGGCTCATTTGACAAACGCCGCGGCGATGCCGAGGCTGGCGCCGATGTCAGCACCCCTGTCAGGATCTCCGGCGACCATACCCCGCGCCGCGGCCAAGCGGGCCCGCAAGGCGATCGACACCCGCTATGGCCAAATGGGCGTCTTCGCCAACGACACCGGCGCGGTCACCCGCTCGCTCGTCGAATACGGCGAATGGGCCGAGAACGAGCTGAGTTTCCTGCGCCAGCTGGTGCCCGAGGGCGCAACGGCGGTCGATGTCGGCGCCTATATCGGCACGCATACGCTGGCCTTGGCGCAATTCGTCGGCCCGGCGGGCCGGGTCGTCGCGATCGAGCCGCAGGCGCCGAGCTTTGCGCTGCTCGCGGACAATGTCGCCGCGAACGGCCTGGCGAATGTCAGCCTGCATCATGCCGCCGCCGGCGCCGAGCCGGGGACCATCGCGCTGCGGCCGATCGACCCGTCGCAGCGTGCCAGCTTCGGCAGCGCCTCGCTGATCGGGTCGCCCGCCATCCCCGGTGGCGGCTTCGATGCCGCGGGCCAGGCGGGCGACGCGAGCGACACGGTCGAGCTGCTGACGATCGATTCGTTGCGGCTCGATGGCTGCGCGCTGATCAAGATCGACGCCGAGGGTTTCGAGGATCTGGTGATCCGCGGCGCCCACGACACGATCCGCCGCTTCTCGCCGGTGATCTATGCCGAATGCAACTCGCTCGAAGGCGGCCTCAAGACCGCCAAGGCGATGCGCGAGCTCGGCTACACGCTGCGCCTCCACGTCGTCGACGCCTTCAACCCGGACAACATCCGGCAGCGCCAGGACGACATCTTCGGCGGCGCGCGGGAAAGCGCGCTGGTTGCGCTGCATGGGCCGCCGCTCGAGGCGATCGAGCGCAGCGAGCCGCGCCGCTGCGAATTGCTGCTCGGCGTCGCAACCGCGGACGATCTCGTGCTGGGGATGCTCAACAAGCCGCAATACCCGGTCGAGGTGCTCGCCGCCGGCCTCGCGGCGCGCAGCGGCGCCGGCCGCTGGCTCAAGGACAAGGAAGTCGAAAGGCTGGCGCGGACCGAGGCGGCGCTCGCCGAGATGCAGGCCCTGGCCATCGAGCGCTATCATTACGGCGAGGCGGCGATCGCGCAGGCGCGCGCCGCGCGGCACGAGGCCGACGCCGCATTGCAGCAGCGCGCACAGGCGATGCAGCAGCTGGGGCTGGTCTACCAGTCGCGGTCATGGCGCGTCACCGCGCCGCTGCGCGTGCTGATGCGCCGGTTGGGTCGCGAATAGGGCGGGTGGAGAAGAGGGTTACGCCGCCTCTTCCGCCTCGTCGCCGGGTTCCGGCCGCGGACCCGAATCCTGGCCCTTGGCGGCAGGGTCGCGGTCGACCAGCTCGATCAGCGCCATCGCCGCGTTGTCGCCGTAGCGGAAACCCGCCTTGACGATCCGGGTGTATCCGCCGGGCCGCGCGCGGTAGCGCTCGGCAAGCGTCGTCAGCAGCTTGTCGGCGAGCTTTTCGTCGTGCAGCACGGCGATCGCACGGCGCCGCACATGCAGCCCGCCACGCCGGCCCATCGTGATCAGCCGCTCGACGACCGGGCGCAAATCCTTGGCCTTGGGCAGCGTCGTGGTGATCTGCTCGTGCTTGATCAACGCGGCGGCGAGGTTCTCGAACATCGCCTTGCGGTGGGCGGAATGGCGGCTGAAGCCGCGTCCGTGCATGCCGTGGCGCATGATCCGAAACTCTCCCTTCCCCTGTCGTCATCCCCGGGCTTGACCCGGGAATCTCACCAGATGACCGGATCAAACCCGGCCCTGACGATAAAACGTCGAGCGCGCTTAATAAGGCTCGTCGACGCGCTTGGCCAGATCCTCGATGTTCTCGGGCGGCCAGTTGGGGATCTCCATCCCCAAATGGAGCCCCATGTTCGCCAGCACCTCCTTGATCTCGTTCAAGGATTTGCGCCCGAAATTGGGGGTCCGCAGCATCTCGGCCTCGGTCTTCTGCACGAGGTCGCCGATATAGACGATATTGTCGTTCTTGAGGCAGTTGGCCGAGCGCACCGAAAGCTCGAGCTCGTCGACCTTGCGCAGCAGGTTCTTGTTGATCAGCGGCTCGCCGGAGATTTCCTTTTCGACCGCGTGGCGCGGCTCCTCGAAATTGATGAAGAGCTGCAGCTGGTCCTGGAGGATGCGCGCGGCCAGCGCCACCGCGTCCTCCGGTGTCACCGCGCCGTTGGTCTCGACGCGCATCGACAGGCTGTCGTAGTCGGTCACCTGGCCGACGCGGGTATTCTCGACGCGGTAGGAGACCTTGCGCACCGGGCTGAACAGCGCATCGACCGGGATGAGGCCGATCGGCGCGTCCTCCGGCCGGTTCTGCGTCGCCGGGACGTAGCCTTTGCCGACCTCGACGGTCAGTTCCATCGAGATGCGCGCGCCCGTATCGAGCGTGCAGATCACGAGGTCCGGGTTGAGGATGTCGATGTCGTGCCCGGTCTCGATCGCGCCAGCGCGCACCTCGCCCGGTCCGGTGGCGCGCAGCCGCATCCGCTTCGGCCCCTCGCCGTGCATCCTCAGGCCGATGCTCTTGACGTTGAGCACGATGTCGGTGACGTCCTCGAGCACGCCGGGAATCGACGAGAATTCGTGCAGCACGCCCTCGATCTGCATCGAGGTGACGGCGGCGCCCTGCAGCGAGGACAGCAGCACCCGGCGCAGCGCGTTGCCGAGCGTCAGGCCGAAGCCGCGCTCCAGCGGCTCGGCGACCACCGTCGCGAGGCGCGCGGGGTCATCCCCCGGCTCGACCGCGAGCTGCTTCGGCTTGATCAGCGTCTGCCAATTCCTTTGGATCACAAACACGTCGGTCATCGGGCTTTGGTCCTGTTAGCGTCCGTGGCCGGCGAACCGGCCGGCAGATGTCTTTCGACGGCGCACCGAAACGGCGCGCCGGCGGCACGGGGTCAGACCCGGCGCCGTTTTGGCGGGCGACAGCCGTTATGCGGGATTGGCGTCACGTCACGGATAGAAGTGATAGCGAAACCAACGCTTTGCAAGGCCCGCAAGGCTGACTCGCGCCCCGAGCCGGGGCCCTTCACCTCGATGTCGAGCGTCCGCATGCCATGCTCCATCGCCTTGCGCCCGGCATCCTCGGCGGCGATCTGCGCCGCGTAGGGGGTCGACTTGCGCGAGCCCTTGAAGCCCTGGCTGCCTGACGACGACCAGGCAATCGCATTGCCCTGCGCGTCGGTGATCGTGATCATCGTGTTGTTGAACGTCGCATTCACATGGGCGGTGCCCGAAGTGATGTTCTTGCGCTCGCGCCGCCGCAGCCGCGGCGCTGCCGTGCCTCTTGCCATCTAGCCGTCCCGCAGTATCGAGAGGGGGGTCAAACCGGCTATTTCTTCTTGCCGGCGATCGGTCGCGCCGGGCCCTTGCGGGTGCGCGCGTTGGTATGCGTCCGCTGGCCGCGCACCGGCAGCCCCTTGCGGTGGCGCAGCCCGCGATAGCAGCCGAGATCCATCAGCCGCTTGATGTTCATCGCCACGGTGCGGCGCAGGTCGCCCTCGACGGTGTATTCGCGGTCGATCAGCTCGCGCACGCGCAGCACCTCGTCATCGGTCATGTCGTTGGCCCGCCGATCGAGCGGGATGCCGACCTTGTTGCAGATTTCGAGCGCCTTGGTGCGGCCGATACCGTGGATATAGGTCAGCGCGATCGGGACGCGCTTCTGGTTCGGGATGTTGACGCCGGCAATTCGCGCCACGGGCGCATCTCCTCAAATTCGGGCATGATCGAGGGTGCGGGGGATCGCTCCCACGCGGAACGCGGGATTATACGGATCGCGGGTGCGCGGTCAATCGGGGGCGCGACAAAATCCGCGCGAATTGTCGCAGCCTCACGCCGCGATGATCTTTTCGATCGCGCGCGTCACCGCGTCCATGTCGCCCATGCCGTCCACCGTCTCGAGGATGCCCTTGGCGCGATAGTAGGGCAGGATCGGGGCGGTCTGGTCGCGATAGACCTGGAAGCGCTTCTGGACCGCTTCCGGGCGGTCGTCGGGACGGCGGACAAAATCGGTCGAGCCGCAGAAGTCGCAGACGCCGTCCTTCGATGGGCGGTTGCTGTTGTCGTGATAGCTCGCGCCGCATCCGCGGCAGCTGAAGCGACCGGCGAGCCGGTCGACCAGAGCCGCCTCGTCGACCTCCATCAGGATCACGTGGTCGAGCTTTAGGTGGTGCCGCGCCAGCATCGCGTCGAGCGCCTCGGCCTGCGGGATGGTGCGCGGAAAGCCGTCGAGGATGACGCCGTTCTCGGCTTTGCCGAGGCGGCTCTCGATAAGCTCGATGACGATGTCGTCGGATACGAGCGCACCGGACTCCATCACCGCCTTGATGCGCTTGCCGAGTGCGCTGCCCGAGGCGACCTCCTCGCGCAGCATGTCGCCGGTCGCGAGCTGGACGAGCCCGTGCGACTGTTCGAGGCGCTTCGCCTGGGTGCCCTTGCCGGCGCCCGGCGGCCCGAGGAGGATCAGGTTCATCGGATGCGTTCAGCGGGTCGGGCGCTTCACCCGCGCCGGCCGCGCAGCCGCGCCTTCTTGATCAGCCCCTCGTACTGGTGCGCGAGCAGGTGCGAGTGGATTTGCGCGACGGTGTCCATCGTCACGCTGACGACGATCAGCAGACTGGTGCCGCCGAAATAGAACGGCACCGAATATTGCGAGATCAGGATCTCGGGCAGGATGCAGACCGCCGCCAGATAGCCCGCGCCGACCACGGTCAGCCGCGTCAAGACGTAGTCGAGATAGTCGGCGGTGTTCTTGCCGGGACGGATGCCGGGGATGAAGCCGCCGTATTTGCGCAGGTTGTCGGCCGTTTCCTGCGGGTTGAAGACGATCGCGGTATAGAAGAAGCAGAAGAACACGATCAGGCTGACATAGAGCACCATGTAGAGCGGCCGGCCGTGCGCCAGGTAGGCGGTGATCGTGCCGAGCCAACCAAAGCTCTCGCCGGCGCTTTGCTGGAAGGTCGAGACGGTCGCCGGCAACAGCAGCAGCGACGAGGCGAAGATCGGCGGGATCACGCCCGAGGTGTTGATCTTGAGCGGCAGGTGCGAAGCCTCGCCGCCAAACATGCGGTTGCCGACCTGGCGCTTCGGGTATTGCACGAGGATGCGGCGCTGCGCCCGCTCCATGAACACGATGAAGCCGACGACGAACACCGAGATCGCCAGGAACAGCAAGATGAACACCGGCGACAGCGCGCCGGTGCGGCCGAGCTCCAGCGTCGCGGCAAGCGCATGCGGCAGGTTGGCGACGATCCCCGCCATTATGATCAGCGAGATGCCGTTGCCGACGCCGCGCGCGGTGATCTGCTCGCCGAGCCACATCAGGAAGACCGTGCCGCCGACCAGCGTCACCACGGTGACCAGCCGGAAGAAGAGGCCGGGATCGATGACCGCCGTCGCCGTGCCCGAACGCATGCCTTCGAGGCCGGCCGCGATGCCGTAGGCCTGCACCGCGGCAAGCAGGACGGTGCCGTAGCGCGTGTATTGGTTGATCTTTTTGCGGCCGCTCTCGCCCTCCTTCTTCAGCGCCTCGAGCGAGGGCGACACCGCGGTCAGCAGCTGGATGATGATCGAGGCCGAGATGTACGGCATGATGTTGAGGGCGAAGATCGACATGCGGCCGAGCGCGCCGCCCGAGAACATGTCGAACATGCCGAGGATGCCGCCGGCATTGTGCTGGAAGATGTCGTGCAGGATCGCCGGGTCGATGCCCGGGATCGGGATGTAGGTGCCGAGCCGGTAGGCGACGAGCGCGCCCAGCGTGAACCAGATGCGGCTCTTGAGCTCGGTGGCCTTGGAAAAGGCGCCGAGATTGATGCTGGCGGCGAGTTGCTCGGCGGCTGACGCCATCGTTCGGTTCCCTGCCCCGCTCTTGGGCCGCTTATAGAATAGGCGCTCGCGGCCGGTTGCGAAAGTTCACGGCTCCGCGCGATCGCGCCGCAACCCCGCTCAGGCTTCGCCCTCGGGAGCGCCGTCCGCCGGCTTCGCGCGAGCTCGCCGCGGTTTCGCCGCGGCCGCTTCCGGCGCGGCCGCCGGTTCCGGGCTCGGCGTCACGGCCGCCGGTTCCGGGCTCGGCGCGGCCGCTTCGGCGGTCGTGCCGGCCGGCAGCAGCACCCGGCCGCCCGCCTTCTCGACCGCGGCGATCGCCGCCTGCGAAGCCCCGGCCACCGAAATCGTGAGCTTGCTCTTTAGCTCGCCCTTGGCGAGCAGCCGGATGCCGTCGCCCAGGCGGCGCAGCACCCCGGCCGCGACCAGGCTCTTGCCGTCGATCGTGTCGCTGGCGGCGAGCTTCTTGGCGTCGATCGCCTGCTGCAGCCGGCCGAGATTGACGACCTTGAAGTCCTTCTGGAAGATCTTGTTGTTAAACCCTCGTTTCGGAAGGCGACGATGCAGAGGGGTTTGCCCGCCTTCGAACCCGTTGATCGCGACGCCGGAGCGCCCGAGCTGGCCCTTGCCGCCCTGGCCGGCGGTCTTGCCCTTGCCCGAGCCGATGCCGCGCCCGACCCGCTTGGCGCGGTAATGCGCGCCCGGATTGTCCCTGATCTCGTTGAGCTTCATCGTTCCAGTCCCACGCTCGTCGTCACCCCCGCGGAGGCGGGGGGTCCAGGGCGACCGCCGGTGCCCTTCGACCTCCGGATTCCCGCTGCCGCGGGAATGACGACAGAGAGGCCGCGCTTATCCGATCAACCTACTCGACCACCTTCACCAGGTGCTTCACCTTGTCGATCATGCCGCGCACCGCCGGGGTGTCTTCGAGCGTGCGGCGGCGGCGCAGCTTGTTGAGGCCGAGCCCCTTGAGGGTCGCCTCCTGCTCGGCGCGCCGGCCGATCGGGCTGCCGGTCTGCATTACGGTCAGCGTCGCCTTGGCCTCGGGTTTCGCCGCGGTGGCGCGCGCCATCACGCCGGCTCCTTCGTCTCGGCGTCGCGCCGGCCGAGCACCTCGTTGATCTTCTTGCCGCGCCGCGCCGCGACCGCGCGCGGGCTCGTCGCATGGGTCAACGCCGCAAAGGTCGCCTTGATCATGTTGTGCGGGTTCGAGCTGCCGACCGATTTCGCGACCACATCCTGCACGCCGAGCGCCTCGAAGATCGCGCGCATCGGCCCGCCGGCGATGATCCCGGTGCCCGGCTTGGCGGCGCGGATCACGACCTTGCCGG
Organism: Allostellaceae bacterium; assembly: GCA_035507475.1. GTDB lineage: Bacteria > Pseudomonadota > Alphaproteobacteria > ATCC43930 > CGMCC-115725 > DATARH01. Next base: position 10,011 of record DATJOB010000158.1, on the reverse strand, counting down.
CGCCGTAGCGGTCGCGGATGTCGTGATGCAGCGTGCGCCCCTCGCGCAGCGGCACGCGAACGAGGCCGCGCCGCGCCTGCTCGGTCGCCTTGCGGATCGCCTCGGGCACCTCGCGCGCCTTGCCCGAGCCGTAGCCGACGCGACCCTTGCGGTCGCCGACCACGACGAGCGCGGCAAAGCCGAAGCGCCGGCCGCCCTTCACCACCTTCGCGACGCGATTGATGCTGACCAGCTTCTCGGCGAATTCGCTTTCCTCGCGCTCGCGCGGCTGGCGGTCGCCGTCGCCGCGCCGGCGGCGCTCGCCGCCCTCGCCGCGCGGGCCCTGACCTTGTGTGCGTGCCATCGGCAATTCCCTCTGGAACCGGGTCCCTTCTAGAACTCGAGCCCGCCCTCGCGGGCGGCGTCGGCCAGGGCCTTGACCCGGCCGTGGAACATGTAGGCGCCGCGGTCGAAGACGACCTGCGCGACGCCGGCCGCCTTGGCGCGCTCGGCGATCGCCTTGCCGACCGCCTTGGCGGCCTCGCTGTCGGCGCCGGTCTTCAGCCCGCCCTTGATCGCCGCGTCGAGCGTCGAGGCGGCGGCCAGCGTGCGCCCGGCCGCATCATCGATGATCTGCGCATAGATGTGGCGCGACGAACGGAACACCGACAGGCGCGGGCGCAGCCCGCCGGCCTGGCGCAGCTTGTAGCGCACGCGCTGACGGCGGCGCTGGAAGAGCTCGTCTGCTTTCTTGGCCATCGGGTTACTTCTTCTTGCCTTCCTTGCGCCGGATCACTTCCTCGGCGTACTTGATGCCCTTGCCCTTGTACGGTTCGGGCGGCCGGAATGCGCGGATCTCGGCAGCGACCTGGCCGACGCGCTGCTTGTCGGCGCCGCTGATCGCGATCAGCGTCGGCCGCTCGCAAGCGATCTGAATGTCCTGCGGGATCGGATAGGGAATGTCGTGGCTGTAGCCGAGCTGCAGGTTGAGGGTACTCCCCTGCACCGCCGCGCGATAGCCGACGCCGTTGATCTCGAGCGTCCGGGTGAACCCGGTGGAGACCCCGGTCACCATGTTGTTGATCAGCGCCCGGGTGGTGCCCCACATCGCACGCGCCCGCTTGCTCTCGTCCTTGGGCGTCACCGTGACATGGCCATCGGCGACGGTCGTGCTGACCTCCGAACCGATCGCCAGGCTGAGCTTGCCCTTGCTGCCGCTGACGCTCAACACCTGCCCGGCAAGCGCGACCTGAACGCCGGCGGGGATCGTGACGGGATGCTTGCCGATGCGTGACATGGCTTCCGTACCTTTGGCCTCAGAACACCCGGCAGAGAATCTCGCCGCCGACCTTGGCGGCGCGCGCCTCGTTGTCCGACATCACGCCGCGCGGCGTCGACAGGATCGAGATGCCGAGCCCGTTATAGACCCGCGGCAGGTCGACGAGCTTCGAATAGATCCGTCTGCCCGGTTTCGACACGCGGGAAATCTCGCGGATCACCGGCTCGCCATCGACATATTTCAGTTCGATCTTGAGCTCGGCGACGCCCGGCCGCACCTGTTCGCGCGTGTAGCCGCGGATATAGCCTTCGCGCTTCAGCACTTCCAGCACGTTGGCGCGGTGCTTCGAGGCCGGGGACGCGACCACGGCCATGCGGGCCCGCTGGCCGTTGCGGATGCGGGTCAGCATATCGCCGAGCGGGTCGCTCATCGTCATGCCTGCCCTCCTACCAGCTCGACTTGACCATGCCCGGGATCTGCCCGGACGACGCCAGCTCGCGCACCGCTATGCGCGACAGGCCGAACTTGCGGTAATAGCCGCGCGGGCGACCGCTCAGCTGGCAGCGGTTGCGCAACCGCGTCGCCGAGCTGTTGCGCGGCAGCCGGGCGAGCTTCAGCTGCGCCTCGAACCGCTCCTCCGGCGCGGCGTCGCGGTCGCGCGCCAGCGTCTTGAGGCGGGCGCGGCGCGGCGCCACCGATTTCGTCATCTTGGCGCGCCGCGCGTTCTTCTCGATCGAGCTCTTCTTTGCCATCGCTGAACGGGTTCTCCGGGGCCTCTAGTTGACGAACGGCATGTCGAAGCCGCGCAGCAGCGACTTGGCCTCGGCATCGGTCGTGGCGGTGGTGACGATGACGATATCCATGCCACGCACCGCATCGACGCGGTCATAGTCGATCTCGGGGAAGACGAGCTGCTCGCGCAGGCCGAGCGCGTAATTGCCGCGCCCGTCGAAGCTGCGTGCCGAGACGCCGCGGAAGTCGCGCACGCGCGGCAGCGCCACGTTGATCAGCCGGTCGAGAAATTCGTACATCCGCTCGCGCCGCAGCGTCACCTTGACACCGATCGGCATGTTCTTGCGCAGCTTGAAGGTCGCGATCGACTGCTTGGCGCGGATCACGACCGGATGCTGCCCGGTGATCGCGGTCAGGTCGGCGACCGCCGCGTCGATCTTTTTCGCATCCTGCACCGCCTCGCCGACGCCCATGTTGACGACGATCTTGTCGAGGCGCGGCGCCTGCATCGAGTTCTCATAGCCGAACTCCTTCATCAGCGCCGGGTGCACGACCTCCTGATATCGCTCCTGCAGGCGAGCCATCTCCCTCACCTCGCTTTATCGAGCACTTCGCCCGAGCGCCGGGCGACACGGACCTTGCGCCCGTCGTCGAGGATCTTGTAGCCGACACGGGTCGGTTTGCCCGAGGCGGGATCGATATGGGCGACGTTCGAGACGTGGATCGTCAGCTCCTTTTCGACGATCCCGCCGGGATCGCCCATCCGCGGCCGGGTATGCCGCCGCGCGACGTGCACGCCCTGGACGACGAGGCGCGATTCCGTCGGGAAGACGCGCAGCACCTCGCCCTGCTTGCCCTTGTCGCGGCCGCTGATCACGACCACGTTGTCGCCCTTCTTGATCTTCAGCTTTGGCATCAACGCGCTTCCGTCCTAGAGGACCTCGGGGGCGAGCGAGGCGATTTTCATGAACTTGCGGGCCCGCAGCTCGCGTGTCACCGGGCCGAAGACGCGGGTCCCGATCGGCTCGTTCTGGCGAGTGATCAGCACCGCGGCATTGCGGTCGAAGCGGATCGCGCTGCCGTCGATGCGACGGATTTCCTTGGCCGTGCGCACGATGACGGCACGGTGGATGTCGCCCTTCTTGACCCGGCCGCGCGGGATCGCCTCCTTGACCGAGACGATGATCACATCGCCGACGCCGGCGGTCTTGCGTTTCGAGCCGCCGAGCACCTTGATGCACTGGACCCGACGCGCGCCTGAATTGTCGGCGACGTCGAGATTGGTCTGCATCTGGATCATGCCGTCGCCCCCCCGACATCGGCGCCGGTCGCCTCGGCTTCGACCTCGGCCGCGGCGGCGCGGGCGCGGCGGCGGGCGAGCCCGGGCGCGACGCCGGTCGCCTCGCCCAGCACGACCCACGTCTTGCGCTTCGAGAGCGGCCGGCTCTCCTCGATCTGCACCGCGTCGCCGGTGTGGAACTTGTTCTCCTCGTCATGCGCGGCATATTTCTTCGAGCGCGTGACGAACTTCTTGTACACCGGATGCATCACGCGGCGTTCGACGCGCACGATCACCGTCTTGCTCTGCACGTCGCTGACGACGATGCCCTGAAGGATGCGTTTCGGCATCTCTGCTCCTAAGCCTTTGCCGCCTGGCGGCCGCGCTCGCCGAGGATCGTCTTGATCCGCGCGATGTCGCGGCGCGCCTGGCGCACCCGCGCCGTGTTCTCGAGCTGCCCGCTGGCGCGCTGGAAGCGCAGGTTGAAGATCTCCTTGCCGAGCGTCTCCATCTGCTCGACCAGCTCGTCGGGCGTGCGGCCGCGCAGATCGGCCGGCTTCATCGCCTTCATGGCGTGCCTTCCTCGCCGGCGCGCACGACAAAGCGGGTCGCTACCGGCAGCTTCGCCGCGGCCAGCTCGAACGCCTCGCGCGCCACGTCGTGTGGGACGCCATCGAGCTCGAACATGATGCGGCCCGGCTTGACGCGGCAGATCCAATATTCGGGCGAGCCCTTGCCACTGCCCATGCGCACTTCGGCCGGCTTGGTCGAGACCGGAACGTCCGGGAAGATGCGGATCCAGACCCGGCCGACGCGGCGGATATGGCGGGTGATCGCCCGCCGCGCCGCCTCGATCTGGCGCGCGGTGATCCGCCCGGGTTCGACCGACTTCATGCCGTAGGCGCCGAAATTGAGCGCCGTGCCGCCCTTGGCGACGCCATGGACGCGGCCCTTATGCGCCTTGCGGTATTTGGTGCGCTTGGGGGAAAGCATCGCCTAGTCCCTGTCGCGATCGCGGTCGCGGTCACGGTCACGGCCGCCGCTCGGACGCCGGTCGAGCCCGGCGGGCTGCGCCTCGGCAAGCCGCTTGTCCTGTGCCATCGGGTCGTGTGCAAGGATCTCGCCCTTGAACACCCACACCTTGACGCCGCAGGTGCCGTAGGTGGTCTTCGCCGTGCCGTAGCCGAAATCGACATCGGCGCGCAGCGTGTGCAACGGCACGCGGCCCTCGCGATACCACTCCATGCGCGCGATCTCGGCGCCGCCGAGCCGCCCCGAGCAGTTGATGCGGATGCCCTGCGCGCCGAAGCGCATCGCCGACTGCACGGCCCGCTTCATCGCGCGGCGGAAGGCGACGCGCCGCTCGAGCTGCTGGGCGATGCCCTCGGCGATCAGCTTGGCCTCGATCTCCGGCTTTCTGATCTCGACGATGTTGAGGCTGACCTCGCTCTTCGTCATCTTGCCGAGATCGCTGCGCAGCTTGTCGATATCGGCGCCCTTCTTGCCGATCACCACGCCGGGCCGCGCCGAATGCAGCGTGATCCGCGTCTTGTTGGCGGCGCGCTCGATCAGGACGCGGGCGATCGCGGCCTGCGTCAGCCGGCCTTCGAGGAACCGGCGCAGCTTCAAATCGTCGAGCAGCAGCTCGCCGTAGCGGCGGTGCGCGAACCAGCGCGAGTCCCAGGTACGGTTGATGCCGAGCCGCAGCCCGATCGGATTGACCTTCTGCCCCATCAGGCAGCCTCCTCTTCCGGCCGCTCGCGGACGACGACGGTCAGATGCGAGAAATACTTCTCGATCCGCGCCGAGCGGCCGCGGCCGCGCGTATGAAAGCGTCGCATCACAAAAGCCCGGCCGACCGTCGCTTCCTTGACGTAGAGCCGGTCGACATCGAGCTGGTGGTTGTTTTCGGCGTTGGCGATCGCCGCCTGCAGCACCTTCTTGACCTCGCCCGCGATGCGCCGCCGCGAGAAGGTCAGCTCGGCAAGCGCGGTCGAGGCGGTCTTGCCGCGGATCATCGCGGCGACCAGGTTCAGCTTGCGCGGGCTGGTGCGCAGCGCGCGCAGAAAGGCCGAAGCCTCGTTATCGGCCAGCCGCCGTTCGGCCGCGGGCTTGCCCATCGGTTCCCCCTTAAGTCCGCCGCGCCCGCTTGTCGCCGGCGTGGCCGTAGAAGGTGCGGGTCGGCGAGAACTCGCCGAACTTGTGGCCGATCATGTTCTCGGTCACCAGCACCGGGATGAATTTGTGGCCGTTATAGACGCCGAAGGTCAGGCCGACGAATTGCGGAAAGATCGTCGAGCGGCGCGACCAGGTGCGGATCACCTCGTTGCGCCCCGAGTTGCGCGCCTTGTCCGCCTTCTGCAGCAGAAAGCCGTCGACGAACGGGCCTTTCCAAACCGAGCGAGCCACCTGCTCTCTCCTTCCTATTCCCTGGCCCTAGCGGGCATGACGGCGGCGGACGATCAGCCGGTCCGTCTTCTTGTTGGCGCGGGTCTTCTTGCCCTTGGTCGGCTTGCCCCACGGCGTCACCGGATGGCGCCCGCCCGAGGTACGGCCTTCGCCGCCGCCATGCGGATGGTCGATCGGGTTCATCGCGACGCCGCGCACCGAAGGCCGGATGCCGAGCCAGCGGCTGCGCCCGGCCTTGCCGATCACGATGTTCTGGTGGTCCGGGTTCGACACCGCGCCGATCGTCGCGCGGCACTCGCTGCGCACGCGGCGCAACTCGCCCGAGGACAGGCGCAGGACCGCGTAACCCTGGTCGCGGCCGACCAGCTGCACATAGGTGCCGGCCGAGCGGGCGAGCTGCCCGCCCTTGCCCGGCTTCATCTCCACATTGTGGACGATCGTGCCCGGCGGGATGTTGCGCAGCGGCATGGCGTTGCCGGCCCTGACATCGACCCGCTCGCCCGAGACCACGCTGTCGCCGGCGCGCAGCCGCTGCGGCGCCAGGATATAGGACAATTCGCCGTCCGGGTATTTGACGAGGGCGATGAAGGCGGTGCGGTTCGGGTCGTATTCGAGCCGCTCGACGGTCGCCGGCATGTCGTCCTTGACGCGCCGGAAATCGATGACGCGATAGCGCTGCTTATGGCCGCCGCCGCGCCGGCGCATCGTGATGCGGCCGGAATTGTTGCGCCCGCCCTTCTCCCTGAGGCCTTCGGTCAGCTTCTTGACCGGCTTGCCCTTCCACAGCTCGCTGCGATCGACCGTGACGAGCTGACGCTGCGACGGGGTCGTCGGGTTATAGGTCTTGAGCGCCATCGCCTAGACCCCCGTCGTCACGTCGATCCGCGAGCCTTCGGCCAGCGTCACGATCGCCTTCTTGAAATCGGAGCGATGACCCGGCCGGCCGCGCACCCGCTTCAGCTTGCCCTGCACGCGCAACGTGTTGACCGCGTCGACCTTGACCGAAAACAGACCCTCGACCGCGGCCTTGACCTCGCGCTTGGTGGCGCTCAGCGGCACCTTGAAGATCACCTGGTTGTGCTCCGACGCCGCGGTCGCCTTTTCGGTGATCAGCGGCGAGCGGATCAAGTCGTACATCGCCTGACGCGTGAGCCGCGTCTCGGCGCGGGGGATGACACGAAACCGGCTCATTTGAGGCGCGCCTCGAGTTGCGCGACCGCGTCGCGGGTGAGTACCAGCGTGTCGCGGCGCAGGATGTCGTAGACGTTGGCGCCGCGCTCCGGCAGCAGATCGACCTTCGGCAGGTTGCGCGCGGCCTTGGCGAAGCCCTCGTCGACCGCGCCGTCGATGATCAGCACCGAGCCCCAGCCGAGTGCCTCGAACTGCGCGCGCAACGCCTTGGTCTTCGGCTCCTTGACCGTGGCAGCGTCGATCACCACGAGCTTGCCCTCGGCCTGCTTGGCCGAGAGCGCGGTCTTGAGCCCGAGCTTGCGCACCTTCTTCTGCAGGCCGAATTCGTGGCTGCGCACCACCGGCCCGAAGATCACCGCGCCGCCGCGGAATTGCGGCGAGCGCAGGCTGCCCTGGCGGGCGCGGCCGGTGCCCTTTTGCTTATAGGGCTTCTTGGTCGTGCCGCTGATGTCGCTGATCCCCTTGGTCTTGTGCGTGCCGGCGCGGCGCTTGGCGAGCTGCCAGTTGACGACGCGCGCCAGGATGTCGCCGCGCACCGGCAGGCCGAACACCTCGTCGGCCAACTCGATGTCGCCGACTTCCTTGTTCTCGAGGCTGTGAACCTTGAGCTTCATACCGCCCCGCCTTCCTCGGCGCTCGCCGAGGTCTCGGTCTCGTCGGTCGTTTCGGCCTCGGGCGCCTCCTCGGCCGCCGCGCCGCTTCCCCTCAGGCCCGCCGGAAACGGCAGCTCCTTGGGCGCCGCGCGCTTGATCGCATCGCGCACCAGCACCCAGCCGCCGGCGCTGCCGGGCACCGAGCCTTTCAGCATCAGGACGCCGCGCTCGGCATCGGTCGCGACCACTTCGAGGCTCAGCGTGGTCACCCGCTCGGCCCCGAGATGGCCCGCCATCTTCTTGTTCTTGAAGGTCTTGCCGGGGTCCTGTCGCTGCCCGGTCGAGCCCAGGCTGCGATGCGAGATCGAAACGCCGTGCGAGGCGCGCAACCCGCCGAAATTGTGTCGCTTCATACCGCCGGCATAGCCCTTGCCGATGCTGGTGCCGGTGACGTCGACGAATTGCCCGGCGACGAAATGCGCCGCGGTGATCTCGGCGCCGACATCGACGAGCGCGTCCTCCGAGACGCGGAACTCGGCAAGATGCGCCTTCGGCTCGACCTTGGCGCCGGCGAAATGGCCACGCATCGGCTTCGACACGTTCTTCACCTTGGCTGTGCCGACGCCCAGCTGCAGCGCGGTATAGCCGTCGCGCTCCTTGGTGCGCTGCGCGACGACCTGGCAATTGTCGATGCGCAGCACCGTGACGGGGACATGATTGCCCTCGTCGGTGAAGACGCGGCTCATGCCGAGCTTCTGCGCGATGAGGCCGGTACGCATCGCTCTCCCCTAGAGCTTGATCTCGACATCGACGCCGGCGGCGAGGTCGAGCTTCATCAGCGCATCGACCGTCTGCGGTGTCGGATCGACGATGTCGAGCACCCGCTTATGGGTGCGGATTTCGAACTGCTCGCGCGACTTCTTGTCGACATGCGGCGAGCGCAGCACGGTGAATTTCTCGATCCGCGTCGGCAGCGGAATGGGCCCGCGCACCCGCGCCCCGGTGCGGCGGGCGGTGTTGACGATCTCGCTGGTCGACTGGTCGAGCACGCGATGATCGTACGCCCGCAGGCGGATGCGTATGTTCTGGCCGTCCATCAGGTTTTTCCTGCTTCCCCTCTAGACCCCGGCCTCCGCCAGGGTGAGGCTTGCGTCGCAAGGCGACGCTTGCCTCACTTGATGATCTTTGCGACGACGCCGGCGCCGACGGTGCGGCCGCCTTCGCGGATCGCGAAGCGCAAGCCCTCGTCCATCGCGATCGGCACCAACAGCTCCACTTCCATCGTCACGTTGTCCCCCGGCATCACCATCTCGGTCCCTTCCGGCAGCTGCACCGTCCCCGTCACGTCCGTCGTCCGGAAGTAGAATTGCGGGCGGTAATTGCCAAAAAACGGCGTGTGCCGGCCGCCTTCCTCCTTGGTCAGCACATAGGCCTCCGCCAGGAACACCGTGTGCGGCGTGATCGAGCCCGGCTTCGCCAGAACCTGACCGCGCTCCACCTCCTCGCGCTTCGTCCCGCGCAACAGCACGCCGATATTGTCCCCCGCCTCGCCCTGGTCCAACAGCTTGCGGAACATCTCGACACCCGTCGCCACCGTCTTCGCCGTCGGCCGCAGGCCCACGATCTCGACCTCGTCCCCGACCTTGACGATCCCGCGCTCAACCCGCCCCGTCACCACCGTGCCGCGGCCCGAGATCGTGAACACGTCCTCGATCGGCATCAGGAACGGACGGTCCTTCGCCCGCTCCGGCTGCGGGATGTAGTCGTCGACCGCCGCCATCAGCTCCAGGATCGACTTCTTGCCGATCTCGTCCTCGCGGCCCTCCAGCGCGCACAGCGCCGAACCCTTGACGATCGGGATGTCGTCACCCGGGAACTCGTAAGACGACAGCAGCTCGCGGACCTCCAGCTCAACCAGCTCCAACAGCTCCGGGTCGTCCACCATGTCGACCTTGTTCATGTACACGACCAAGCTCGGCACGCCCACCTGCCGCGCCAACAGGATATGCTCGCGCGTCTGCGGCATCGGGCCGTCCGCCGCGCTCACCACCAGGATCGCGCCGTCCATCTGCGCCGCACCGGTGATCATGTTCTTCACGTAGTCCGCGTGACCCGGGCAGTCGACATGCGCGTAATGCCGGTTCCCCGTCTCGTACTCCACATGCGCCGTCGCGATCGTGATCCCGCGCGCCTTCTCCTCCGGCGCCTTGTCGATCTGGTCATACGCCGTGTAGGTCGCCCCGCCCGTCTCCGCCAGGATCTTCGTGATCGCCGCCGTCAGAGACGTCTTCCCGTGGTCAACATGACCGATCGTCCCGATGTTGCAGTGCGGCTTGTTCCGCTCAAACTTCGCCTTCGACATCGCTGCGGCTTCCTATCAACTAGAGGAAACGTCTGTACTCAGGTCCTTGGAGCGGGTGATGGGAATCGAACCCACGTAGCCAGCTTGGAAGGCTGGAGCTCTACCATTGAGCTACACCCGCCCACGAACCCGCCTTGCCTCGCGCCTTGACCTGTCCGCCGCTGCCGATGCTCGCTCCCGTCGACCA
>DATJOB010000157.1:0-7147 GCA_035507475.1 Allostellaceae bacterium | reverse complement strand
GATGCTCGCGCTGCTCGGCGGCGTCCTGATCCTCGCCGGGCTGCTGCTGCTCGTCTATCTGTTCGTCAACACCGAGCCGGCCAAGCTGGCGCGCGCCCTCAAATGGGCGGCGATCGGGGTCGGCGTGGCGTTGTTCGGGTTTCTCCTGTTCTCCGAGCGCTTCGCCTTCCTGTGGCTGCCGCTGACCCTCGGCTTGCCCTATCTGCGGCGCGCGCGCTCGCTGTTCGCCGGGTTTCGCAGCGCCACGACGGGCGGCGGCGGGCAGAGCTCGACCGTCGCGACGCGCTACCTGCGCATGCGTCTCGACCACGAGACCGGCGCGATGAGCGGCACCGTGCTCGCCGGCCGCTTCGCCGGCGCGCGGCTCGACGAGCTGGGCGAGGCCGAGCTCGTCGAGCTGTTGCGCGAATGTCGTGCCGACGACGAGGAGGGCGCGCGCCTCGTCGAGGCCTATCTCGACCGCGTCCACCCGCAATGGCGCGACCGGATGCACGGCGCGCGCGGCGCCGCGAGCGGCCGCGCCGACGACGAGATGAGCATCGCCGAAGCCTACGAGATCCTCGGCCTCGAGCCGGGCGCGAGCGAGGCGGCGATCCGCGCCGCGTATCACCGGCTGATGATGCAGCTGCACCCGGACCACGGCGGCACCGACTATCTGGCGACCAAGATCAACCGCGCGCGCGACGTGCTGCTGAACCGCTGAGCGAAGCTCGCGCGGTTAACCGAACATAAGCGGCGAATGGGCGAACATGGGGCGCGCGCCAAGTCCGCGGAAGCGCTGCGGCCGCTTCTGCGTTATTAATCTGCCGGCGCGTCGCGGCGCGCGAGATCGAGGAGAGCCATGGTCAAACCCGTGCGCAAGGCAGTGTTCCCGGTCGCCGGGCTGGGCACCCGCATCCTGCCGGCGACAAAGGCGATGCCGAAGGAGATGCTGACCGTCGTCGACCGGCCGCTCATCCATTATGCGGTCGAGGAGGCCAAGGCCGCCGGGATCGAGCAGTTCTATTTCGTCACCGGCCGCGGCAAGGGAGCGCTCGAAGACCATTTCGACGTCGCCTACGAGATGGAGGCGACGCTGCGCCACCGCGGCAAGACGCAGCAGCTCGCCGAGATGCATGCCTGGCTGCCGGCGGCCGGGCAGATCGCCTATACCCGGCAGCAGCTGCCGCTCGGTCTCGGCCATGCCGTCTGGTGCGCGCGCCACCTGGTCGGCAACGAGCCGTTCGCGGTCGTGCTGGTCGACGACTTGATGGTCTGCGACCCGCCCTGCCTGAAGCAGATGGTCGATGTCTATGGCGAGACCGGCGGCAACATCGTCGCCGTCATCGAGGTGCCGCGCGAGCAGACCAACCGCTACGGCGTGCTCGACGTCGTTTCCGACGACGGCCGGCTGGCGCGCGCCAAGGGGGTGGTCGAGAAGCCCGATCCGGCCGAGGCGCCGTCGAGCCTGACGATCATCGGCCGCTACATCATCCAGCCCGAGGTGTTCGACCATCTCGAAAAGATGAAGCCCGGCAGCGGCAACGAAATCCAACTGACCGACGGGCTCGCGGCGCTGATCGACGACGGCCAGCCGTTCTACGGCCTGCGCGCCAAGGGGCGGCGCTACGATTGCGGCGACAAGCTCGGCTTTCTCGAAGCCAATATCGCGCTCGGCCTCGAGCATCCCGAGCTCGGCGGCGGGCTGCGCCGGATATTGCAGTCCTACCGCTAGCCCGGCCGCCGATGGCGCACCGCTTCGACCCGGCGATCCTGCGCGAATACGACATCCGCGGCATCGTCGGCAGCAACCTCTTCGCCGCCGATGCCGAGGCGGTCGGCCGCGCCTTCGCCGCGACCCTTGCCGCGAGCGGCGGCAGGCGCGTCGCCGTCGGCTATGACGGCCGCCTGACCTCGCCCGAGCTCGAAGCCGCGCTCGTCGACGGGCTCGCCGCCGGCGGCGCCGACGTCCTGCGCATCGGGCTCGGCCCGACGCCGATGCTCTATTTCGCCGCGGCGACGCTGCCCGTCGATGGCGGGGTGATGGTCACCGGCTCGCACAACCCGCCCGACCATAACGGCTTCAAGATCGTGCAGGGCGGCAAGCCGTTCTACGCCGAGGCGATCCGCCGGCTCGGCGAGACCGCGCTGGCGCTCGCGCCGCCCGCCGGGCCGCGCGGCCGCGTCGAGCGCCAAGAGGTGGCCGAGGCCTATGTCGCCCGCATCGCCCAGGACCATCCGGGCGGCAAGCCGCTCAGCGTCGCCTGGGACCCCGGCAACGGCGCGACCGGCGACATCGTGACGCGGCTCACCGCCCGCCTGCCCGGCACCCACCACCTGATCAACGCGGCGATCGACGGGCGTTTCCCGGCGCACCACCCCGACCCGACGATGCCCGAGAACCTGGTCCAGCTGCAGGCCGAGGTCGCACGGCGCGGCTGCGACTTGGGCATCGCCTTCGACGGCGACGGCGACCGCATCGGCGTGGTCGACGCGCGCCGCCGCATCCTGTGGGGCGACCAGCTGATGATCCTCCTGGCGCGCGACGTGCTGCGGCGCCACCCGGGCGCGCCGATCATCGCCGACGTCAAGGCGAGCGACACGCTCTTCGCCGAGATCGCGCGCGCCGGCGGCCGGCCGGTGATGCTGCCGACCGGACACTCGCCGATCAAGGCGAAGCTGGCCGAGCTGCACGCGCCGCTCGCCGGCGAGATGAGCGGCCATATCTTCTTCGGCGACGGCTGGTACGGGTTCGACGACGCGGTCTATGTCGCGGTCCGGCTCCTCGCGATCCTCGCAAAGAGCGCCGAGAGCCTCGCCGAGATCGTCGACCGCCTGCCGGCGACGATCAACACGCCCGAACTGCGCCTGCCCTGCGAGGAGGCGCGCAAATTCGCGATCGTCGCCGAGATCGCCGAGCGGCTGCGCCGGCGCGGCGCCGAGGTCATCGACATCGACGGCGTCAGGGTCAAGACGCCGGACGGCTGGTGGCTGGTGCGCGCCTCGAACACCCAGGCGGTGATCGTCGCGCGGGCCGAGGCGGCGACCCGGGCGGGGCTCGCCCGCCTCAAGCGGCAGATCGGCGACGAGCTCGCGGCGAGCGGGCTGGCGAGCGACCTCGGCTAGCCTCGGCTCGCCATCTTGACGCCGGGCGGCGGCACCACGGTGCAGGCCTGGCGCTGGCGATGCAGCTCCTCGCAGGCGGCATGCGCACCCTGCGCGGTGAAATGCACGAGGCGCAGGCGGTAGAGCGGGTTGCGCTCGCCGGCCGGCGCCACGATCAGCAACTCCTTGCCGCGTGCGAAGGAGAGCCGCGAAACCCCGCGCTCGGCATGTTCGGCGGCGGTCGGATTGCGGTAGGCGCCGAGCTGGATGCCCCAGCCTTCCGCCGGCTCGGCGGCGGGCGCCGCCTCGGCGCGGCCGACCGGCGCGAGGTGCTTGATCGCCGCGCTCGCCACCGCCGCGAGGCGCGACGGCGGCGGCTGGTCGGCAGCCGCGGGTCGGGCGGGCTGCTCAGGCTGCGCCGGCATCGCCATGGCGGCGCTGGCGATGGCGGCGAAGGAGGGCTGCGCCGGCGCCGGGCCGGTCGCGGGCGCCGACGCGGCGACCACCGGGGTCGCCGGCGCCTGGCGCTGCGCCACCATCGTGCTGCCTTGCCGCGCCAGGTCGCCAAAGCCGAGATCGAGCAGTTGCGCCATCGATTCGTCGCGGCTGCGCACCGAGCGGCCGCCGAGGATCACGCCGATCAGGCGGCGCCCGTTATGCACCGCCGAGGTCGCCAGGTTGAAGCCGGAGGCGACGGTGTAGCCGGTCTTGATCCCGTCGGCCCCGGGATACCAGTCGAGCATGTGGTCGTGGCCGCTGACCATCTCGCCCTGGAAGTTGAACTCCTTGACCGAGAAATAGCGGTATTCGCGCGGGAAATCGTGATAGAGCGCGAGCGCCAGCCGCGCCACGTCGCGCGCCGTGGTGAGCTGCTCGGGATCGGGCAGCCCCGAGGCATTGGCGTAATGCGTGCGCGTCATGCCGAGTTGCAGCGCCTTCTGCGTCATCATCTGCGCGAAGCTCGCCTCGCTGCCGCCGCCCAGCCCCTCGGCGAGCACCGCCGCGGCGTCGTTGGCCGATTTGGTGACGATCCCGAGGATCAGGTCGTGCACGCTGACCGAATCGCCGGGCTGCAGCCCGAGCCGGGACGGCGCATGCGCCGCGGCTGCAGCCGAAACCGGGAAATACTGGTCGAGCCGGATGCGGCCCTGGTTGAGCGCCTCGAACGTCAGGTAAAGCGTCATCATCTTGGTCAGCGAGGCGGGGTAGGTGACCGCGTCGGGGTTCAGCTCGCGCAGCACCTGGCCGGTCTCGGCGTCGAGCACGATGGCTTCGTAGATCGGCCCGCCGGGACCCGCCGGAAGCCGCGCCGCGCCGGCCGATACGGGCACCGCGCCGGCGAGCGCGAGACCCAGAACGATGGAAGCCGACCGCAGGAAAACCGGGCTGCGCCGCCCGGGCATTGACATTCGACCCGGCAAGTGAACCCCCGCCCCCAACCGCACCGATCCAAACGCCCCGCGCCTGTATAGGCCGACGAAACGGTAAAAAAAAGATGAAAACGCGTCAAAGATAGTCGACCCGGCGCCATGCCGAGTCTTTGCCCGTTGTTGATCCCGCAAAGGAAATCGGATCACCGCGCGCTCAACCGCACCGGATGTTCAAGTGAGGATCGCCGGACGGGCGATCTGGTTCCCGTTCGCCTGTCGCGATCGCCGTCCCGGCCGAAAATTCGCTGGCGGCGAACGCTGCGCCTGACCGGTTGCAACGCACATGCCCTTGGCAACCAAGCGCGGTGTCTCTACGTTTACGGTATTGTGCATTGCAGCAAGAGAGCGAGGTCGAAATGAGCGAGGAGAAGGAAGCCAGGGCCAAGCGCGCGGCGCCGCCGGCGAATGCGGCGGCGGCGCTGCCGGAGCCGGCGCCGGTCGTGGCGCTCCCCCCGCCGGTGCGGCGTCGCGCCGCGGCCGCCGGCGAGATGCTCGGCACCGCCTGCGAGAAGATGGTCGCATCGCTCGGCGAGGCGCAAAGCGCGCTCGCCCGCGATGTCGCCGCGATGGCGCTGGAGCTCAACGGCCTGGCGCGCGCCAACATGACGGCGGCGGGCGACAGCGCGCTGGCGCTGTTCGCGGCGAAGAGCCTGGTCGACGCGGTCGAGATCCAGCTCGGTTTCGCGCGGCGCAGCCTCGACGCGCTCGCCGAAGGCTCGGCGCGGCTCGGCGATCTCGGCCTGCGGCTCGCCAACGACGCAGCGAAGCCGATGCTGGCGCCGTTCACCGGCGAGACCCGGCCGGCTATTTGAGGAACTCGGCGATCGCGCCGCCGATCGCCTCGCCCGCCGGCGTGCCGGGCGGCGCGGCGATCGCACGGTGCCCGAGATCGCCGGGGATTTCGACGTAGCGCGCCTGCGGCAGCGCCGCCGCGAGGCGGCGCGCGTCGTGCGGATCGATCAGCCGATCGCCGGCGCTGGCGATCAGCAGCACGGGCATCGCCGCCGGCGCCAGCGCGGCCGGCGGCTCGGTGCCGCGGCCGCCGATCGCATCGTATTCGCGGCACGCCGCGTAGCGCAGCACCAGCGCATTGGCGTCCCACGACGCGAAGGCCTTGGCCGAGGCTTCCGACTCCTCGGCGAGCGCGTCCTCGACGATGCGCTCGAGGTAGGCGCGGGTGACCGACCAGGGGTAATAGATCCTGCCGGCGTGGCGCAGCCCCTCGACCGGATTGCGCTCGTAGCGCCCGCCCGCCCAGTCGGGATCGAGCGCGATCGCCGAGGTCATCAGGTCGATCAGCAGCCGGAAATTGGCGTCGCTGCGCGCCGTCGGCGCCAGCAGCACCAGGCGCTGCGGCATCTCGGGATGGCGGACCGCCCATTCGAGGCCGATGAAGGCGCCCATCGTCCGGCCGACGATCGCCCGCACGCGGGCGAGACCGAGCCCGCGCGCGATCAGCGCGTAATCGGCGGCCATCGCGTCGCCAATCGTGTAGCGCGGGAAATCCTGGCCCGACCCGTCCCCCGGCGACGACGATTCGCCGCCGCCGACCGCATCGGGCGTCACCACGAAATACCGGTCGGTGTCGAACAACCGGCCGGGGCCGATCAGCGCGTCGAAGGCATGGCGATCGGAGAGTGCGTCGTGCAGCAGCACCACGGCGTTGTCGCGCTCCGGCGAGAGGCGCCCCTGCGTCTCGTAGGCGATTCGCAGTTCCGGCATCACCGTGCCGTCCTCGAACTGGAAATCGGACAGGCTGAAGAACTGGGTCTCGGCCTGCGCCGCGGGCGCCGCAGCCGCCGCCGCAAGCAGCGCCAGCCCGGCCAGCCGCCGGCGCCAGGCGCCCAGGACCCCGGCAACCGGGCCCGCGGCTACCAAGACCCTGGCCGCGGCAAAGATGCTGTCTCTCGACATCGGCGGCGACCTTAAAACACCCCCGGCGCCAGCGGAACGGCTTCTTCGCCGGGCGTCGGAGCGTGGCATCTCGGTCCTTGTTCGCGCGCGGCGATTGCGGGAAAGTCCGCCCGCCGCGCCTTGGGGGACCAGATGCCGCTGCCACGCCGACCCGCCCACCGCACCCGGTGCCGACCGCTCCTGCACCTCGTCCTGGGGATCGGGGCCCTGGCGCTCGCCGCCGTCTGCGGTCCGGCGCGGGCGCAGATCGGCCCGCAGACCGTCGGGCTGATCGACCGGCTGTGCACCCAGTCGCTGCGCACCAACGAGGAGGACCGGCTCTACGGCATGATCAGCCTCGCGGTGCGCGCGACGATCCGCTACCGCGGCGGCGCGTTGCGGCCCGACGTGATCGACGACGCGGTGCAGGATTCGCTCGATTCGATGATCGACGACTGTCCCGAGCTGAGCGAGGCCGACCCGACGAAGCGGCTCGACATGGCGGTCGAGATGATCAGCGACGCGACGACCAAGATACTCGAGGAAGCGAGGGCCGCCGAGGAAAGCCCCGACCAGGCCGGGCCATACCCGCGGCGCCCGCCCGACCAGCTGACCGCCGCCGATTTGTCGCAGGAGCTGGCGTCGCAGGAGATCGACCAGTGGCTCGATTCGATGCCGCCGCGCCAGCGGGCGCTGTCGCTGTTCCTCTACGCGTCGGACGTCACGCCGCAGGAGATCGC
>DATJOB010000156.1:0-5859 GCA_035507475.1 Allostellaceae bacterium | reverse complement strand
GCTTTCGAATCACGCACTGCGAACGACGCGGTGGGCTGGGTCGCCGGCGTGCTGAGCTTCTACAACTCGACCTACTACCGCTATTACCACGCGTGGCACCACCGCTACACCCAGGACCCGGCGCGTGACCCGGAGTTGATGTTCCCGCGCGCCGCCAGCCGGCTCGACTATGCGAAGGAAATCAGCGCGTACATGTTCTGGTTTCGCCGCGCCATCGACTATCCGAAACTCGCCTTCGGGCTGACCGACGAGCTGCCCTTTGTTCCCGAGAGCGCCAAGCGCGACATCCGGATTTCGATGTCGATCCAGCTGCTGATTTATGTGGCGGCGCTGCTGTCGATTTTGATGGGGTGCAGGTTCGCGCTCTATTTCTGGTTCCTGCCGGCGATCCTCGCGATGCCGCTGTTGCGCGCCTATCTGATCACCGAGCACACGCTGTGCAGCCAGGACAGCAACGGCCTCACCAACACGCGCACGACACTCGCCAGTTTCCCGATCAAGCTGATCATGTGGAACATGCCGTTCCACGCCGAGCACCATCTGCTGCCGTCGGTGCCGTTCCACCAGTTGCCGGCGCTGCACCTGAAGATTCGCGATCGGCTGGCGCATGTCGCCCCCGGCTACATCGCGACCAACCGGATGATCATGCGGTCGTTCTGATCCCCGGGTCAGCCGAGGATTTTGTAATGCGCCTCGGTGGTTTTCAGCGCGGCGCCGTTGACCGGCACGACATCCTGCGGGCAGGCCGAGAAGGCGACGACGCAATCCATCTCGGCGCGCAGGGTCACATAGCTGCCCGGCGTGCTGACCGGCGGCAGCACGTCGATCCGGTTACCGTCGATCACCGGGATGTTCATGAAGAGGTTGAGCGGCGACGGCGTCTCGGGCGGCGCCAGGCCGAGCTCGCGCAGCCCCTCGGCGAGATTGTCGGTGCAGTTGTCGTGGTAGCCGGTGGCGCCGAGCAGCTCGTAGCGCCAGCGGTCGCAGGCCGCGACGAGGGTGTCGTGGATGCCGCCCGAGGTGTCTTCGACGAGGCGCAGGATCGGCCGCCGCCGGTTCGTCACCAGCGCGTCGCCGACCCGCGGGATGATGCGGCCGATCGCGATCCGCGTGTGCTCCATCGACATGAACTCGCCGATGTCGGCGAGGTTGAACGCCCAGGTGTCGACCACCTGCTGGCCGTGCGTGTTGACGATTTTGACGCTTTGGCCGCGCAGGAGCCGCGTCGCCTTGCCGCGCCGTGCCGGGATCTCGATCATCGCTCACCCTCGTCCGGCCGCCGGGCGGCGGCCCCTCATGGCACCGGCTAGGCCCAGCGCGCGACCTCGTCAAGCGAAAGCCGCGGCAGCCGCGGGTGCAGCTTGTCGCGCTCGCCATAGCCGATGTTGAGGAGGAAATTGGATTTGTCCCTGCCGTCCGCGAAGAAGGCGGCGTCCACCTTGGCGTTGTCGAAGCCCGACATCGGCCCGCAATCGAGCCCGTGGGCGCGCAGCGCGATGATGAAATAGGCGCCCTGCAGCGAGGAATTGCGCAACGCGGTCTCGGTCGCCAGCGCCGCGTTGCTGGTGAACCAGCTGCGCGCGTCGGTATGCGGGAAAAGCCGCGGCAGGTGCTCGTAGAACGCGCTGTCATAGGCGACGATCGCGGTTATCGGCGCGCTGCGCACCTTCTCCGCGTTGCCCGATGAAACGCAGGGCAGGAGCCGCGCCTTGCCCTCGGCGCTCTTCACCAAGACGACGCGCATCGGGACGCAATTCCCGCTGGTCGGCCCCAGCAGCGCCATGCG
The DNA here is from genome assembly GCA_035507475.1 of Allostellaceae bacterium. Lineage (GTDB taxonomy): Bacteria > Pseudomonadota > Alphaproteobacteria > ATCC43930 > CGMCC-115725 > DATARH01. Next base: position 4,073 of record DATJOB010000156.1, on the reverse strand, counting down.
CAGCGCCGCCTCGACGACCTCGTCCGGCACCGGACGCGGCTGCCAGTAGGAGAACGTGCGCGCCTCGGTGAAAACCTGCGCCGATGCCGCCTCGCCGATCGTGCCCATGCCGTTGACGCCTCCGCTCGACCCCGCATCGACGGCCGGATCCGCCGGCCGGATTGTTCCACCCCGCCGAGCACCCCGTCAAAGGCCGGCGTCGGCCGCCCCCCTCAGGCCGCGCCCCAGCCGCCGCCGCCCGGCGTCTCGACCACGACGACCTCGCCCGGCGCCAGCGTCAGGCTCGCCTTGCCGGGCACCTCCTCGACCGTCCCGTCGCCGCGGATCACCGTGTTGCGGCCCGGCTTGCCGTCGGCGCCGCCGTGCAGCCCGTAGGGCGCGAAGCGCCGCCGCTCGCATTGCAGCGAGACGCGTGCCTCGCCGTCGACCGCGCGGATCGCGCGCACCAGCCCCTCGCCGCCGCGGTTCCGCCCGGCGCCCGAGGACGCCTCGCGCAGCTCGTAGCGCTCGACGCGCAGCGGATAGGTGACCTCGAGTGCCTCGATCGGCGTGTTCATCGTGTTGGTCATGTTGCACTGGATGCCGTCGTCGCCGGGGCCCATCGGCCGGCCGCCCTGACCGCCCCCGATTGTCTCGATATAGCTGTAGGGCCGCCCGCCGGGCTCCGCCGCGCGTGGGTCGCGGCCGCCGATCGCGACCGTATTCATCGTGCCCTGGCTGGCCGCCGGGACGCGGTCCGGGGCGAACTGGGCGAACACCTTGAGCACCGTGTCGGCGATGCGCTGCGTCGTCTCGGTGTTGCCGGCGCAGGTCGCGGCCGGCGGGCGCGCCGCGAGGAAGCTGCCCTCGGGGATGCGCAGCTCGACCGGGCGGAAGGTGCCGGCATTTACCGGGATCTCCGGGTCGGTCAGGATCTTCACGGCGAAGAACGAGCCCGAATAGGTCATCGGCGCGACCGCGTTGATGTTGCCGCGGCGCTGCGGCGCCGAGCCGGCGAAGTCGAGGATCAGCCTGTCGGCCGCCACCGTGACCGCGAGCGCGATCCTGACCGGCTCGTCGTCGCTGCCGTCGTCGTCGAGGAAATCCTCGCCGCGATAAATGCCGGGCGGCAGCTCGGCGAGGCGCCGGCGCATGCGCCGCTCCGCATAATCGAGGATCGCGGCGAAGCCGGCGCAGACGAGGTCGGCGCCGTAGCGCCCGGCGAGCTCCTTGAGGCGCTGCTCGCCGACCCGCAGCGCCGCGAGCTGCGCGTTGAGGTCGCCGCGCCGCTCGTCGGGGGTGCGGACATTGGCGAGGATGAGCCGCATCACGTCGTCCTGCAGCTCGCCGCGGCGGTAGAGCTTGACCGCCGGGATGACGATCCCTTCCTGGTAGACCTCGCGGCTGTTGCCCGGCATCGAGCCCGGCTCCATGCCGCCGACATCGGCGTGGTGGGCGCGGGTCGCGACATAGCCGAGGCGGCGGCCGTCGATATCGACCGGTGTGACGAGCGTGATGTCGGGGAGGTGCGAGCCGCCGATGAACGGGTCGTTGACGACGACCACGTCGCCGTCGTCGACGCGGCCGGCGGCGGCCAGCGTCGCCTTCACCGCGCGCAGCATCGAGCCGAGATGCACCGGCACGTGCTCGGCCTGTGCGACGAGCTGCGCCTCGGCATCGAACAGCGCGCAGGACGCGTCCATGCGCTCCTTGATGTTCGGCGAGAACGAGGTGTGCTTGAGCACCACGCCCATCTCGTCGGCGATCGATTCGAGGCCGTTGCGCAACACTTCGAGCGTGATCGGATCGATCGTGTTGCGGGGCGGAGACTGGGTCATGTCCGGGCACAGCTGCTATGCTGGCGGCGCACGCGCCGCGGAGGCGCGAGAAGATAGCCCGGAATCGGCCATGAGGACATCAGCCCCCTTGCTCGCCGCGCTGATGCTGTTCGGCTGCTGCCTGCGCCCGGGAACCGCGATGGCCGACGAGGCGGCCTCGCCGCCGCAATGCCACGATCTCGCGGCGCGGTATTTCGCCCGCGACCACGGCGCCGGCATCGAGCGCAACGACTATGTCGACCCCGACACCCGCAAGACGCTCTACGACGAGACCCGCAGCACCTTCCGCGATTACTACCGGGCGCCGCGCAAGCAGTGCTTCGTCGTCATCTCGATCGAGAACACGACACGCCTCGACGCGGCGCGGAACCGCGCGGTCTGGGTCATCGCGATCGAGCTCAACGCCAACCGCAGCGCGGGATTGTTCCACCAGACCAACGACAGCGCCGACATCTGCTTCGTCGGCGATCGCGACTGCCGGTCGCGCGCCGAATGGGACTCGCTGCTCCAGCCCTATCTGCACGATTGAAGCGGAGCGACACCTAGCCGGCGACCTCGACGATCAGGCTGCCGCATTCGTCGATCCGGCCGCGGTCGCCGGGATAGAGCACGGTCGTCGCCGAGACCTCCTCGACGATCGCCGGTCCGGCGATCTCGTTGCCGGCAAGGAGCGCCTCGCGCCGCCACACGCGGCACTCGCGCCACGCGCCGCCGGTCGCGCCCGCCGCCTCGAAATAGACCCGGCGCATGCCGATCGCCGCCGCCTCCGGCGGGCGCGGCGTGCCCTCGCCGGGACGCGGCAGCTCCGGCGTGTCGATCAGGCCGCGGGCAATCACCGCGAAGCTGACGATCTCGACCGGCGCTTCCGGGTCGCTGTGCCCGAAGCGACGCAGATGCTCGGCGTGGAACGCCGGGGCGAGCGCCGCCCACTCGCCGTCGCCGAACCCGGCAAGCGGGATCGGCAGCTCATAGGACTGGCCGATATAGCGCATGTCGACGCGCGTCTCGATCCGCTGCCGCTCGGGCGGGATGCGGTCCTCGGCCAGCATGCGTCGCGCCGCCTCCAGCATCGGCGCGAAGCCGGTCGCGGCATCGGCGGCCGACACCGCGGCGAAAGCGGCGAGCCGGGTCTGCGTCAGGTCGTGGCGCAGATCGGCGACGAGCAGCCCCAGCGCGCAGAGGATGCCCGGCGTCGGCGGCACGAGGAGGCGCGGGATCGCCAGGTCGCGCGCCACCGGCGAGCCGTGCATCGGCCCGGCGCCGCCGAACGGCACCAGCGTGAGCCGCCGCGGGTCGTGGCCGCGCTCGATCGAGACGACGCGAATGCCGCGCCCCATGTTGGCATTGGCGACGCGCAGGATGCCGGAGGCGGCGGTGACGAGATCGAGGCCGAGCGGCTGGGCGACATGCGCCTCGATCGCCCGCGCCGCCGCCGCCGCGTCGAGCAGCAGGTCGCCGCCGAGCCTGGTGTCGCCGCCGAAGCGGCCGAGCACCAGATTGGCGTCGGTCACCGTCGGCCGGGTCCCGCCGCGGCCGTAGCAGGCCGGGCCGGGGACCGCCTCGGCGCTGTGCGGCCCGACCCGCAGCGCGCCGCCGTCGTCGATCCAGGCGATCGAGCCGCCGCCGGCGCCGATCGCGTTGATGTCGATGACCGGGATGCGGATCGGCGTGCGTTCGAGGCTCGCCTCGCGCGTCACCTGCGGCTCGCCGCCGAGGATCAGGCTGATGTCGGTCGAGGTGCCGCCCATGTCCATCGTAATGATGTCGGCAAAGCCGGAGCGCGCCGCGACATGGGCGCTGGCGACGACGCCGCCGGCCGGTCCCGAGAGCACCGTGTGCACCGGCCGCTCGCACGCGGTCGCCACGGTCATCAGGCCGCCCGAGGCCTCCATGATCATCACCGGCACTTGCGCGAGGCCGAGCCCCTGCTGCGGGTCGGCGAGCAGCTCGGTCAGCGAGGCGAGGTAGTGCCCCATCACCGGCATCAGGAAGGCGTTGAGCACCACCGTGCTCGCCCGCTCGTATTCGCGGAACTCGGCGAGGATGTCGGTCGAGGCGCAGATCGCGGTTCCGGGTGGCAGGAACTCGGCGAGGATCGCCTTGGCGCGCCGCTCATGCGCCGGATTGGCATAGGAATGGAGAAAGCAGATCGCCACCGCGGCGACGCCGGCGGCGGCAAGCGCCTCGCCGACCGCGCGCAGCCCGGCCTCGTCGAGCGGCGTCACCTCGCGGCCCGCCGGGTCGAGCCGGCCGCGC
>DATJOB010000155.1:0-2695 GCA_035507475.1 Allostellaceae bacterium | reverse complement strand
GGTGCTCGGGATCATCGAGAACATGAGCTATTTCCTCTGCCCGCATTGCGGCGAGCGCAGCGAAGTCTTCAGCCATGGCGGGGCGCGGCGCGAGGCCGAGCGGCTCGGCTGCGAGTTCCTCGGCGAGGTGCCGCTCGACCTGGCGATCCGCGAGACCTCGGACGAGGGCCGCCCGGGCACCGTCTCCGACCCCGGCTCGCCGCACGCCCGCTTGTTCCGCGAGATCGCCGCCAAGATATGGGCCAAGGTCGCCGGCGAGGGCCAGCGCCGCGCGCCGCCGCGGATCGTCGTCGAATAGCCGGGCCGACCAGCGGGGCCGACCAGCCGGGCCGACCAGCCGGGCCGAATAGCCGGGCCGAATGGCGCGGGCGTGCTAGGCTGCGGCGCCACCGCGGGGAGGGTCGCGATGCTGCCGGCGCCGAAATTCCACCACCTGCATCTGAAGTCGCGCGATCCCGCGGCGGCGGCCGCGTGGTATGCGCGGCGCTTCCCCTGCACTGCGCCGACCGAATGGGGCGGGCACACCGCGCTGCGCTCCGACAACGACGTGCTGATCCTCTTCGATCGGACCGATGCGCCGCCGGTCTCGCTGCCGCAGAGCGCGATCTGGCATTTCGGCTGGCATGTCACCGACTCGCGCCGCACGGTCGAGGCATGGCGCCGCGAGGGCGAGGTCGAGCTGGTGCCGCTCTACACCGAGGAGACCGGCGGCGGCGTTGCGATTTCGAGCGACACCTGGCCGAGCGTCGGCAACACGCTGGGTCTCACCAAGGCGCAGATCGCCGAGGCCAAGGCGAACCGCGTCGAGCCGACGCGGGTCGGCGGCTTCGCCTATATGCGCGGCCCCGACGGCGCGCTCTTCGAGATCGCCGGCAACCATCCGCAAGAGCGCTTCAACCACGTGCATATGTGGCAGGACGACCCGTTCTGCGCGCTGCTCTGGTACCAGAAGCATTTGAACGCGCCGCTCCGCCCCGGCTGGGAGGGCACGACGCTGAGCGAGGCGAACTGCCGGGTGCCGCGCCACCCCGAGCGCACCTGGCCGGCGCTCGACCGCGCCGGCATGTTCCGCACGCCGCGCGCCGGGGTCGAGTTCGGCGACGTCTCGGTGATGTGGTACGCCAGCCAGGGCGAGCGGCCGCTCGCCAGCTCGCTCGGCCAGCTCCAGGACCATTTCGCGCTGGCGGTCGGCGACCTCGATGCGTGGCTCGACAAGCTGAACGGCGAGGGGGTCAACCTGCTCGCCGGCCCCTACGCCCTCGGCGACACGCGCGCGGCGATGATCGAAGGGCCGAGCCGCGAGGCGATCGAGCTCGTCGAAGCCGATTGAGGGCGCGTCACCGCTCGCCCGGCGGGGTGTCCTTCAGCTGCGCGGCGAAGACCGCGATCTCGGCCGGGTCGCGCTTGAGCCGGCGGCGCTCGGTCGCGGCCGGCTGGTGCGCGAGCCCGACGCCCGCCCGCCGCGCGGTTCGCGGGCGGACCGGCCGCTTCTCGAACCCGCCGCCGCAATTCGGGCAGACATTGTGGAGATGCGTTTCGACGCAGGCCGCGCAGAACGTGCACTCATAGGTACAGATGCGCGCGTCGTCGGCGTCGGGCGGCAGGTCCTTGTCGCACCATTCGCAATTCGGCCGCAGCTCGAGCATGGGCATCCTCCCGACGTCATGCGTCATGCCCGGATTTACGCCGGGCATCCACCAGCACATCTCGGGCGCCTTGAGAAATGGACGTCGATGGCCGGGTCGGGCCGGGGCCATGGTCAGTTCCGGGGTCAGACGACCGCGACCGCCTCGATCTCGATCAGGAAGTCGGGGTCGGCCAGCGCGGTGATCGCGACCATCGTCGACGCCGGCGCCTTCGGCCCGAAGAATTCGCCGCGCAGCTTGGCGTATTCCGGGCGGTAGCGCATGTCGGTGACATAGGTGTTGATCTTGACGATCGACGCCATCGTGCCGCCGCCGGCCTCGACCTGGGCCTTGAGCATGCCGAGCACCGCCTTGGTCTGCGCCGCGAAATCGCCGGGATGGGCGCATTTCCCCTCGGCGTTGTAATCGACCTGCCCGGCGATATAGAGCAGCGTCTTGCCCTCCTCGATCTTGACCGCTTGCGAATAGGCCGGCGGGTCGTAGACGCCCTTCGCAGCGTAGGACGTGATCTTCGGCATGGGTGAGCTCCGTTGTCAGCGGCTCCGTTCTAGCACGTCCATCAGCTCGCGCCATTCGCGCGGGCTGAGGCCGCTCGACTTCTGCTCGACCGGCTCGCCGGCGAGCATGCGGCGGACCACCGCGAGCCCGGTGGCGGAGAGCGTCGCCGCGTTCATCCGGTATTCGAGAAAGGCGGCGTGGGCCAACGGGACCCAGCGCTGCAAGGTATCGATCATCGCGTCGGCATAGGCGCGGATCTCGTATTGCGCATGGCTGTCGGCGCGCAGCGAGAGGAAGTGCATCAGGTTATGAAGGTCGGTTTTCCAATACCATTGGGTATAAAAGTTGAGAGAGAGGTTCATCCGCGCCAGCTCGCGCGCCAGGCCGGGCCAGGACGGGTCGCGTGGCTGGCCCGTCTCGTCCTCGTTGAGCATTTCGGCGTAGCCGGCATAGGCGCGCTCGGCATCCTCGCGTAAGAGGTCGAGGACGCGCCTGGCGGCCTGGCCTTCGAGCACGTCGCCGCGGCCCTGGCGGTTGGTGCTGGCCTGGGC
>DATJOB010000154.1:0-3132 GCA_035507475.1 Allostellaceae bacterium | reverse complement strand
GGATGATGCCGTCGGGCTTCAGCGCGATCGCCTGGCCCATGGCGGAATCCTGCCCGGAGACGGTGCCCTGGCCGTCGAGCGTCCGAAACTGCCATCCCGCGACCTTCGCCGCCTCCGCCGCGCCGACCCCGACGCCGCGGGCGCCGCCGTTGCGCTGGTCAGTAGAGACGTAGACGATCAGCTTGTGCGGTGCGGCGCGCGGCCCGGTGGTCGGTCCGTCCCAGTTGGAAACGGGCCGGGTCGCCCGCGCGATGATCGCCTTCGCCTGATCGACGAAGCTATCCGCATGCGCCGTGGCGGGTGCCACGGCCGCGGCGAGCGCAAACAGCGCCAGCCGGCTCCTGGTCAGCTTTGTCATTCCGTCCTCCCGATGGTCTCGCCCGTGATGGTCTGGCTCGTGATGGTCTGGCCCGTGTTGGTCTGGCCCGTGTCGGTCGGGCCTATGTTGCTCAGGTCCGTGCCGGTTGCCCCCGTCGAGATCGAGACCGCCTGCGGCACCGCTCCGGCGCGCCGCACGCCCGCACCGCGCCGTTGCGCGTAGCCCGCGAGGCCGATCGCGATCACCAGCGTCACGCCGTTGAACAGCGGCTCGACGAAGAACGAGCCGCCGAGCTGCTGGATGCCCGAGATGCCGACGGCGAGGATCAGCACGCCGACCAGCGTGCCCCAGACGTTGACGCGGCCGGGCCGGATCGTCGTCGAGCCGAGAAAGGCGCCGACCAGGGCCGGCAGCAGGTATTCGAGGCCGACGCTCGCCTGGCCGATCCGCAGCTTGGACGCGAGCACGATCCCGGCGAAAGCCGAGAGCGTGCTCGAGGCGATGAACACGGTGATGATCGTGCGGCGGACTGCGATGCCGTTCAGGGCCGCGACCTTCGGGCTGGCGCCGACGGCGTAAAGCTGTCGCCCGAGCGGCAGATGCTCGGTCACCACCCACAGCACCAGCGCCAGCGCCAGCACGTAGAAGGTGGTGATCGGCAGCCCGAGCACGAACCGCCCGTTGATGTCGAGGAAGGCGAGCGGCAGCGCGCCCACCACCTGCTGGCCGCCGGTGTGCCAGAGCGCGAGCGCGTAGAGGATGGTGCCGGTGCCGAGTGTCGCGATGAAGCTGTCGATCTGCGCCACCTCGACCAGAAGCCCGTTGATCAGCCCCATCGCGGCCCCGGCGACGAGCACGGCGAGGCAGGCGAGCCACCAGGGTACGCCGTAATTCACCTGCAGGCTGATCGCGAGGATGTGCCAGAGCACGATGCCGTAGCCGACGGTGAGGTCGATCCGGCCCGCCATCATCGGCAGCATCGCCGCGAGCGAGAGCATGGCGATGATCGCCTTGTCGCTCAGGATCGAGCGCAGGTTCAGCATTGTCGGGAAGGTGTCCGGCAGCAGCACCGAGAAGAACACGATCAGCGCCACGGTCAGGATCGGCAGGCCGTAGACGGGGAGCAGCCGTCGCGCCGCCTCGCCGCGCGTCATGGCGGCGAGCTCGGCGCGCGTCGGCTCGAGGGCGGTCGACTTGAGCGACTGCATCGCCGCCGCCCGTGCCGCCTACCGGTCGGTCGCAGCGAAGCGCGAGCGGCATTGCGACCACGCCTTGGCACGGGCACGGGACCGTCGGCCCATCGCGATGTGCCGGCTTGCCATGAGCGCCGGCATTAGGCGGCCGCCGCCGCGCTGGCGCTGGCCGCGGCGAGCAGCGCCTCCACCGACAGATCGTCGCCCGCGAGTTCCACGACCACGCGGCCGCGGTCGAACACGAGCGCGCGGTGGCAGATCTTGGCGACCTCCTCGAAATCGCCGGAGACGAGCAGGATCGCCGCCCCCGCCGCCAGCGCCACGTCGAGCAGCCGGTAGATCTCGGCCTTCGCGCCGACATCGACACCGGCGGTCGGATCCTCGATGACATAGACGGAGGCGCGCAGATTGAGCCAGCGGCCGATCACAACCTTCTGCTGGTTGCCCCCGGACAGCGCCTCGATCGACAGCTCGGGCGCGTTCGGGCGGAGTGCCACCTCGGCGCCGAGCGCGCGGGCGGCGGCGCGCTCGCGCTGCGGCCGCAGCAGCGACCAGGCGGAGCGCCCGGCGGCGAGCGGGTTGGGGAAGAAATTCTCCCGCACGGTGCGGCTCGGCAGCACGGATTCCGACCCTCGCTCGCCGCAGACGAGGTCGATCCCGGCCGCCATCGCCGCGCGCGGCGACGCGGGTGAGATCGTCTTCCCGTCGAGCACGATGCGCCCCGTCTCCAGCTGCTGGAGACCGAACAGGGCGCGCCCGATCACCTCCTGCCCGGCGCCGCGCAGTCCGACCAGGCCCACGACCTCGCCGGCGCGCAGCGAGAGGTCGACCGGGCCGACATCGGCGCTCGCCAGGCCATCGAGCCGCAGCCGTTCCGCGCCTTCGCGCAGCGCGGGGCGGCGGAAGACGCGGCCCGGTTCGCGGCCGACGATCAACAGGATCGCGTCCTGCATGCTCGTCCCGGCGACCGGCCGCACCCCGGCGACGCGACCGTCGCGCAGCACGACCATCCGGTCGGCGATTTCGAACACCTCGTCGAGCCGATGCGAGACGTAGATCAGCGCCGTGCCGCGGGCGCGCAGCGCGCGCAGCGCGGTGAACAGCCGCGTCGCCTCGCCGGTCGGCAGGCTCGCGGTCGGCTCATCGAGCACGACGACCTCCGCCTCCGCCGCCAGGGCCCGCGCGATCGCCACCATTGAGCGCTCGATCCGCCCGAGCGAGGCGACGCGCGTGTCGGGATCGATGTCGAGACCGACGATGTGCAGCACGTCCCGCGCCCGGCGCACCGCCTCGGGCCAGTCGACCAGGCCGCGCCGCCGCGGATAGCCGAGCGTCAGCGACACGTTCTCGGCGACGGTCATCCACTCGATCAGTCCGAGGTCCTGATGGATGAAGGCGATCGGCAGCCGCCGGGAGCCGGCGAGCGCGCCGTGCCAGCGGATCTCCCCGGCATCGGCGGCATGCACGCCGGCCAGGCACTTGATGAGCGTCGATTTGCCGGCGCCGTTCTCACCGAGCAGCGCCAGGATCTCGCCGGGCCGGATCGAAAGATCGACGTCCTGGAGGGCGACAGTGCTGCCGAACCGCTTGGTCAGACCCCTAATGGCCAGAACGGGAGAC
>DATJOB010000153.1:0-3326 GCA_035507475.1 Allostellaceae bacterium | reverse complement strand
CGCGATAATCGAGGCGCAGGCTCTCCGGCTGGTCGGCCTTCCGCAGCACGCAATTACCGATCGCCAGCAGGTCGAGCTCGGTTCCCATGAAGCAGCGGAACGCGTCCTCGGGTGTCGCCACGATCGGCTCGCCGCGCACGTTGAAGCTGGTGTTCACCAGCACCGGGCAGCCGGTCTTGGCCTTGAAGCGCCGGATCAGCTCATGATAGCGCGGATTGCTCTCGCGGTGCACCGTCTGGATGCGCGCGGAGTAGTCAACGTGCGTCACCGCCGGGATCGCCGAGCGCGCGACGTTGAGCTTGTCGATGCCGAACAGCTGCTGTTCGTCAGGCGACATCTCCCGACAATGCTCGCGTGCCACCGAGGCGACCAGCAGCATGTAGGGCGAGTCGCGGTCGAGGTCGAACCACTCGGCGACGTCCTCGCGCAGCACCGAGGGCGCGAACGGACGGAACGATTCGCGATACTTGACCTTCAGGTTCAAGGTCTTCTGCATGATCGGCGAGCGCGGGTCGCCGAGGATCGAGCGGTTGCCGAGCGCGCGCGGACCGAACTCCATGCGCCCTTGGAACCAGCCCACGGCTTGGCCGTCGGCCAAGGCGTCGGCCGTGCCGGAGATCAGCGCGTCGTCGCTCACGCGCTCGAAGCGGGCGCCGGCCGCCGTCAGCCGCTCGGCGATCGTGTCGTCGTCGAACGCCGGGCCGAGATAGGCGCCGCTCATCCCGTCGAGGCCGTTGGTCGGTTGGCGCGGCTGCTCGCAATAGAGGTGGTGGCCGCACAGGGCCGCGCCGATCGCGCCGCCGGCGTCGCCGGCCGCCGGCTGGATCCAGATGTCGTCGAAGCCCGCCTCGCGCAGCACCTTGCCGTTGGCCACGCAATTGAGCGCGACGCCGCCGGCCAGGCAGAGGTTGCGCGCGCCGGTCTCCTCGCGCAGCGAGCGGGTCAGACGCATGACCACCTCCTCGGTCACCGCCTGGATCGAGGCCGCGAGATCCATCTCGCGCTGCGTGAGCCAGGTCTCGGGCGAACGCGGCGGGCCCTCGAACAGGTCGTGGAACCGCTGGTTCGTCATGCTGAACCCGGTGCAGTAATCGAAATAGCCTAGATCGAGATGGAACGAGCCGTCGGGCTTGAGATCGATCAGGTTGTCGAGGATGCGCTGGGCGAAGCGCGGCTCGCCGTAGGGCGCGAGCCCCATGACCTTGTATTCGCCGGAGTTGACCTTGAAGCCGGTGTAGGACGTGAAGGCCGAATAGAGCAGGCCCAGCGAGTGCGGGAACCGGATCTCCTTCACCACCGAGATGTCGCGTCCGTCGCCCAGCGCAACCGACGTGGTCGCCCATTCGCCAACTCCGTCGAGCGTCAGGATCAGGGCGCGCTCGAACGGCGAGGGATAGTAGGCGCTCGCCGCGTGACTCAGATGATGCTCGGCGAACAGCAGCCGATCGGCCGTCATCGTGCCGCGACCGAGCGCCGCCATGCCGCGCAGCAGTAGGCTCTTGTGGAACAGCTTGCCGCCGAGCCACGACGGCAGGGCGCGGCTGAACGCCTCGTGGCCATGCGGCGCGAACGCGAGAAAGGTCTGGAGCAGCCGCTCGAACTTGCGCACCGGCTTGTCGTAGAACACGACCCAGTCGATCTCGTCGAGGCTCGCGCCCGCCTCGTCCAGGCAGTAGGAGAGCGCATGATGCGGAAAGCTCGCGTCGTGCTTCTCGCGCGTGAAGCGCTCTTCCTGGGCGGCGGCGATCACGCGACCGTCCTCGACCAGCGCCGCGGCGCTGTCGTGATAGAAGGCCGATATGCCGACGATCCGCGCCGGGCGTCCGGGCATCTATCGCTGCTCCCGCAGCGAGTCGCGCCAGGACCCGCGCATCGTTCGCGCGACCCAGTAGCTGTCGGCGCCACGGCTGATGCCGAGGCGCAGCCGACGCCGCCAGAACGGCGCGAGGATCACGCCCAGCGGCACGAACACCGCGAAATAAGCCACGGTCGCGGCCACGGCGCCGAGGAGCGAGGGGGGGCGTTCAGCCATGGGGAGGAGGAGGGAGCGGCTTCCCGATCAACGACGACGACAGGTCAAGGACACCAGACCACCACGAAGGGCCGCCCCGGCGGGCGCGCCGGCCCCTTGTAGCAGAGAAGCCCCCAGGATACCAAGCCGGTCCACCGCCGGATCAGGCGACCGTTCAGGCGCGGCGCGGCGGCGTGGCGGGACCGAGCACCCCGGTCCGGCCGCTGCGGAGCGCGCGGTCATCCGATGCCACGGACCCAGCGCAGGCACGCGCGGCGAACCTGCCGCCGGCGCACCCACCGGTCGAGCACCGCCAGCAGCTCGACGAGCCGTTCCGACCGCGCCACGACGACGTCCGGCGCCTGCCACAGGAAGACGATCTGCGCTAGCTGGCGCGCGCCTTCGAGCGTGAGCCAGCGGCAGCGGCGCCGCCGGAACCGATGCCAGGCGCGCAGGATCCGGCTGTTCCCCGCGTAGGGCCGATCGAGTGGATTCGGGCGCACCGCGCCGAACATGCCCGCGCCGAAGAAGATGTGATAGCCGGCGTAGCGCAGGAAGACCTCCGGACAGTTGCCGCTGAGATTGGCGCGGTTGCGGCGCAGCTGGACCGCGAAGGGCGCGTACGCCATGGCGTCCGTCGTCCCGCCGCCGGCGAGCGCGGCCTCGGTGAGCTCGCACCATGCCGCGATCTCCGCGGCGGCTTCGAGAACGACGGCCTTCAACTCCGCAACGGCGAGATCGAGCTCGCCCGCGCGCGCATAGGCGTGCGCCACCGCAAGCCGCACGCCGCCCGCGACGGCGATCCCCCGCTGCTCGAGCCGCCGCACGAGTTCGGCCTCGGAGAACGACGTGTCGGCGAGCTCCGCCGCGGCGAGCGCGCGCGCAAACTCGGCGGCGGCCGGTCCGGCGCGGAAACCGACCAGCGCCTCCCGGAGCCCGTTCGCGTCGACCCGTTCGAGAACCGCGGCGTCCAGGTGCGCCAACCCGTGGTATCGCGTCGGGTCCCAGCGCAGCTCGCGCATCAGGTCGTCGACGACGCATCGGCAGCTCGCGAGCTCGAGCAGGCTGTTGAACGCCTCGCTCTGCGCGAGCGGGCGATCCTCCGGCGGCACGCACCGGTATAGCCGAAGCGCCCGATCGTAGGTGCCGTCATTGCGCGCCGCGCGCGCCTCGCCGAGCTGCGTCATACGCCCTCCCAGAGGCGGCGATCCGGCGCAAGCGCGCGCGCCGGCGGAGCCGGCGGCCGCGCCGGCGTGCCCAGCGCGCCGCAGATGTAGCACACGAGCAGGGCGTCCGACGCGCGCTCGATCCTGGT
>DATJOB010000152.1:0-6136 GCA_035507475.1 Allostellaceae bacterium | reverse complement strand
GCCAGCACGATGTGGCGGAACACGAACGGCAGGCACGAGGCGATCTCGGCCGCGGTCGGCTTGCGGTTGCCGGGCGGCCGCCAGTAGATGACGTTGGTGATCTGCACGCCGCCGCGGTCGAGCCCGATCGCCGCCAGCATGCGGTCGAGCAGCTGGCCGGCGCGGCCGACAAAGGGCTTGCCGATGCGGTCCTCGTCGGCGCCCGGCGCCTCGCCGATGATCAGCACCGGCGCCGCCGGATTGCCGTCGACGAACACCGTGTTGGTCGCGGTGCGCTTCAACGGGCAGGCGTCGAACCCGGCGATCGCCGCGCCGAGCGCCTCGACCGTCGCGCACTGCGCGGCGAGCGCGCGCGCCGACTGCACCGGCTCGGCGGCGGAGTGGACGAGGGCGCGCGGCGGTGCGATCGCCGATGCCGGACGCGATGCCGCCGGAGCGGGTGCAGCGGGTGCGGCGGCTTCGGCGGCGCTCGCTGCCGGCATCGCGGGTTGCGGCGCGGCCAGCCGATCGAGTGCCTCGGCGTCGATCGCCTCGTCGGCCCCCATCTCGATCTGCCATCGCAAGAGCGCGACAGCCTGCGCGGCGGCAAGCGGCGGATCGGGTTCCGGCGGCATCGGCGAAGCCTACCATCGGCCTCCCGTTTTCGCCGCGATCATATATAACCGCCGCGAAAATTGACGCCGAGGTGCGCGGTGGCGGACGTCGAACGCGAGCGGATGGAGTATGACGTGGTCATCGTTGGCGCCGGGCCGGCGGGGCTCGCTGCGGCGATCCGGCTGAAGCAGCTCGCCGTCGCGGCCGAACAGGAGCTGGCGGTCTGCGTCGTCGACAAGGGCTCCGAGGTCGGCGCGCATATCATGTCGGGCGCGGTGTTCGAGACGCGCGCGCTCGACGAGCTGATCCCCGATTGGCGCGAGCGCGGCGCGCCGCTCGACACGCCGGCCGGCGAGGACCGCTTCCTGCTGCTGAGCGAGCGCAAGGCCTACCGCCTGCCGACGCCGCCGCAGATGCACAACCGCGGCAATTACATCATCAGCCTCGGCAATCTCTGCCGCTGGCTGGCGACGCAGGCCGAGGAGCTCGGGGTCGAGATCTATCCCGGCTTCGCCGCGGCCGAGGTGCTCTACGGCGAGGGCGGCCGGGTGGTCGGGGTCGCGACCGGCGACATGGGGATCGGCAAGGACGGCGAGCCGACCGCCAACCACCAGCCCGGCGTCGAGCTGCGCGGCCGCGAGACGCTGTTCGCCGAGGGCGCCCGCGGCTCGCTGACCAAGACGCTGGTCCACCGCTTCAAGCTGCGCGACGCTTGCGACCCGCAGACCTACGCGATCGGCATCAAGGAGCTGTGGGAGATCGATCCGGCCAGGCACCAGCCGGGCCTCATCGTCCACACCGTCGGCTGGCCGCTCGACAACCGCACCTATGGCGGCTCGTTCCTCTATCACCTCGCGGGCGGGCAGGTGTCGGTCGGGTTCGTCATCGGGCTCGATTACGAGAACCCGTATCTCTCGCCGTTCGAGGAGTTCCAGCGCTTCAAGACGCATCCCGCGATCCGCGGCTTCTTCGAGGGCGGGCGGCGCGTCTGCTATGGCGCGCGGGCGCTGAACGAGGGCGGGTTCCAGTCGATCCCGCTTCTCGATTTCCCCGGCGGGGCGCTGATCGGCTGCGCCGCCGGCTTTGTCAACGTGCCGAAGATCAAGGGCAGCCACACCGCGATGAAGTCGGGGATGGTCGGCGCGGAGGCGGTGTTCGCGCGGCTCAACGGCGACGCCCGCGCCAGCGTGCGCGCCGGCCTCGAACAGAGCTGGGTGTGGGACGAGCTCTATCGCGTGCGCAACATCCGGCCCGGCTTCCGCCTCGGCCTCTGGGCGGGGCTCGCCCATGCCGCGTTCGACACCTATGTGCTGCGCGGCCGTGCGCCGTGGACCTTCCACAACCATGCCGACTACGACCAGCTGACGCGGGCCGCGCAGGCCCGGCGGATCGCCTATCCGCGCCCCGACGGCAAGCTCACCTTCGACCGCCTGTCGTCGGTCTTCATCTCCAACACCAACCACGAGGAGAACCAGCCCGCGCATCTCCGGCTGCGCGAACCGCAAAAGGCGATTTCAATCAATTACCGTCTCTACGATTCTCCCGAACAGCGCTATTGTCCGGCCGGGGTCTACGAGATCGTCGACGACGCGGCGAGCGGCGGCAAACGGCTGCAGATCAACGCGCAGAACTGCGTGCACTGCAAGACCTGCGACATTAAAGACCCGGAACAGAATATCGATTGGGTAGTACCAGAGGGCGGCGGCGGGCCGAACTACCCGAACATGTAAGGGACGCCGCCGCGCGCGGCAGAAGCGGATGGCGGCAATGGCAATGGCAGCGACCGGTTTCTATCGAGGCGCCCGGGGTCTGGTGGCACGCAGTCCGGTAGCACGGCGTCCGGTAGCATTGGGTCCGGTAGTACTGGGTCCGGCGGCGCTGGCGACGTCGCTGCTGCTCGCGCTGCCGGCATTCGCCGCGCCGACGCCGGCGACCACCGAGGGCAAGCCGCCGTCCAAGGCCGCCGCCAACGTCTACGGCACCTATCTCGCCGGTCGCCATGCCGAGCAGCTGCGCGACTACCCCGCGGCGGTCGCCTGGTTCGACAAGGCGATGTCGGCCGACCCGAACGCGCCCGAGCTGATCAGCCGCACCTTCTTGATGGCGGTCGGCGCCGGCGATTTCGACCGCGCCCGCGCGCTCGCCGACCAGGAGCTGAAGCTCGATCCGAGCGACGCGCTCGCCCAGCTGGTGCTGCTCGTCGACCGGCTGAAGGCGGGCGACACCGGCGCCGCCATCAAATACGCCTCGGCACTGCCGCAGGACGGCGTCCACCGCTTTCTCGCCCCGCTGGTGCTCGCCTGGACCCGGATGGCGGCGGGCGATCTCGCCGGCGCCGACACCGCGCTGCAGCAGCTCGACAAGTTCAACGGCTTCAAGCCGCTGATGAACTTCCAGCTGGGCCTGCTCTACGACTTCGCCGGCCAGGCCGACAAGGCGCAGGCCTCTTTCGAGAAGACGCTGTCGGAGAACCAGCAGCTCAACTGGCGGCTGACCGACGCGATCGCCAATTTCTACGAGCGCCACGGCCAGGCCGACAAGGCGAAGGCGCTCTACAAGAAATTCATCGATCAGAACGCCGGCAGCGAGATCGCGCAGACGGTGCTGGCGGCGCGCCCGCCCGGCGTGCCGAAACCGCTGATCGGCTCGGCCTCGGAGGGGCTGGCCGAGGCGATGTTCGACCTGGCGAGCGTGCTCAACCAGAGCGAGACGATCGACCTGGCGCTAGTCTATGACCGATTCGCGCTGGCGCTGCAGCCGAATTTCCGGCTCGCCCAGTTGCTCCTGGCCGACGTGCTGGCGACCCAGGACAAGGCGGACCAGAGCCTCGCCGTGCTCGAACAGGTGCCGCGCAGCTCGCCCTATTCCTGGTCGGCGCGGCTGCGCGTCGCGGCCGACCTCGCCGAGCTCGACCGCACCGACGAGGCGATCGCCCAGCTCAAGCAGATGGCGGCCGAGGCGCCGAAGACGGTCGGCGCCGACGTCCAGCTCGGCGATGTGCTGCGCAACAAGAAGCGCTTCGCCGAGGCGGCGACGGCCTATAACGAGGCGATCGAGCGGGCCGCCGCCGATGGCCTGCCCGACCGCTGGGCGCTGTTCTACGACCGCGGCGTCTCTTACGAGCGCGCCGGCCAGTGGCAGAAGGCGGAGGCCGATCTCGAACACGCCCTCGAGCTGAAGCCCGACCAGCCGCTGATCCTCAACTATCTGGGCTATTCCTGGATCGACAAGGGCATCAAGCTCGACCAGGGATTGAAGATGATCGAGAAGGCGGTCGAGCTGCGCCCCGAGGACGGCTACATCGTCGACAGCCTCGGCTGGGCGCACTACCGCATGGGCGATTACGCCAACGCCGTCGAGTACCTCGAACGCGCGGTCGAGCTGGTGCCCTCCGATCCGACGATCAACGACCATCTGGGCGATGCGTACTGGCGCAGCGGGCGGCTGACCGAGGCGCGATACCAGTGGCGCCGGGCGCTGCAATTCGGCCCCGAAAAGGACGAGGTCCCGGCGATCGAAGCGAAGCTCGACAAGGGGCTCGGCCCGGCGGCAACGCCGGCCTCGACGCCCGCACCCGGCACCCCGGCCGCGCCGGCGGAGCGCGGCGGCTGAGCGCCGTTCCGCCGGGCGAAGCGGTCGTCGCCTTCGCGCCGGCCAAGATCAACCTCTACCTTCACGTCCTCGGCCGGCGGCCGGACGGCTATCACCGGCTCGACAGCCTCGTCGCCTTCGCCGATATCGGCGACGAGGTCGTCGCCGCGCCGGGCGCGGCGCTGTCGCTCGCGCTCGACGGCCCGGAGGCCGCCGCCCTCGCCGGGCTCGGCGAGGACAACCTGGTGCTGCGCGCGGCGCGCGGTCTCGCCGCCGCGCACGGCGTCGCGCCGGCGGCGCAGCTGCGGCTCGACAAGCGGCTCCCGATCGCCTCGGGGATCGGCGGCGGGTCGAGCGACGCGGCGGCGGCGCTGCGCGCCCTCGCCGCGCTCTGGCGCGTGCCGCTCGACGCCGCGGCGATGCGGCTCGCCGGCGCGCTCGGCGCCGACGTGCCGGCCTGCCTCGACGGGCGGCCCGCCTGGATCGGCGGCATCGGCGAGCGGATCGCGCCGCTGCCGGAGCTGCCGGCGCTCGGCATCGTGCTCGTCAACCCGCGCCGCGAGCTGGCGACCGCTTCGGTGTTCCGCACCCGGGAGGGCGCATTCACCGCGCGCGAGGTGCCGCGCGCGGACCGGCTCGACACGGCGGGGCTGCTGGCGCTGTTGCGCGGCTGCCGCAACGATCTGACCGAGAGCGCGACCCGCCTGCTGCCGGAGATCGCCGCGGTGCTCGACCGGCTGGAAAAGTTGCCGCGGCTCGAACTGGCGCGGATGAGCGGCAGCGGCGCCACCTGCTTCGGGCTCTTCGCCCGGCGCAGCGCCGCGGACGAGGCGGCGGCGCGCCTCGCCGCCGAGAACCCGCACTGGTGGGTGCGCGCCGGAGCGCTGCTTTCCGGCCCGGCCCCGCTCAGGCTCAGCTGCGCGGCGCGGTAGCGTCGAGCGCCGCGCCGATCGTCGCGGCGAGCCCTTCGGCGCGCGCCTTGTCGCGGTCAGTGAAGTGCTGGAAGAGCTGGCCGGCGCGCTCCTTGGCGTCGGCGTCGCCCCGCTCGGCGGCGGCGCGGTACCAGGCATAGGCGTCGACCGGCGAGCGGTCGAGGCCGTCGCCGCGCTCGTAGAGGATCGCCAGGTTGGTCATCGCCGGCGCGACGCCCTGCTCGGCCGCGCGCCGGTACCAGCGGGCGGCCGCCGCCAGATCCTGCGTCGTGCCACGGCCCTCGGCGTAGGACAGCGCCAGGTTGTATTGCGCCGGCGCGTAGCTCTGGTCGGCGGCGCTGCGATACCAGTTGAGCGCCTCGTTGCGGTCGGCCGGCACGCCGAGGCCGCGCTCGTAGAGCACCCCGAGATTGTATTCCGCCGCGACATTGCCGTGCGCCGCCGCGGCGCGGAACCACGCCGCGGCGCTGGCATAATCCTGCACCACGCCCTCGCCGGCCGCGTACAGCACGCCGGCATCGTATTGCGCGGCGGCGTCGCCGGCCTTCGCCTGCGCCAGGTAGTAGGCGGCGCGCGCCGCCGGATCGGTGGGCGGCGGACCGGGCGCCGCCGGCGCGGCGGCCGGTGACGGGGGCAGCGGGTTCGTGGGCAGCGCGGAGGTGGCGACCGGCGCCGGTTGGACGCTCGGTGCCGGTAGCGCAACCGGCGACCGGCTGCGCGCCGCGCCGTCGCCGCCGCCGCTGGCGAGCCCGGCCAGATAGGCCCCGCCGGCATAGGCGCCGACCGCCACCACCACCCCGGTCAGCGCCACCAGGCCGGAGAGCCGCAGCCGGGTCTCGACCGCGGCGAGCCGCGCCGTCAGCCGGTCGAGCGTGCCGCGGAAGCGGGCGCGCCGCCCGGCGGCCGGCAACGGTTCCGCTGCAGCCATGTCCGCCGGAGCGGTGTCAGCCGGGACGACATCCGGCGGAACGATCTCTGGCGGAACGATGTCCGCGGGAACGACATCTGGCGAAACGATG
>DATJOB010000151.1:0-2862 GCA_035507475.1 Allostellaceae bacterium | reverse complement strand
GAGCCCTTGGCGGTCACGCCGTAGAGCACGCGCAGCCGCACCACGAGGTCCTTGTCGCGCTGCTCGCTCGCGGCATCGGCCTTCTTGATCAGGTCGAAGAGATCGGTCGCCTGCTCGCCGAGCTCGCCCGACGCGCTCTTGCCGTCGTCATGCAGCATCTGACCGATCAGCGCGTTGCGGCGGCCGGCGAGCTGCGCCAGCTGGTCGCGCAGCTTGGCGAGGGCGGCGCGCGCGTCGTCGACGTCCTTGCGGCGCGCATCGATCTGGCTTTGCACATTCGACAGCGTGGCGAGCTGGCCGCCGAGCTGCTTCGCCTCGGCGCTCAGTGCCGGCACCGCGGCGCCGATAAGGATTGCGCTGCGCTGGCGGTCCACCGGACCCTCGGGCACGAAGGCGAGCGCTTCGGGCGGCGCGCGCGCCAGGCGTTCGAGCGCGCCGAGAAGCGCCTCCTGCTTGTCGCGGCTCTGGGCGATCTCCTGTTTCTTGGCTGCGACGCCGCGCAGCATGACGTCGATCGCCAGATCGAGTGCGCCGATCGATTTCTCGCGCTGCTGCACCGTGGCCGCGAGGCCGATGCATTGCTGACGCAACGCGTCGAGCTGCGTCACCTCGCCCTCCAGCGGCGCAGGCGGTGCCGCGGCGACAGGCGTGGCCGCGCCCAGCGCCATAACAAGAAAGACAAGGGCGGCGGGACCGAGCCCACCCCGACGACGCACCACGAACGGTTCAGTCGGCGGCGCGCATCCGCGCATCGTCGACGATCAGCGAATGGCCGGTCATCGCCGCCGGCCGTTCGAGACCGAGCAGCGCCAGCAGCGTCGGCGCGACATCGGCAAGCCGGCCGTCGTCGAGATGGCGGATCGCCACCGGCGGGTTGACGACGATGAACGGCACCGGGTTTGTCGTGTGCGCGGTGTGCGGCTCGCCGGTTTCGGGGTCGCGCATCATCTCGGCATTGCCGTGGTCCGCGGTGATGACGAGCGTGCCGCCGGCTTCTTCGACCGCGGTCGCGAGCCGTCCAAGGCATTGGTCGACGGTCTCGACCGCGTGCTCGGCGGCGGCGATGATGCCGGTATGGCCGACCATGTCGGTATTGGCGTAGTTGAGCACGACGACGTCGAACTTCCCCGACTGGATCGCCGCGACGACCTTGTCGGTTACCTCGGGCGCCGACATTTGCGGCTGCTGGTCGTAGGTCGCGACCTTGGGCGAGGGCACGAGGATGCGCTCCTCGCCGGGAAAGACCGTCTCGCGCCCGCCGTTGAAGAAAAAGGTGACGTGGGCGTATTTCTCGGTCTCGGCGATGCGCAGCTGGGTCATCCCGGCCTTGGCGACGATCTCGCCGAACGTGTCGCTGAGATCGGCGGGCGGGAACAGCGTGGCAAGGAAGCGGTTCAGCTGCTCGGAATATTCCACAAGGCCGAGCGCGGCGGAGAATTTGACCTGGCGGCCGCGTTTGAAGCCCGAAAAACCTTGGTCGAGCAGCGCGGCGGCAATCTCGCGGATGCGGTCGGCGCGGAAATTGGCGAGCAGCAGCCCGTCGCCGTCCTGCATGCCCTTGTAGCCGCCGACGATCGTCGGCAGCACGAACTCGTCGGTCTCGCCGCGGCCATAGCCGGCCTCGACCGCGGCGATCGCATCGGCGGCTTTCTCGCCCTTTCCTTCGCGCAGCGCGGCATAGGCCTTCTCGACGCGATCCCAGCGCTTGTCGCGGTCCATCGCGTAGAACCGCCCGCCCGCCGTCGCGACCGCGACTGCGGCGCCCTTGGTGTCGGCGGCGAATTGCTTCAGATACCCCTTGGCCGATTTGGGCGGCGTGTCGCGGCCATCGAGGATCGCATGGACCGCGACCTTGACCCCGGCCTCGGCGACGATCCGCGCCAGCGCGGCGATCTGGCCTTGGTGCGAATGCACCCCGCCCGGTGACATCAGCCCCGCGACATGCACGGTGCCGCCCGCTTTCTTGACTTTGGCGATGAACTCGGTGAGCGCCGGCATCTTCGCCAACTCGCCCGATTTGACCGCCTGGTCGATCCGCGGCAGGTCCTGCATCACCACGCGGCCGGCGCCGAGATTGGTGTGGCCGACCTCGGAATTGCCCATCTGCCCGTCGGGCAAGCCGACAAAATGCTCGCTCGCCTCGAGACGCGAATGCGGCCAGCGCGCCGTCAGGCGGTGCCAGGCCGGCGTCTTGGCCTGGGTGATGGCGTTGTCGGCGGCATCGGGCCGCTCGCCCCAGCCATCGAGGATGCACAGCACGACCGGACGCGGGCGGTGAAACATCGCGAAAGACCTTTGGTTGCCGCGCGGTTATACGCGAAACAGGCCGCGCCGCGATAGGTTGCGCCGCTCAGTCGCGGTGGTAGGGATGCCCCGCGAGGATCTGCTGCGCCCGGTAGAGCTGTTCGAGCAGCATCCCGCGCACCAGCAAATGCGGCCAGGTCATCGCGCCCAGTGACAGCACCGCGTCGGCGCGCTCGATGACGGCGCGGCCGTGCCCGTCGGCACCGCCGATCGCAAAGGCCAGCGTCGCGGTGCCGTGGTCGCCCCATTGCGCCAGCCGCTCGGCGAGATCGCGGCTCGACCACGCCGCCCCGTGCTCGTCGAGCGCGACAAGCCGCGCGCCCGCCGGCAGCGCGGCGAGGATCAGCTCGGCCTCGCGCGCCTGCAGCTGCGCCGGGGGCAGCTTCTTCTTTTCCTCCAGCTCGACGATCTGCGGCGGCGGGGTGAGGCGGCCGAGATAGAGCGCCTGAAGGTCGCCGAGCGGTCCCCGACGCTGCTTGCCGATCGCGAGGATGACGATGCGGATGACCGAACCCTATTCCCCGGCCGCGCTCTCGGCGCCGGGCAACGCGCCGCCCC
>DATJOB010000150.1:0-5475 GCA_035507475.1 Allostellaceae bacterium | reverse complement strand
GCATGGGCCGGCTCGCCCGCAGCAAGGCGACGACGCGCCCGATCCGCACCCTCGCCGAGCGGATGGTGAGCGGCCACACGCACGCCAACCAGCAGCTGGCGGCGCTCGCCAAGCGGCTCCACATCACCGCCGCGCCGCCGCCCGACCAGCCGCCGCCCGAGCTGCTCACCTCGACCGGACCCGAATTCGACCGCCAGTATGTTGGCCTCGTCATCAAGGCGCACCGCGACATGATCGCGCTCTTCGAGAGCGAGGCGAACGGCGGCGGCGACCCGCGCGCCAAGCGTTGGGCGCGCGGCATGCTGCCCGAGCTGCGCCATCATTTGCGCGAGGCCGAGGCGATCGGGCATCGGCTCGGCGTCTGACGCTGCGCGAGGGTGGCTGAGCCGCCGCACCTCACGCCGGCCCGCCAGGCCGAGCGCGCGGCGCGCGAGCGGCGCCTCGCCGAGGCGCTGCGCGAAAACCTGCGCCGCCGCAAGGAGCAGTCGCGCGAGCGCCAGCCGGCGACGGCGCCCGAGGAGGACGCCGAGCCGCGGGGTTGAGCCGCGGGGTTGAGCCGCAGGGTTGAGCCGCGGGGGCGGCTTCAGTAAAAGCTTGCGCGAGAGAACGGCCGAGGACCGGCGCGCCGCGTTTGCCAAAAAACGGGCGCATGGAGAGCCGTAGGCATGGACAAGATCGTGATCCGCGGGGGTCTGCCGCTGTCCGGCACGATCCCGATCGCCGGTGCGAAAAACGCGGCCCTGCCGCTGATGGCGGCGAGCCTGCTGACCGACGAGCCGGTGGTGCTCGGCAACCTGCCGGACCTCGCCGACATCGCCTCGATGCGCCAGCTGCTCGAGCAGCACGGGGTGGTCGCCACGCCGCGCCGCGCCGCGCCCGGCATGCCCTCGCACGTCCTCGAACTGTCGGCGCGCAACATCACCTCGACCACCGCGCCCTACGACCTCGTCCGCCGCATGCGCGCCTCGTTCCTGGTGCTCGGCCCGCTCGTCGCGCGCTGCGGCGAGGCACGGGTCTCGCTGCCCGGCGGCGACGAGATCGGCGTGCGCCCGGTCGATCTGCACATCAAGGGGCTGCAGCGCCTCGGCGCCGAGGTCGAGCTGCAGGGCGGCTATATCGAGGCGCGCGCGCCGAACGGCCTCAGGGGCGCGGAGATCGCCTTTCCCAGCGTCTCGGTCGGCGCCACCGAGCACATCCTGATGGCTGCGGTCCTGGCCGAGGGCGAGAGCGTCCTGGTCAACGCCGCGCGCGAGCCCGAGATCACCGACCTCGCCGCCTCGCTCAACGCGATGGGTGCGCGGATCGAAGGGATCGGCACCGACCGCCTCACCGTGCAGGGCGTCCCCAGCCTGCACGGCGCGCGGCACAGCGTCATTCCGGACCGCATCGAGACCGGCACCTACATCATGGCGATCGCCGCCGCCGGCGGCGAGGTGCGGCTCGAAGGCGGACGGCTCGACCATCTCGAAGCGGTGGTGCGCATCCTCGAGCACGCCGACATCCGCATGAGCGAGACCGACGGCGGCATCCTGGTGCGGCGCAGCACCGGGCGGATCGACGGCGTCGACGTGATGACCGAGCCCTACCCTGGTTTCCCGACCGATCTGCAGGCACAGGTCATGGCGCTGATGACGATCGCCGACGGCGCGGCGATGATTACCGAGACGATTTTCGAGAACCGCTTCATGCATGTGCCGGAGCTGATGCGGCTCGGCGCCAACATCAACGTCCAGGGGCCCTCGGCGCTGGTGCGCGGCGTCAGGCGGCTGACCGGCGCGCCGGTCATGGCGACCGATCTGCGCGCCTCGGTCTCGCTGGTCATTGCCGGGCTGGTCGCCGAGGGCGAAACGGTGATCAGCGGCGTCCATCATCTCGACCGCGGCTACGAGCGGCTCGAGGAGAAACTGGGCGCGTGCGGGGCGCGCATCGAGCGGGTGCACGGTGGCGCCTGACGTACCCCTCAAGCTGCGCGCCGAGGATCCCGAGGACCTCGCGGTCATCTCGGCGGTGTTGCAGGACGCGCTCGTCGCCGTCGCGGACTTCACCTATGACCGCGCGGCGCGGCGCTTCACGCTGGTCGCCAACCGCTTCCGCTGGGAGGCGAAGCCCGACGGCGCCGACGGCGAGACCGGTTTCGAGCGCACGCTCTGCGCGCTGTCCTTCGGCGAGGTCGAGCACGTCGCCTATCGCGGCTTTCGCCGGCGCGACGACGACCGCATCCTGTCGCTGCTGGCGATCCGCCTCGGCGAGGCGGGCGGCATCGTCCATCTCGACTTCTCGGGCGGCGCCGGGCTGCGCCTGAAGGCAGGTGCGCTGCGCGTCCATGCCAGCGACGTCGGCGAGCCGTGGCCGACCGCGTGGCGCCCCGACCACGAAGTGGACGACCGGCGATGACCGCGCGCCGGCCCGCGCCGCGCGCCGACGGCGACAAGCTGGTGATGGCGCTGCCCAACGGCCGCATCCTCGGCGAGGTGATGCCGCTGCTGCGTGCCGCGGGCATCGTCCCGGAACCGGCGTTCGAGGATCCGGCGGCGCGGCAGCTGCGCTTTGCCACCGCCGAGCCCGGCCTCGACCTGATCCGCGTGCGCAGCTTCGACGTCGCCACCTATGTCGCCTTCGGTGCCGCGCAGCTCGGCATCGCCGGCAACGACGTGCTGATGGAGTTCGACTACAGCGAGATCTATGCGCCGCTCGACCTCGATGTCGGCCATTGCCGGATGATGGTCGCCGCGCCGGCCGGCGCGACAGCCGGCGAGGACCCGCGCAGCTGGAGCCACATCCGCATCGCCACCAAATATCCGGAGGTCGCCCGACGCCACTTTGCCGCGCGCGGCGTCCAGGCCGAGTGCATCAAGTTGAACGGCGCGGTCGAGCTGGCGCCGAGCCTCGGCCTCTGCCGCCACATCGTCGACCTCGTGCAGACCGGCTCGACGCTCAAGGCCAACGGGCTCGTCGAGGTCGAGCACATCGCCGACATCACGTCGCGGCTGATCGTCAACCGCCCGGCGCTCAAGACCCGCCCGGAGGAACTCGGCTACTGGATCGACGCGCTGCGCGAGGCGACAGACGCGGTCCGGCGTCGGGTGCCGGCCTGACGGCGATGGCGCTCAGGCTCGACACGAGCGACACCGGTTTCGCGGCGGCCTTCGCCGCATTCCTCGCCGCCAAGCGCGAGACCGAGGCGGATGTCGATGCGACGGTCGCGGCGATCCTCGACGACGTCGCGCGGCGCGGCGACGCGGCGCTCGTCGACTACACCGCGCGCTTCGACCGCGTCGCGCTCGACGCCGGCCGGCTGCGCCTCTCGGCGGCAGAGATCGCCGAGGCCGCCGACCGCGCGCCGGCCGAGACGGTCGCCGCGCTGCGCACCGCCGCCGACCGCATCGAGAGCTTCCACCGGCGCCAGGTGCCGCAGCCGATCGACTATGTCGACGAGATCGGCGTGCGGCTCGGCATGGTCTGGCGGCCGCTGGCCAGCGCCGGCCTCTACGTACCGGGCGGCACCGCGGCCTATCCGTCGTCGGTACTGATGAATGCGATCCCCGCCAAGGTCGCCGGCGTCGGACGGCTGGTGATGGCGGTGCCGACGCCCGACGGCGTGCTGAACCCGCTGGTCATGGCCGCGGCGCGGCTCGCCGGCATCGACGAGGTCTACCGTGTCGGCGGTGCGCAGGCGGTCGCGGCGCTCGCTTACGGCACCGCGACGATCGCGCCGGTCGACAAGATCGTCGGCCCGGGCAACGCCTATGTCGCCGCCGCCAAGCGGCGCGTCTTCGGCCGGGTCGGCATCGACATGATCGCCGGACCGTCGGAGATCCTGGTGGTCGCCGATTCCGGCAACGACCCGGCATGGATCGCCGCCGACCTGCTGTCACAGGCCGAGCACGACGCATCGGCGCAGGCGATCCTCGTCACCGACGATCCCCAATTTGCCGCGGCAGTTGAAGAATCTATCAGCAACCATCTGAAAACATTGCCGCGCGCCGGTATTGCCCGGACCAGCTGGGAGCGCTACGGCGCAATCGTCCTGGTCGCGGATTGGAGCGAGGCGGCCGCGCTCGTCGACCGCGTCGCACCCGAGCACCTCGAACTGGCGCTCGACGAGGCGGAGAGCTTCGCCGCCCGCATCCGCCACGCCGGCGCGATCTTTCTCGGCCGCTACACACCCGAAGCGGTCGGCGACTATATCGCCGGGCCCAACCACGTGCTGCCGACCGCGCGCAGCGCGCGCTTCGCCTCGGGGCTCGGCGTCCTCGACTTCATGAAGCGGACGACGCTCGTCGCCTGCGACGCCGAGGGCCTGGCAGCGCTCGCTCCCGCGGCGATCCGGTTGGCCGAGGCCGAGGGGCTCGACGCGCATGCCCTGTCGCTCGCGATCCGGCTCAACCGATGACCCAGCGGATCGCCGCGATCACGCTCGACGAGCGCAGCGTGGTAAGGCGCAGCCCGCAGATCGAGAGCGAGCGCGCCGCCGCCATCGCCGACCTGTTGCACGAGAACAGTTTCGTCCCGGCCTCGGGACAGACCGGGCCGTTCGCGCTGCATCTGGCGATCGAGGAGAACCGCCTGCTGATCGACATCGCGGGCAGCGCGTCGCGCGAGACGGTCCAGCTCGGGCTCGCCCCGTTCCGCCGCATCGTCAAGGACTACTTTGTCGTCTGCGAGAGCTATTACGACGCGGTGCGTCGGCAGAACCTCGCCCAGGTCGAGGCGATCGACGCCGGCCGGCGGGCGCTGCACGACGAAGGGTCGGCGCTGCTCATCGAGCGGCTGGCGGACAAGGTCGCCCTCGATCACCCCACCGGGCGGCGCCTCTTCACGCTCATCTGCGTGCTGCATCTGCGCGCCTGAGCGCCGGGCGATGCCGATCCTGGTGCTCGCCTCCGCCTCGCCGCGCCGTCTCGACCTGCTGCGCCAGATCGGCATCGTGCCCGACCGCGTCGACCCCGCCGAGATCGACGAGACGCCGCTTCCCGGCGAATTGCCGGCGCCGCACGTGCTGCGCCTGGCGCGGGCGAAGGCCGAGACGGTGCGGCCGCGCCATCCCGGCGCCTTCATCCTGGCCGCCGATACGGTCGTCGCCTGCGGCCGGCGCATCCTCGGGAAACCGGCGGACGAGGCGGCGGCACGCCGCTTCCTGACGCTGCTGTCGGGACGCCGGCATCGCATCCACGGCGCGATCGCGGTGATCGCCCCGGACGGCAAGCTCGCGACCCGGCGGGTGACGACGCAGGTGATGATGAAGCGGCTCGCCGACCGCGAGCTCAGCGCCTATCTCGCGACCGGCGAGTGGCGCGACAAGGCGGGCGGGTATGCGATCCAGGGCCGCGCCGCGGCGCTGATCCCGTGGCTCTCCGGCTCCTATTCGAACGCGGTCGGGCTGCCGCTCTACGAGACCGCGCAGCTCCTCGCCGGCCTCGGCTATCGCGGCCGATGACGGGCGCGTTGTTTATCGCCGCCGGCCCCGGCGAATGG
>DATJOB010000149.1:0-5166 GCA_035507475.1 Allostellaceae bacterium | reverse complement strand
GGCGAGCGCGCCGTACATCATCATCATCAGCGAGGCGGCGCCCTCGACCATCGAGCAATCGACGACCTGGCCCTTGCCGGTGGCGCGCGCGCTGATGATCCCGGCAAGCATCCCCATCGCCAGATAGAGCGCGCCGCCGCCGAAATCGCCGACGAGGTTGAGCGGCGGCACCGGCGGCCCGCCCGGCTCGCCGATCGTCGCCAGCGCCCCCGAGAGCGCGATGTAGTTGATGTCGTGCCCGGCGACGTGCGCGATCGGTCCGTCCTGGCCCCAGCCGGTCATCCGGCCGTAGACCAGCTTCGGGTTGCGCGCGAGGCAGATCTCCGGGGCGAGCCCGAGCCGCTCCATGACCCCCGGCCGGAACCCTTCGATCAGCCCGTCCGCCTGCTCGACGAGGCGCAGCACCGCGTCCTGCCCGGCCTTGGTCTTGAGATCGACGGCGATGTTGCGGCGCCCGCGCGACAACAGGTTGAAGCGCGCGTCGTTGCCGTCGCGGTCGGTGTCGCTGCCGACATTCGCGGCGCGGTCGACGCGCACCACCTCGGCGCCCATGTCGCTGAGCAGCATCGCGCAGAACGGCCCCGGCCCGATGCCGGCGAGCTCGACGATCCTGATGCCTGCGAGCGGTCCCATGCGGTCACCCCTCAACCAATTCTTCGCTTCCCCCGGGCTTGACCCGGGGGTCCACGAATACTCTCATACAATCCGTGGATGGTCGGGCCAAGCCCGGCCTTGGCGCTTGAAGGGCAATCGATGAAGATCGTGATCACCGGCGGCTGCGGCTTTCTCGGCCGGCGGTTGGCGATGCTGCTGCTCGAGCGCGGCTGCGCCTCGGGTCCGGTCGACGAGCTGGTGCTGTTCGACAACGCCGCGTCCGCCTTGCCGCTGCCCGCGGACGACCGGGTCCGGCTGGTGACCGGCGACATCGCCGACCGCGACACCGTCGCGCGGCTGATCGCCCCCCACGGAACAAAATCGGCCACCGCTGCGGTCTGCCACCTCGCGGCGATCGTCAGCGGCCAGGCGGAGGCCGATACCGATCTCGGCTACCGGGTCAATCTCGACGGCACCCGCGCGGTGCTCGACGCGTGCCGCGCGCTGGGCGGCACGCCGAAGCTCGTCTTCGCCAGCTCGCTCGCGGTCTATGGCGGGAGCCTGCCGCCGGCGGTCGGCGAGGACACCGCGCTCACCCCGCAAAGCTCCTACGGGACGCAAAAGGCGATCGGCGAGCTGCTGGTCAACGACTACACCCGCAAGGGATTTGTCGACGGGCGCGCGCTGCGCCTGCCGACCGTCGTCGTGCGCCCCGGCCTGCCGAACCGCGCCGCCTCGACCTTCGCCTCGTCGATGATCCGCGAGCCGCTCTGCGGCAAGGACGCGGTGTGCCCGGTCGCGCCCGAGACGGTGATGGCGCTGGCCTCGCCGCGGCGCGTCGTCGCCGCGCTCGCCCACGCGCTCGACCTGCCCGGCGAGGCGCTCGGCGCCGACCGCTCGCTGCAGGTCCCCGGCTTCTCGGTCAGCGTCGGCGAGATGGCCGAAGCGCTGCGCCGCGCCGCCGGCGACGCCGCCTACCGGCGCATCGCCTGGCAGCCCGACCCGGCGATCCAGCGCATCATTTCGAGCTGGCCGATGGCGCTGGCGACGCCGCGCGCCGACCGCCTCGGCTTCGAACGCGATTCCGGCATCGACGAGGTCGTCCGCTTCTTTATCGAGGACGACCTCGCGATGCAGCAGGCGCTGGTGTCGGCGGGCCGCTAGTCGGCCGCGGCGAGCGCCAATTCGCGTTCGCCGGCGACGTTCTCGAGCTGGCCGACCGTCTCCTTGCCGAACAGCAGCGGGATGAAGGCGCCGCACAGCACGACGACGACGATCGCGCCGAAGAAGGTGAACGGCTCGCCGACATGCGGCTCCATCAGGAACGGCGCCAGCACGCCCGCGAAGATCCGGCCGAACGCCTCGCCGAACACGTTGCCGCGGCCGCGCAGCGCGGTCGGGAACTGCTCCGACAGATAGACCCGCGTCGCGGTGAACGACGACAGCGCGGTAAAGCCGAGGATGACCGCCCCCGTCGTCATCGTGATGCCCGCCCAGTCGCCAGTCAGATGGGCGGTCGCCATCAGCACGAGACCGGGAAATGCGCCGGACAGCGAATAGGCGATGGTCCAGCGCCGGCCGATCACCTCCATCAAGTAGGCGTTGAATGCCTTCCCCGGGATCGTCGCGAGGAACACGATCGTGGTGACCGCGAAACCCGTGCTCACCGCACCGCCCTGCTCGATCAGCGCCTTGGGCAAGAGGATCGCGATCAGGTAATAGGCCGCGCCGGCGCACATCGCCGTGACGATCCCGACCGCGGTCCAGCGGAACTGCCCGGGCGCGAACAGAGCGCTGAAGCGCGGCAGCTGCTGGCGCGCTTCGGCGAGGTTCGTGCCAAGTTCGGCGACGGTCAGCGGCGCCACCTTGTTGCCGCAGCGCCGGATGAAATCGTTCACCGTCGCGACCGCCGCCTCGGTCTGGCCGTGGCGCAACTGCCAGCGCGCGCTCTGCGGGATCACCAGGTGCACGAGCACCGGCACGACGAACAGCGCCAGCCCGCCGGGCAGCGCGATCCAGCGGAAGCCGTTCTGCGTGCCGGCCAGGAGCCCTCCGACAAACGGCAGCAAGACGAACGCGCTCGCCAGGCAGATCTCGTAGATCGCCCCGTAGGTCCGCCGGTGCTGCGCCGGCATCAGCTCGGCGGCGACCGGAAAGGGCGCGGTGATCGCAAAACCGAGCCCGACACCCGTCAGCAGCCGGACGACGATCAGCTGTTCGGCGGTCTGCACGAAGGGGATCAGCAGCGTGAAGAAGGTCATGGCGACGACGCCGATCTGGATGATCGTCTTGCGGCTGACATGGTCCGAAATCGCCGCCGAGATGAAGCCGCCGACCACGACGAACATCGTCGCCGCGACGGTCAGCCAGCGGATCTGGTCGGGCGTGATGTGCAGCGGCTCCTTGGCGAGCACCAGGAGCGAGCCGGTCAGCGCCAGATCGTAGCCGTCGGTGAAGCCGACCAGCCCCAGCACCAGGATGACCGCGATGTGATATGAGCTGAACGGGATGCTGTCGAGCTTGCGGCCGAGTACCGCAATCGCCGGCATGTCGGGCATCTACTACCTCCCTGTGTTCGCCACGTTCTGCGCCGTCCGCATGGACGTTCGACCGGCCTTTGCAGCCGTGTTGCCGAAACTGTGGGACGAAACCGCGCCGCTGGCAATGGGGTTGCGGCAGCCGGCGATTCTGCCGGGCGGGTCGGCGCGGCACGCGGCGGCGGCCGCCGCCGCGGGACGAAACCCCGCGGCCGGCGCGGCACTTGGCCGACCGCCCGGCGCGCGATTTGCCGCCGCCCGGCCGCCACCCGATACTGCGGCGCGGATGGTTTGCCCCTTCGGCGTGGTCGGGGATGGGACGCTACGTACGGGTCTTGGCCGCCGCTCTCGCGCTGTCGATGACGGCGTGGCTGATCGAGCCGACGACCGGGGTGCTGAGCTGCGAGGGCAGCTTCGGCGAGTTCGCCAACGGCTTTCTCGTCAACAAGCCGTCGCAGCTGCGCTTCATCGTCGATTGGCTGACGCCGATGGTGCAGACCGAGGGCGGCCGCCCCGCCCAGATCATCGAGCTGACCCGCACGGTGCTGTCGTTCGCGGTGCGCTACGACGGCTACGAGGCGATCTATCACGTCAACCGGATCGACGGCGCGATCAGCCAGATTCCGAGCCTCGGCGGGCAGTTCACCGGCGTGTGCCACTTCAAGTCGCTCGACACGAAGTTTTGACCGCCGTGTCGCCGCAGCGGCGGCGCGCGGCTCGCCGGCATCCTGTAATCTGCCGCGAGCGAACAAAGCGCAGGTGGCGGACGATGCGGATGGTCTGGCTGGTGGCCGCGCTGCTGGCGCCGGCCGTGGCGGCGGCCGGCGAGACCCGGCCGGTCGTCGTCGAGCTCTTCACCTCGCAGGGCTGCTCGTCCTGCCCGCCGGCCGATGCGCTGCTCGGCGAGCTGGCGGCGCGCCCCGACATCGTCGCGCTCGCCTTCCACATCACCTACTGGGACGGCGCCGCGTGGCGCGACCCGCTGTCCCGCCCGGACTCGACCGAGCGGCAGATCGCCTATGACAAGCGGCTCACCGGCGGCCAGATCTATACCCCGCAGATCGTCGTCGAGGGCAGCGAGGACGTGATCGGCTCGGACCGCGCCGCGGTGCTGGCGGCGATCGCGCGCGCCAGGCCGCTGGCCGTCGCGCCGGTCGCCTTCGCGGCCGATCGACGCTCGGTCGCAATCGGCGCCGGCGCTGCGCCGCCCGGCGCCGGCGTGCTGCTCGCGCGCTTCGCGTTGCAGCGCACGACGCCGGTCGGCGGCGGCGAGAACGCCCACCGCGTCGCGGTCGACAGCAACGCTGTCACCTCGCTCAAGATGATCGGCGACTGGACCGGCCAGGCGGCGAGCTTCGCGATCCAGCCGCCCGCCGAGGGCGAGGGGATCGCCGTGCTCGTCCAGGCGCCCGACGGGCGGATTCTCGGCGCCGAGGCGGCGCGCTCCACGGGCGGTGCGTGACGCCGGCTTTCGCCGAAGCCAAGCCGATTTACAGCCTCGCGCCCGGCATGGCACCTTGCGGCTGAGCTGCTGCCCGACCCCAAGGAGACCTTGCGATGAAGCTGCTGCGCTACGGCCCGGCCGGCCATGAAAAGCCCGGCATCCTCGACCGCGACGGCCACATCCGCGACCTGTCCGGCACCGTCAAGGACATCAACGGCGAGACCCTCGCGCCGGCCTCGCTCGACCGGCTGCGCCGGCTCGACCTCGCGACGCTGCCGCTGGTCTCCGGCTCGCCGCGGATCGGCCCCTGCGTCGGCAATGTCGGCAAGGTGCTGGCGATCGGGCTCAACTACCGCAAGCACGCCGAGGAAGCGGGCATGCCGATCCCCTCGGAGCCGATCTTCTTCATGAAGGCGACGAGCAGCATCTGCGGCCCGAACGACGACGTGATCATCCCGAAGGGCTCGGAGAAGACCGATTACGAGGTCGAGCTGGCGATCGTCATCGGCACCAAGGCGAGCTATGTCTCGGTCAACGACGCGAAGAAGCACATCGCCGGGTACTGCATCGTCAACGACGTCAGCGAGCGCG
>DATJOB010000148.1:0-13835 GCA_035507475.1 Allostellaceae bacterium | reverse complement strand
GAGCGTCTCGCCGGCCACGGTCGGGCAGTCGAGGGCGAGCAGCGGCTGCAATTCGCGCAGCACCGCGCCGATGCCGCCGGCCGCGAACAAATCCTCCATGTAATGCGGCCCGGTCGGCTTCAGGTCGACCAGCACCGGGGTCGTGTCGCTGATCTCGTTGAGGCGCTTCAGGTCGATGTCGACCCCGGCGCGCCCGGCGATCGCGGTCAGGTGCAGCACCGCATTGGTCGAGCCGCCGATCGCCATCAGCAGCCGAAGCGCGTTCTCGATCGAGCGCGCGGTGACGATGCGGTCCGGGGTCAGCCCCTCGGCGGCGAGGCGCATCGCGGCGCGGCCGGTCGCCTCGGCGGCGCGCAGCCGATCGGCATGGACCGCGGGGATCGCCGCGCTCCCCGGCAGGATCATGCCGAGCGCCTCGGCGATCGAGGCCATCGTCGAGGCGGTACCCATCACCGCGCAGGTGCCGGCGGTGGTCGCGAGGTTGCCCTCGATCTCCTCGATCTCCTGCGCGTCGATTTCGCCGGCGCGGTACTTGGCCCAGAAGCGCCGGCAATCGGTGCAGGCGCCGAGCCGCTCGCCGTGCCAGCGCGAGGTCATCATCGGCCCGGCGACGAGACCGATCGCCGGACGGTTGGCCGAGACCGCCCCCATCAGCTGCGCCGGTACGGTCTTGTCGCAGCCGCCGACCAGCACCACCGCGTCCATCGGCTGGGCGCGGATCATCTCCTCGGTGTCGAGCGCCATCAGATTGCGGAACATCAGGCTCGTCGGCGACAGGAAGACCTCGCCGAGCGAGATCGTCGGGAACACGAGCGGCAGGCCGCCCGACGCCAGCACGCCGCGCTTCACCGCCTCGATCAGCTCGGGGAAATGACGGTGGCAGTTGTTGAAGCCGGAACGGGTGTCGGCGATGCCGATCACCGGCCGTTGCAGCATGTCGAGCGAATAGCCCATCGAGCGGGCGAAGGAACGCCGCAAGTAGAGGGCAAAATCCGGGTCGCCGTAGTTCGTCAGTCCCTTGCCGATGCCCCGCGCCTCGCTCATCTGCCGCCCCTCGCGTCAAGTCACGGCCAAGCTTGCCGCCCGGTCAGTTGGCGATGCAAGCGGCCTGACCGGGGCGGAAAGTCGCCCATTGCCCGGTGATTATTAATCGAACCGGCATCGACTCGTGAATTGCTCGTAATGATAATTGCGCATGGATTGATTTTCGCCCGGCGGGCGATTACATTGAGCGAGAGGGAATTCCTGCAACTTTTTGGCGTTGACAGGGACTACCGAGTGGCTCGCAGCGCCTTAACGGCACCGAGCAGGACCAGATATGGGTGAGTACCATGGCAAAACCGAAGAGAGGCCGGTCGACCGGCGCAATCGACGATTTCGTAGGCGGCCGCATCCGCGAGCGCCGCATCATGCTCGGCCTGACCCAGCAGCAGCTGGCCGAGATGATCGGGGTCACCTATCAGCAGGCCCACAAATACGAGCGCGGGATCAATCGCGTCTCGGCCGGCCGGCTCTATGAGATCGCGAAGGTGCTCAACGCGCCGATCACCTATTTCTACGAAGGGCTGGGCGACGAGGCGCCGCGCCCGGTGGCGCCGCATCAGCGGATGCTGCTGGAGATCGCGCGCAACTTCGCCGAGATCCAGAACGAGAAGCATCAGGAGGCGGTGAGCCAGCTGGCGCGCGTCCTGGCGGGCCGCTGAGCGGCACGGCTTCGGCCGATCGATACCTAAAAACGGCCGACGGACCCCCGCTGGCCGTTTCTTTATGGCGCCCTTCCGGGCGGCTTGTTTTGGCGGCGGGCCGCCTGGGTCGCACCGCGGCGGAAATCAGCCGCCCGCACCACCCTTCGAGATCACATTGACGAGCGCCTGGCGGCCGCTGTCGACCGCATCGAGCGCGCGGCGCAGCGCCCCCGGCAGCGCCGCCGGATCGTCGACCCGTTCGCCATGGCCGCCGGCCGCGGTGCTGACCGTCTCGAAAGCCGGCAATTCGTCGAGATCGATGAACGGCGGCTTGTTGCTCCTTGCCGCGGCGCCGTCCGGATACATACCGAGCGTGGCGCGCCGCACCGCTCCCCACATCCCGTTGTTGATGACGACGGTCAGCACCGGCAGCCGGTGCATCGCCGCGGCGTGGTGCACCGCGACCGGGTTGGCGAAGATGTAGGAGCCGTCGCCGAGGATCGTGATCACCTGGCGGTCCGGCCGCGCCAGCTTGACGCCGAGCGCCGCGCCGGCGCCCCAGCCGAGCCCCGCCGCCGGGCTCGACCCGAAATAGCCGCCCGGCTCGCTCGACGGGCAATGCTCGCTCAGCAGCGTGTATTCGTTGACCAGGATCGACCCCGGCGCGCGCGCCTCGGCGAGGCAATGGCTGACCCAGGCCGGGTGGATCGGGCTCTGCGTCGCCGCCTCCTCGCGCTGCCGCCGCCACGCGGCGCGCTGCGCCCGCCGCCGCTCGGCGAGGGCCGTGCGCCGCGCCGCGACCGCGGCTTCCGGCGCGCGGAGCGCCGCGGCGAGCTTGGCCAGCACCAGGCGCGGTGCGCCGGCGATCGCGACGTCGCAGGGAAAGCCGCGGATCGGGTAGCGGGCGCAGAGCGGGTCGATCCCGATATGCACGACGCGGCAGCCCTCGGGCGGCGACACGCGGCTCGGAATCCACGGCACGTCCATCTCGAGGACGAGGATTGCGTCGGCCTCGCGGACGAACGGTGTCGGGTCGTAGCCGAGATGGCAAGGATGCTCCGCCGACAGCGACAAATGCCGCGCGCGGTGCTCGACCACCGGGATCGCGAAGCGCTCGGCGAACGCCGCGAGCACCGGCACCGCGGCCGGATCGCGGCCGGCGCTGGCGGTGACGATGACCGGCCGCTCGGCCGTTGCCAGGATCGCCGCGGCAGCCTCGACCGCGGCATCGTCGGCCCCCGGCGCGGCGACGGCGGCGCGGCGCCCCGGGCTGTCATAGGCAAAGCCGTCGAGCTTCTCGGCCAGGACCTCGCGCGGCAGCGACAGGTAGACCGGCCCTTGCGGCGCGCTCGTCGCCAGTGAGAGCGCGCGGTCGACGACGGTTTCGAGTTGCGCGCCATTGCGCAGCTCGTAGTCCCATTTGACCGCCTCGCGTAGCATGCCGGCCTGGTCGAACATCTCCTGGGCCCAGTGGATGTAGGTGTCGCGCGCCCCGAAGAGGCCTTCCTCGGTCAGCGGCGAGCGCCCGGCGGTAAAGAGGATCGGCACGTATTCGCGCCCCGCGTTGAGCGCGCCGCACAGCGCGTTGGCGGTGCCGACGCTGACATGCACCATCACCGCCGGCACCTTGCCGGAAGCGGCGGCGTAACCGTGCGCCATCGACATCGCCAGGTTCTCGTGCGTCGCGATCACCGGCTTCGGCGCCGCCAGTCCCGATTGCGGCGCCCGGGCATAGGCCTCGACCAGCGGCGCGAAATCGGTGCCGGCATTGGCGAACAGCACCTCGACGCCGCGCTCGGCGAGCAGCGCAAGATAGGCCTCGGCGACGCTCTCGGCGGGTATCCTCTTGCGGCTCATGGCAAGCTCCTGCTCGGATGGCGGCGGCGCGATCGTGCTGCCGGGCGTGACGATCGGCGAAGGCTGCGTCGTCGGCGCCGGCAGCGTGGTGACCCGCGACCTCGCGCCCGGCACGGTCGCCGCGGGCAACCCGGCGCGCGGCGTCCGCCGGCTTTGAGGCGCGCCCGGGCGCCCGGGCCGCAGCAAAGCCGCAGAGGGGCCGCAGCGGCTATTTCAGATGCTTGGCGAAGAACCCGGTCGCGTCCTTCCACAATTCGTGCGCCGGGCCTTCGCGGTAGGAGGGCCGGTAGTCGGCGAGGAAGGCGTGGCCGGCGCCGTCGTAGATCTTGGTCGTCACATCCTTGCCGGCGCCGCGCTGCTTCATCTCGTCGGCGAGCGCCACCGGCGGGTTCTGGTCCTCGACGCCGAACACGCCGAAGAGCGGGCAGGCGAGGCTCGGCATCAGGTCGAGCACCGGGGTCGGGCGCGACGGCGTGGTCTCGGCGTCGGGGGTGGCGCGGTGGATGAACCCGCCCCAGCAATCGACCGCGGCGTCGACCTTGCGGCTCGAACAGGCGAAGAGCAGCGTGTGGCGCCCGCCCGAGCAGAAGCCGATCGCGCCGACCTTGCCGGTCGCGCCCTTGACCCCGCGCGCGAAATCGGCTGCCGCTTCGAGATCGCCGACCGCCTGGCTGTCCTTCAGGCCGAACATCACCGGAAACACGGTATTGATGTCGCTCGGGTCCTTCGGGTTGCCGTCGCGCCAGTAGAGGTCGGGCGCGATCGCGATATAGCCGATATTGGCGAAACGCCGGGCGAGGTCGCAGATATGGTCGGCGAGGCCGAAGGCTTCGTGGA
Source organism: Allostellaceae bacterium (assembly GCA_035507475.1). Classification (GTDB taxonomy): domain Bacteria; phylum Pseudomonadota; class Alphaproteobacteria; order ATCC43930; family CGMCC-115725; genus DATARH01. The sequence goes on along the minus strand of DATJOB010000148.1, from coordinate 9,456 downwards.
TCACCACGATCGCCGGGTAGCTGCCATCCTGGTTGGGTTGCGCCAGATAGGCCGGGATCTTGCTGCCGCCGACCGGCACGTGGACGAGGCCGCCTTTGATCTTGCTGGGATCGGTGACCAGACCGGGTACATTCGCCATAGGCTCCTCCATCGTTGTCGGGCAAGATTAGGTAGCCCCGCCGCCTGCCGCAACCTCGAGGACCCAGCATGAACCCCGTTGCGCCCCGCCCGCTCGTCGACGGTCCTTCGGCTTGGAAGGGCGCCGCGCTGGCGCGCCGGCCCGAGGAATGGATCTACACGCTGTCCGCGGCCGAGCTCGGCGAGATCGACGCGGCGGTGCAGCGCGTGCGCGGCCGCGACCTGGCGGGCCTCGCCCGTGCCGATTTCGCGCTGCCGACCCTCGGTCCGACGCTCGACCGGATGCGCGAGGAGGTGCTGAACGGGCGCGGCTTCGTGCTGATCCGCGGGCTGCCGGTCGAGGGCCGGCCGGTCGCCGACAGCGCTGCCGCCTATTGGGGCATTGGCAGCTATTTCGGGCACGCCCGCTCGCAGAACGCGATGGGCCACCTGTTGGGCCATGTGCGCGACCTCGGCCTCGCCACCAGCGACCCCAACGTGCGCACCTACCAGACCACCGAGCGGCAGCATTTCCACACCGATTCGTGCGACATCGTCGGGCTCCTCTGCCTCAAGACCGCGAAGCAGGGCGGGCTGTCGTCGATCGTCAGCTCGATGGCGATCCACAACGAGATGGCGCGCCGCCGCCCCGACCTCCTGGAGCGGCTCTACCAGCCCTTCGCCACCGACCGGCGCGGCGAGGTGCCGGTCGGCGAGAAGCCCTATTTCGACATCCCGGTGTTCAACCCCTACGAGGGCCGCGTCTCGGCGATCTATTCCGGAACCTATATCCGCTCCGCCCAGCGGCTTCCCGAGGCGCGCCGGCTGACGCCGGAGGACCACGCGGCGCTCGACATGCTCGACGACCTGGCCAACGACGCCGAGCTCCGCCTCGACATGGAGTTGCGTCCGGGCGACATGCAGTTCCTCCACAACCACACCTGTCTGCACGACCGCACCGCCTTCGTCGACTGGCCCGAGGCGGAGCGCAAGCGGCACCTGCTGCGGCTGTGGCTCGCCGCGCCCGGGGCGCGGCCGCTGCCGCCGGTCTTCGCGGCGCGCTACGGCTCGACGACGATCGGTGACCGCGGCGGCATCATCTGCGAAAAGACCCGGCTGCACGCCCCGCTCGAACCGGTTTAAGCCGCATCGTCGCTGCGCGCGCTTTTCCGATCGTCATGTCCCTGGCGCGGGGCATGACCCGGCCATGCCGAAAAACCTGGCCATGACGAAAAAGACGTCAGTCGGCCGGCGGCCGCGCGCCTTTCAGCTTGAGGCCCAACAGCGGCAGGATCGCCTCGGCCGGCAGCTTGGTGAAGCCGGACGGCGCCGCGAACAGCGATGCCGGCTGCGGCCCGAGCTTGACATGCGTCAGCTCCCAGTGGAGATGCGCGGTCTGCCCGCCGCTGCGGGTGAAGCTGCCGTCGAGCTTCATCGGGATGCCATTGTCGCTTAGCCAGAGAAAGCCCGAGCCGTGGCCCTCCGGCACGGTCTCGTCGACCGCGTATTTGGTGGTGGCGACGCCGTTGACGCTCTCGTGGCCGACCGGGCGGCGGGTCAGCCGGGGGTCGGCGAACAGCCGCAGCTCGGCCGGCAGGATGAACTGCACCACGGTGTGCAGCTGCGGCAGCACGAGATCGGCGATCGGCGTGTCGCTGCGCAGGACGAAGGCCGCCGGGATGCCGTTGAGGTCCTGCTCGTGGCGCTCCATCCCCGGCATCGTCCACATCCGCCCGTGATAGGTGCGCCGGTCGATGGTCAGCGTGCGGTCGGCGCTGAACCCGGTCTTGGCGTCGGCGAGCGTCGCCGCACCGGCCGCCGCCGCCGCCAGCAGCAACGCCGCACCCAGCGCGAAACCCGCGATCCCGGCCCGCCTGCCCGACATCGCGCGGTGGTAGGCGGTGAATGAGGCGGTTTCGCGGCGCGTCCAGTGCGCCGAACCCGAAATTTGCGCGACCCCGGGCGGCACCAATGGCGCAGCAGGGCGATCCGCCGCGCTGGACAGTCCGGGCGAAGCCAATATCCTCTGCGGCGCCGGCCTTGGCGCCGTTCGTGCAAGCATCGGATCGGGGAGTGGCGGATGAGCGGAACGATCGACGCGCGTCTCAGGGAGCTCGGCCTCGAATTGCCGCAGGCGACGGCGCCGATCGCCAATTACGTGCCGTTCACCCGGTCGGGCAACGTCGTCGTCGTCTCGGGCCAGGTCTCGGTGCGGAACGGCAAGCCCGAATTCGTCGGCAAGCTCGGCCGCGAGATCGCCGTCGCCGAGGGGCGCGAAGCGGCGCGGCTCTGCGCGCTCAACATCCTGGCGCATCTGAGGACCGCGTGCGGCGGGGATCTCGACCAGGTCAAGCGGGTGCTGCGGCTCGGCGGCTTTGTCAACTGCACGCCCGAATTCACCGAGATGCCGCAGGTGGTCAACGGCGCCTCCGACCTGATGGTCGAGGTGTTCGGCGATGCCGGGCGGCACGCCCGCGCCGCGGTCGGCGTCGCCTCGCTGCCGCTCGGCGTCGCGGTCGAGGTCGAGGCGATGTTCGAGCTCGCCTGATGCCGGACGGGCCGGGCGATACGGTCGCGCTGACCGTCCATTCGTCGATCGCCGAGATCGCGGCGGACGATTGGGACGCCTGCGCCGGCGACCTCAACCCGACGGTCGGCCACACCTTCCTCGCGGCGATGGAGGAGAGCGGCTCGGCCAGCGCGCGCAGCGGCTGGGCGCCGCAGCACCTCTCGCTCGCCGACGAAGCGGGGCGCATCGTCGGCGTCGTGCCGCTCTACCTGAAAACCCATTCCTACGGCGAATACGTCTTCGATTACGGCTGGGCCGACGCCTATGAGCGGGCGGGCGGGCGCTATTACCCCAAAGCGCTCGCCGCGGTGCCGTTCACCCCGGTGCCGGGGCCGCGCCTGCTGGTGCGGCCCGACGCGCCGCCCGAAGCGCGCCTGCATCTGGTCGCCGGCCTCGCCGAATACACCCGGCAGCGCGGGATCTCGTCGCTGCACGTCAACTTCCCGGAGGATGCCGACGCCGAGGCGCTCTTCGCCGCCGGGTTCTTGAAGCGCGTCGGCCAGCAGTTCCACTGGTCGAACGACGGCTACCGCGACTTCGACGACTATCTCGCCGCGCTCAACGCCAGGAAGCGCAAGGCGGTCAAGAAGGAACGCCGCGAGGCGCTGGCGCCGGGCCTCGAGATCGACGTGCTGACCGGCGCGGATTTGCGGCCGCGCCATTGGGACGCCTTCTACCGCTTCTATCTCGCGACCTCGGACCGCAAATGGGGCTCGGCCTATCTCAACCGCAAGTTCTTCGCGCTGATCGGCGAGCGGATGGCCGACAAGATCGTGCTGGTGATGGCGCGGCGCGGCGCCGACTACGTCGCCGGCGCGTTCAACATCCTCGGCCGCGAGACGATCTACGGGCGCAACTGGGGCAGCTACGGCGACTACAAGATGCTGCACTTCGAGTGCTGCTATTACCGGGCGATCGAGTTCGCCATCGATCACGGGCTGAAGCGCGTCGAGGCCGGCGCGCAGGGGCCGCACAAGCTGCAGCGGGGCTACCTGCCGGTGCCGACCTACAGCGCGCACTACATCCCCGACCCCGGTTTCCGCCGCGCGGTCGCGCAGTTCCTCGCGCGCGAGCGCGAGATGGTCGAGCACAAGATCGAGCAGCTCGCCGAGCACTATTCGCCGTTCCGCCACGGCGCGGACGAGCCGGCGGCGGATTAGCGCCCGGTCCGTTCGGCTTAAACCAGCCTCGCCTCCGCGACGACGATGTCAGGGCAGCGGCGTCAGGGCAGCGGCGTCAGGGCAGCGGCGTCAGGTTGGGCGGCGCATCGGCGTCGACGAAGGCCGCGAGGCTCTGCTCGATCTTGTCGCGCGGCAGGTCGCGGGTGATGAAGACAATGCGGGTGCGATGGTCGTCGGACGGCCATTGCGGCAGCAGCACGGGCGGGTGAAAGAGGTGCTGCACCCCGTGCAGCACCACCGGCTGGCCCGGCCGCTCCGCGATCGCGACGATCCCCTTGACGCGCAGCAGGTCGCTGCCGCGCATCGTTGCCAGCGCGTCGAGCCAGCCCGAGAGCGCGGTCCACGACAGCGGCGCCTCGCGGGTGATGCAGAACGCGGCGATCCGCGCATCGTGGCGGTTGACGTCGTGCGCGTGCTGGTGGCCGCGGTTATGGTCGTGCCCGTGCCCGGCATCGTCATCGTCATGCGGGTCCGCGTAGGCCTCCTCGCCGAGCCAGCGCTGCACCTCGACGCTCTTCGTCGCCGGGTCGAAGAGGCCGAGATTGAAGAGGAAAGCGGGGTCGATTGCGCCCGCGGTCACCGCGGCGATCGGCGCCGCCGGGTTGAGCGCGGCGAGACGCGCTTCGAGCGTCTGCCGCGTCTCGGCCGCGGCGAGGTCGCATTTGGTCAGCAGCAGCCGGTCGGCGACCGCCGCCTGCTTCACCGCCTCTTCCTGGCGGTCGAGGGTGGCGGCGCCGTTGACCGCGTCGACCGTCGTCACTACCCCGTCCACCATGTAGCGCTCGGCGACGATCGGGTCGGACATCAGCGCGTGCAGGATCGGCGCCGGGTCGGCGAGGCCGGTCGTCTCGATCACCACCCGCTCGAAGCCAGGGATGCGGCCCTTGGCGCGATCGACGAAGAGGTTGACGAGGGTCTCGGCGATGTCGCCGCGGATCGTGCAGCAGAGGCAACCGCTCTGCATCAGGACGACGTCGTCGGTCGCCTTTTCGACCAGGAGGTGGTCGATCCCGATCTCGCCGAATTCGTTGACGATGACCGCGGTCGCCGCCATCGCCGGGTCTTTGAGGACGCGGTTGAGCACGGTCGTCTTGCCGCTGCCGAGAAACCCGGTCAACAGCGTCACCGGCGTGCGCGAGGCGGCCTCGATGGCGGTGGTCATGGCGCGGCGGTTGTCGCGCGGCGATCTGCGATCATGCCGCAGTTGTCGCAAACCTGGCGGCGTCGCGGCAAGTCCCCAGCGCAATAGGGGGCCCGGCGCGACAGCGTTGCCGGTGCGCGCCCGGCCGGGGGCCTGTATCGTTCGGCATGACCGGAGAGACCGTCCGCCCGGCCGAGACCGTCCGCGACTGGACCGTTTGGGCGCTGGCCTTGCTCGCGGCGCTGGCGGTGGCGGTGCCGCTGCTGCGCCCGGCGCCGGCGGCGCTGATCCAGCAGGACAGCGCCGGCTACCTCGCCTTCGATGCGGCGCGCACCGCCGGCTATCCGCTGCTGCTGCGCCTCGTCGAGCACCTGCCCGGCGGGCTGGCTACGCTGCCGGCATTGCAGCTCGCCGCCTATGGCGCCGCCGCGCTGTGCCTGGCGCTCGCCTTCCGCCGCCTCGCGGGCAGCCGCATCGCGGCCGGGTTGCTGCTCCTCGTGCTGCTCGGCAACCCGCAGGTGACGCGGCTTTCGTTCATGGTCATGACCGAAGCGCCGTTCCTCGCCTGCCTGGCGCTGGTGCTGGCGCTCGTCTGCCGGCTGCTGCTGCGCCCGCGCTGGCAGGTTTTGGCGCTGGTCTCGCTCGTCGCCGGGATCGCCGTGCTGATCCGCCCGGCCGGATATGCCCTCGTCATGTTGCTGCCGCTCGTCGCCTTCTGGAGCTGGCGCGACGGCCTGCCGGCGATCCGCAGTGCGCTCGCGGCTGCGCTGCCCTATCTCGTCGTGCTCGGCTGCGGAATGGTCGCCTACCACGCCGCGCACGGATCGTGGCGCACGCAGAACTTCCTCGCCAAGAGCAACCTGTTCGGCAAGGCGGCGGCGATCGCCGACCCGGCGCTGCCGGTCAAGGACCGCGCGCTGGTCGCGCTGATCGCCGCGGCGGTCGCCCCCGACCGCGCGATGATCGACCGCGCGCCGGGGCTCTTCGGCCGCTATCTGATGCTGACCGCCTATTACGATGCCTGGCATTTCCGCATGCTGCCGGGGCCGATCGCCGCGCAGGCGGGGATCGCGCCGGGCGACCCGGCGGCGCTCGACGCAAAGCTGCTCGACCTCGCGGTCGAGATCATCGCCGCCGACCCGCTCGCCTATCTTGGCGACGCGGCGCAGAGCTACGCGGCGCTGTGGTGGATGCCCGACGCGCTGACCCATGCCGAGCTGGCGCGCTTCGACGCCTTCCTCGCCGCCGCCGGGCCGCTGCCCGATATCGGGCGCTACCCCGACTGGCACCAGCCGCACAGCGACCTGCTGATCCTCGGGCTGCGCGGCTTCATGCTGGCGGCGCTGGCGAGCAGCCTGTGGTGGGCGTGGCGCTTCGCCGAGAGCCTCGTGCGGCGACGGCGCCAGCCGCCGCTCGACCGCCTGGGCGCGGCTTGCGCGCTCGCGGTCCATGCCAGCTTTGTACTGACCGCGCTGCTGCAGGCCGGGATCCCGCGCTATGTCTGGGCGCTGTGGCCCGCGCTCGCGGTGCTCGTCGTCGCCGGCGCAACCGCGCTGGCGCCGACGCTCCGGCGCCGCTCGCTCACACCGCCATTTCCATCTCGGCCTCGGCCTGGTTGGTGAAGTGCGGCATGATCTCGGTGGCGAAGCGTTCGAGCTGCTCGAGGCAGACCGCTTTCGGCACCCCGACCGAGAGGCTGACCGAGACGCGGTCGAGGCCGGGATAGCGCTTCTCGATATGCTTCAAATGCTCGGTGATCTGCGCCGGCGAGCCGCACAGCACGCCGCCCGCGGCGATCGCGTCCTCGATGCGCGGCAGCTTGGCCGAGGGGGCGCGGGTGCGGTCGCGCATGATCTCGATCTGCTCGTCGGTGAGCGCGCGCACGAGGCGCAGCTCGCCGAACATCTTCATGTTCTCCTCGTAATATTTGGCGGCTTGGCGGATGCCTTCCTCGCGGCTGTCGGCGATGAAGAAGTGGAAGCCGAAGGCGAGCCGCTCGCCGAGCTCCAGCTCGATGCCGCGCTTTTTGTGCGCCTCCTGCCACTTGAGGACGACGTTGTGCATCGCGCCGCCCTCGGCCGAGCCGCCGCCGACCAGGCCCTGGATGCCGTGCTTGGCCATGAAGTCCATCGCCCGCTCGCTGCCGCCCTGGATCGGCTGCCAGCACTCGACCGGCAGCTTGAGCGGCCGCGGCACCAGGGTCAGCTCCTTCAGGTCGTAGCCGCGATAGGGCACCCGCGCCGGGATCGTGTAGTGCTTGCCCTCGTGCGAGAAGCTCTCCTCGTTGAACGCCTTGAAGATCAGGTCGACCTGCTCCTCGAAGAGTTCGCGGTTGCCCGCCTGGTCGAGCAGCGGCGAGCCGAAGGTCTCGACCTCGCGCGTGTGATAGCCGCGGCCGACGCCGAACACGGTGCGCCCCTTGGTCAGGATCTCGGCGGTCGCATAGTCCTCGGCGAGGCGCAACGGGTGCCACATCGGCGCGATGTTGAAGCCGCAGCCGATCCTGAGGTTCTTTGTCACCTGCGCGAGGTGCACCGCCATCATCAGCACGTTGGGGATGCACTCGTAGCCCTCGTGCTGGAAATGGTGCTCGGCCATCCAGAACGTGTCGTAGCCGACCCGGTCCATCAGCTGGGCCATCGCCTGCGCCTTGTCGAAGACGCTCGCCAAATGCTCGTTGGGATAGCGCCGGTCGTTGACCGGCACGCCGCCATAGCCGACATCCTCGATATCGACGTGACCGGCAAAGAGGCTGTCGAACTTGGTGATGGTCATCGCGCATCCTCCAATGGGCTTGGCGCATCGTAGTGCGCTCTTGCCGCAGGGCGGAAGAGCGAAGCGCGGCGCGCGGCGAAAACCCACGCGCCGGGCGGCTGCGGCCATGCGTCTGCAAGGGGGTGCGGCGGTTTGACTTGCATGGGTCGCGGGCATACGCTTTTTGCAGCCCGGACGCGACCCTCGGAGGCGAGAATGAGCTCCCACCACAGCCCGCAAGAGATCCGCAAGAACCTCAAGCACCCGGTGATCGACGGCGACGGCCATTGGGTCGAGTACACGCCGGTCTTCGCCGAGCGGATGCGCAAGGTGGTGGGCGATCTCGGCGCCGACGGCTTCATCCAGTCGCAGCGCCGCATCCCGTCGGCGCTCGAGCTGAGCCGCGCCGAGCGCACCGAGCGCGGCATCGCGATGGAGGGGTTCTGGGGCCGCCAGTCGGTCAACACGCGCGACCGCGCGACCGCGATGATGCCGCGGATGCTCTATGACCGGCTCGACGAGATCGGCTCCGACTACGCGATCGTCTACCCGACCGCCGGGCTCGGCATCCCGCGCATCCCCGACGATGCGACCCGGCGCGCGGTGATCCGCGGCTTCAACATCGTGACCCACGAATACTTCAAGGATTTGAGCGACCGGCTGACCCCGGCCGCGGTCATCCCGATGCATACGCCGGAAGAGGCGATCGAGGAGCTCGAATTCGTCACCAAGCAGCTCGGCTCCAAGGTCGGGATGTTCGGCAGCGGCATCCGCCGGCCGATCCCGCACGCCAAGGGTGCCCCGGCCGAGCTCGCCCGCTATGCGCAGGGTTTCGACCAGCTCGGCATCGACAGCCCGTACGATTACGACCAGGTCTGGCAGAAATGCCGCGAATTGAAGGTCGCGCCGACCTTTCATACCGGCGGCCGCGGCTATGGCGAGCGGATGAGCCCGTCGAACTTCACCTTCAACCATATCGGCCATTTCGCGGCGGCCGGGCACAACGTCGCCAAGGCGCTGTTCCTCGGCGGCGTGACGCGGCGCTTCCCCGACCTGCGCTTCGCCTTCCTCGAAGGCGGCGTCGGCTGGGGCTGCCAGCTGTTCTGCGACCTGATCGAGCACTGGGAGCGGCGCGGCGCCAAGGGCCTTACCAACATGGACCCGAACAAGCTCGACCGGAAAATGCTGCGCGAGTTGGTCGACCAGTACGGCTATGCCGATATCGCCGCCGAGCTCGACCGGCGCGACGGCTGGCCGCTCGAAGAGGATTTCCTCACCGGCGGCGAGCCGCCCGACGACTACCTCGCCTGCAACATCACGCAGAAGCAGGATTGGCTCGACCTCTACGCGACGCCCTATTATTTCGGCTGCGAGGCCGATGACCGGATGAACGCGGTCGCGTTCGGCAAGGCCATGCCGCTGGGCGCGCGGATCAACGCGATCTACTCGTCCGATATCGGTCATTTCGACGTCATGGACATGCGCGACCCGCTGCCCGAGGCGTGGGAGCTGGTCGAGGACGGGCATATCGGCGAGGACGACTTCAAGGATTTCGTGTTCGCCAACGCGGTGCGGCTGTGGGGCACGCAGAACCCCGATTTCTTCGCCGGCACCCCGGTCGCCAGGGACGCCGCCGCGGTGCTCGCCGACGCCCGCGCACCGGCGATGCGCGACGCCGCGAAGTAACGGACGCG
>DATJOB010000147.1:0-7919 GCA_035507475.1 Allostellaceae bacterium | reverse complement strand
GCAGCAGAACCGGCGCAACGCCGGCGACGACGAGCCCAAGGCGGCGCCGGGCGGCACGATCACCGCCAAGGGCAAGCATGTCCTGGTGATCGGCGGCGGCGACACCGGCTCCGACTGCATCGGCACCTCGACCCGCCAGGGTGCCGCCTCGGTCACCCAGCTCGAGATCCTGCCGCGCCCGCCCGACCGCGAGAACAAGGCGCTGACCTGGCCCGACTGGCCGCTAAAGCTGCGCACCTCGTCGTCACAGGAGGAAGGCTGCGAGCGCGACTGGGCGGTGCTGACCAAGCGGGCCGTCGGCGCCGGCGGCAAGGTCGCGACGCTCGAATGCGTGCGGGTCGAGTGGGCGCAGGAAAACGGCCGCTGGGCGATGCAGGAGGTGCCCGGCAGCGAATTCACGCTGAAGGCCGATCTCGTGCTGCTGGCGATGGGCTTCCTCGGGCCGCGCCGCCCCGGCATGGTCGAGCAGTCGGGCGCCGCGCTCGATCCGCGCGGCAACGTTCAGGCCGACACGTTCGACTACCAGACCTCGGTGCCGAAGCTGTTCGCCGCCGGCGACATGCGCCGCGGCCAGTCGCTCGTCGTCTGGGCGATCCGCGAGGGGCGGCAATGCGCCCGCGCGATCGACGAATTCCTGATGGGCCGCACCAGCCTGCCGCGCTGAGCCGCATTCACCCAGGCGCGATCATTCGCTGGCGTCGTCATGCCCGGACTTGATCCGGGCAAGTCGTGCGGAACGGCGCTACGGCCGGAACACCGCGAAGCACTTGTCCGAATTGAAGATGTAGGACTCGACATAGTCGACGATCTCGGGCGCGCGCCGCAATTCGTGCATCGCGCCGCCGAGCGTCACCCAGTTGAGGAACTCCTGCTGTCCGGCATCCTCGATCTCGGCGGTCGAGAGCTCGCGCCAGCGCGCAAGCTTGCCCGAGGCGAGCTCGTCGAAACGCGCCCGGTCGCCGGCGTTGTCGGGATAGAGGTAATGGGTCTTGCGCGTCAGGAACGCGTGCGACCATGACGACGAGGCGACGAGCGCCACCCGCCACGGGCTGTCGCCGACGATGCGCGCGATCGCCGCGCCGATATCGAAGCAGCGCCGCGGGTTCGGCCCCGGCGGATCGACCAGGTTGGGGTCGGCCTCGCCGGTCAGATGCGCGGTCGAGCCGCGCTTGGCGATGACGCTCGACCCGTAGCAGTTCACGTGGAACGGCACGACCGGGTAGGGGAAGCCGGCGCGGTCGTAATCGAGATAGAGGATCGTGTTGATGAAGGCGTGCGGCAGCCCGTTCTCGTAGCGCATCCGATAGGCGTAGCTGACGTCGTAATCCGCCTCGATCAGCTTGGCGGCGAGATAGGAGGCGCCCGCACGGTGGCCGCGCGTCGCGAAGACCGTCTCCTTGCCCTCGCCCCAGATGTTGGTGGCGCCGGCGTTGTAGCGTGCGAACGGGTGCGACTCGAACGCCTCCTGCAGGAAGACGCAGAACGACGGCACGCCCTCCTCGCGGAAGTTCTCGTACTGGTCGTCGCCGAAGATCACGACGAAATCGGGCTTGAACGCGTCGAGCGCGGCGCGCGTGCGGCGGAAGCCGTCGACCAGCCGCCGCCGGTGCTCGGCCGCGGCGGCGACCGGGTCGGCCCACTCGTCGCGCATCGCCGCCGGCCAGGTCTTCGGGTCCTTGGCCGCCGCCGGCACCTGGTCGCTTTCGAGCGCGCGGTTCAGCAGCCACGCCATCTGCGCATCCGGCTGGATCAGCCCGGGGTAATGCGTGACGCCGATCCCGAGGATTTCGCCCATCGCACCGCTCCCTCGTTCGAGGCCCGCCCGACATGGCCGAGCGCCCGGCGAAATCATAGCAGAGCCGCCCCCGGTTCTCGACTAGTGTGGTGGCGAGCCGCGGGGAGGTGCGCCATGCCGAGCTTTCGCCCGTCCGCCGACCTCGATATGCACTACGAGATCGACGATTTCACCGACCCGTGGACCCGGCCGGAGAGCGTGCTGCTGCTGCACGGCAACGCCGAGAGCGGGCTTGCGTGGTGGAAATGGGTGCCGAAGCTGGCGCGGCATTACCGGGTCGTGCGCCCGGACATGCGCGGCTTCGGCCGGTCGTCGCCGATGCCGCGCGACTTTCCCTGGACGCTCGACCGGCTGATAGAGGATTTCTCTCTGCTGATGGACCATGTCGGCATCGACCGGTTCCACCTGGTCGGCGCCAAGATCGGCGGCACGGTCGCACGCGCCTTTGCCGCGCGCCGGCCGGAACGGGTGAGGACGCTGACCGTCGTCGGCTCGCCGCCGCCCTTCCGGGAAGAGGCCGCCAACGGCGTCGCCGCCACGGTCAGGCTCTTCGAGGATCACGGCGTCGAGCATTGGGCGCGGCAGAACATGGCCAACCGGCTCGGCAGCGCCTTTCCCCAGGAGGGCTTCGACTTCTGGGTCGCGTACATGGCCCGCACCGCGCTGTCGACGCAACTCGGCTTCATGCCGACGATCGCGGTCGCCGATATCCGGCCGGACATCCCCAGGATCGGATGCCCGACCCTCGTCGTCACCACCGAGGACAGCGCGCTCGGCTCGGTGGCGGCGATGCGCGCCTGGCAGGAGCAGATCGCCGGCTCCGAGCTGGTGGTGCTGCCGGGCGACTCGTATCACGTCGCGGTGACGCATGCCGACCAGGCGGCGGACGCGACGCTCGATTTCTTGAAGCGACGCGGGTAACCCTCACCCTTCCGATCGCTGGGAGGCCCACCATGTACAACGCCACCGCCGACAAGATCCTGCCGACCTCGATCATCGGCTCGCTGCCGCGTCCGGCGTGGCACACCGCGCAGCTCGGCCGGCGCAGCTTCCTCGAGGCGATGGTCAACGCGCGGTGGCGCGAGCAGTACGAGGACGCGGTCTCGACCCATCTGCGCGCCCAGGAGGTCGCCGGGCTCGACATCTGCACCGACGGCGATGCGCATTACGACGAGGAGATCGCCGGCTGGAGCTGGCAAAGCTATCCGCTGACCCACATGGCGGGGTTCTCGCCCGAGGTCGCGCTGACCGTGCCCAAGGTCAACAACGCCGCCCAGCCGCGCGGCCAGATCCTGCACGACCAGCTCGAGGCACGGGTGGTGCCGCGCATCGTCGGGCCGGTCGGTCCCGGCAATCTGCAATATTCGGCGATGTGGAAGGTGGCGCAGCGCCTGACGCCGCGCCCGGTCAAGTTCGGCACGATCATGCCCGAGCTGCTCGCCGCCGCGGTCGAGGACGCCTATTACAAGGACCCGGTCGAGCGGGTCTGGGCGTTCAGCGAGGCGATCAATCAGGAGCTGCACGCGCTCGCCGATGCCGGCTGCCCCGTGATCCAGATGGAGGAGCCGCAGATCCACATGGTGCCGGCGCGCGGCAAGCCGTTCGGCACACTCGACATTCCCGAGCTCGTCAGGATCTTCAACAACACGGTCAAGGGGCTGCGCGGCAAGACCGAGCTGTGGTGCCACACCTGCTGGGGCAACCCGGCGCAGCAGCGCATCTTCCGCGACATCCAGAGCTATCGGCCGACGCTCGATGCGCTCAACGAGGTTGACGCCGACGCGCTCACTTTCGAGACCTGCTCTTCGGGGACCGGCGATCTCGCCGCGATCGGCCGGAGCATCGCCGACAAGAAGGTGGTCATCGGCGTTATCGACCACCACACCTTGCAGATCGAGCGGCCCGACGAGGTCGCCGAGATCATTCGAGAAGCGTTGAAGTATGTGCCGCCGGAGCGGCTGGTGATCTCGTCCGATTGCGGGATGGGGCGCGAGGGCATGAGCCGGCGCCACGCGCAGTACAAGATGATCGCGATGGTGCTCGGCACCAACCTCGTCAAGCGCGAGCTCGGCCTGCCCGAAGCGGTGTGCCTCGCCGCCGACCCGCGGTTTTCGCTGGCCTCCTGACCGCGTCGCCGGCGCAGCCGCGACAGAGCGAGCGCCAGTCGAACGACTCCATCCGCTAAACGGTTCCGCGAATGTCCCCGGCCGCACAAAATCCTTTGGCGAAACCCCCGTGGCTTACCTAAGCTCATGGGGAGTTAACCGGGGGGAAGCGCAATGATGTTACGAAGCCTGAGCCGGGCCGCTCTGGTCGCGCTGGCTGCCGCCGTGGCCGGATGCTCCCATGAGCAGGGCGCTGGCCCGATCCAGCAGAAGCCGTCCGGATTTCAGGCCGGCGACGTCGTTGGCGGCGCGACGGCGCAGATCAAGGAGGTCAAGCCGGTCAGCAACTTCCTGCCGAAGCCCGAGCTGCTGCAGCCCGGCGGCCCAGGCCGGCCCGCCTTGGTCTATTTCAATAGCCAGATGAACCCGGGGAATTACCACAAGATCTTTATCGATCCGGTCGCGATCTGGGCGGCACCGGGCTCCGATTTCGCCAAGATACCGTCAAATGACCAGCGCGCGTTGGCCAATCTGTTCTACAGCGATCTTTATAATGCCCTCAAAGGTAGTTGCACGCTGGTGAAGGCCGCGTCGCCGAATACGATCCATTTCAAGATCGCGCTGGTCGATGCGAAGGAGCCCAACGCCGCGATCAACACCGTGGCGACCTATACTCCCTATGTGAGCACCGCCTACAAGGTCTCGGCGCGGCTGTTGCACCACGGGGTGGGGCGGTTCGCCGGCACCGCGACCGTCGAGGCCTATGCGGTCGACGCGGTGAGCGGCGACCTATTGTGGGAGGCTGTCGACAAGCGCGGCGGAACGACGGCGCTGGCCGCGAACACGCTCGACAGCACACGCGACATCCGTCATGCCTTCGAGGCCTGGGGCGTGCAGATGCGCACCCGGCTTCAGGAAATAGGGGTCTGCCGCAAATAGGCGGCAGGCCGCTTGCTTCGGGGCATCCGACCGAGCGGCGGCGAAGCGGCTCGACCGCCCGCCACTCTTCGGATCAACGCAGCTTTTCGAGGCAGGGCGCCGCGGTTTGGGCCGCCGGACGCGCGTCATTGCGCGACATCGAACCGCCAAGCACCAACGCGCGGGCGCTCGCGGTGAGCGCATCCCTGATCGACGTGCCGCCAAGCACCGCCGGCAGGGACTTGTCGTAGAGCAGTTTGCTGTTCGGCGGCAGCGCGGCGGCGCATTGACTGGCCGCGAGGCTGTCGGCACGCGCGGCAGTCGTGGCCACGAGCAAGGCGAGCAATGCCGCCCCGAAGAAACGCATCATCTGTTTTCCTTGGTTGTGTTTTGGGCTGTCGGATGGGCTTGACCGCGCCAACCCTGTCGCGGATCGGGATTTGAATCAACACCGACACGAAACTGAAGATTGCACCGACACGAAACTGAAAATTGCCTTGCCGGCGAGAGGCAACCGTCAAAATTCGAAGATCAGGTTCACGCCGGCAAACGCTGCTCGTCCGCTCGAATTGATTCGCTCGCGGCCAACGGAACCGCCCCGTTCGTTTTCCGTTGGCCCAGAATGTCGCAGTAACGGCAAGTAGCGGCACCGCAGCATAATCTAATAATCTCGATCAGAGATAGATTTGTGCTGCCATCTTAACGGTTAAGTCGAGAGAACGGTGGAGATAGACCATGATTTCTCGTAAATTCCACACGGCAGCTTTGGCGGCGACCTTCCTCATCGGGACGGTTGCATTGGGTTATGCGCAATCGAGTTCGACGATAGGGACGGGCGGATCGACCGCGGGGAGCGGCTCGACCAGCACCGTGCTCGGCACCGGCGGCTCGTCGGCGGGCGCTGGGACCGGATCGGGCAGCGCCTCGACGCTGGGCCTCGGCGGCGCCACCGCCGGCCACGGCTCTGCCAGCACCGCGCTCGGCACCGGCGGCTCGGCTGCGGGTAGCGGCCGCAGCGGCAGCACCAATTCCGCCTCGACGCTCGGCACCGGCGGCTCGACGGCCGGCAAGGGGCAGACCGGCTCGGTCATCGGCACCAGCGGGTCGGCGGCCGGGAATATGGGTCGCGATGTCGGCCACCAGATGGGGCGACATGACATGCGCGGCCATGACCACAACGACAATCACGGGCGGTACTAGTCGCGTGAGAAGGCGCGGCCCGTCAACGGGCCGCGCCGCCCTTTCTGGCGCTCTTTTCGAACGAGGTTTTCAGATGCGCGGCACGATGAGCGTTCTCGCATGGCTCGGGCTGTGCGCCGCAATCGCCTTGCCGTCGGCGGCGTACAGCGCGCCGAAGACGGTCGACAACCCGAACGGCTGCAAAATCGTCGAGCGATCGGGCGGCGCGCCCTCCGGGTCGATCACTTCCTCGGTGACCGCCGGCGGCGGCCAGGTGTCCGGCTCGACGACCGGCGGCAACGGCGTGACGGTCTATTCGCATGACGGCAACAGCGTCGCCACCGCGGGCACGACCGGCGGCAACTCGTCGGCGATGGTGACGAGCGGCAACGGCGACTGCACGATCTACGTCGCGCCGGGGACCAAGATCGAGCGGTAATCGGCAGGGGACCAAGAACGAGCGGTAATCGGCCGGGGTCCAAGATCGAGCGGTAATCGGCCGGGGACCAAGATCGAGCGGTAATCGATCGGCTCGCCGGCGGGACCGCCGGTCCGTCGGACGGGCGGCGACGCGCCGCCCGCCGTTCGGCCGCCGTCAGTTGACGAAGCGGTAGAGCTTGGCGGCGTTGTCGCAGACGATCTTCCGGCGCGTCGCCGCCGGCAGGTGGCCGAGCTCCTTCTCGATGTATTCCTGCGAATCGGGGTAGATGCCGTCGGGGTGCGGGAAGTCGGAGCCCCACATGATGTTGTCCTCGCCGAGCTCCTCGATCAGCTTCACGCCGACCGGATCGCTCTGATAGGTGGCGTAGCACTGGCGTTTCCAGTACTCGCTCGGCTTCATCGTCAGGTCGAGCTCCTTGAACTGGTCCTCCCATTCGGCGTCCATCCGGTCGAGGATGTAGGGGATCCAGCCGGTCCCGGCCTCGCCGATCACCATCTTCATCTGCGGCCGGTGGTGCAGCACCCCGGCGAAGATCATCGACATCAGCACGTCGGCCATGTGCATCTGGAAGCTGGTGATGCTGGCGGCGCGGGCGGCGAGCAGCGTCTTGCCGGTGAGCTTCGAGAAGTCGCGTCCCGGCCCGCCGATCGTGTGGAAATGCACCGGCAGCCCGCTCGCGGCGATGGCATCCCACACCGGGTTCCACCAAGGGTCCCACAGCGGCGTCATGTCGTGGCGGCGGGCGATCTCGATCCCGCGCACATTGCCGCGCTTGGCGACGCGCTCGATCTCGGCGACCGCCTCGCCGACATCGTGGTTCGGGATGTTGGCGAGCCCGCCGTAGCGCTCGGGGTGATGGCCGCAGAAATCGGCGAGCCAGTCGTTGTAGATGCGCAGCATCCAGCCGGCCGCCTCGTCGTCGTTGAGGCGGTTGGTGGCGCCGAGGATGCCGTAGAGGATCTCGGCCTGGATGCCGTCGCGGTCCTGGTCCTCGAGCCGCAGATCGGGGTCGGTGAGCCGGCGGACACGCTGCTGGTCCTTGTCGTAGAGCCCGGTCGAGGCCATCCGGTCGGAGCGGTGGATCTTGCCCGGCTCGTATTTGCGGCCGGCCGAGCCCATCCCGGCGTCGAGCCCGAAGGACGCGCCGTTCTTGGTCACCCATTCGCGGCCGCGCGCCCCGTCGGTGACGTAGGGCATGCGCTCCTTGAGCGCGGCCGGGGCATGGCCGGTGAAGAGGTCGGGCGGCAGCCAGATCAGATCGACATGGCAATCGGCCGAGATCACCTTGTACTGCATCGCCGTTCCTCCATTGCGATTTGCCGCGAAGCCTAGCGCGCTTTCGCGATCACCCGACAACCCAAATTCGTCATGCCCGAAGCTGTTCCGGGCATGACGGGGACATGGTTCGGCGCCCGGCAAGGGGTGGATCGCCGGGTCGCCCGCGGCCCTGACGCCCTGACGCCCCGACGAGAAGAGGTCA
>DATJOB010000146.1:0-6162 GCA_035507475.1 Allostellaceae bacterium | reverse complement strand
GCGCTCGAGCTGGCGCGCGAGACCGGGACGCCGATGCGCCTTGCCGAGCTCTGCCGGGCGGAGATGGACGAGGCGATGCGGCGCGGCTGGGCGGCGCGCGACGCCTCGATCTTCCTGACGCTGCAGGAGGAGCGCGCCGGGCGCGAGGCGCTCGACGAGGCCGCCCGGGCCGAGGCAGACCGCCTCCATCTCCGGCGGGCCGGGAAGGCAGGTCGCCACCGCCTCGCATCGGGCGGCCAGCGCGGCCGGCGTCTCCGCCCAGGCTGCGCCCGCCGCGAGCAGCGCCTGCGCCGCCTCGCGGCGCCGGTCGTGGACGACGAGCTCGTGCCCGGCGGCGAGCAGCTGGCCGGCGATCGGCGCGCCGATATTGCCGGTGCCGATGAACCCGATCTGCATCCGCCTGCCCGCCGGCCTAGAGGGCATAGAGCCGCATCGGGTTGTCCCACAAGATCTTCTTCTTGCTCTTGTCGCCGAGCGGCAGCGCGAGGAAGAGGTCCATCGCGTTGGGGTATTTCGAATCGCCGTGCGGATAGTCGGTGGTGGTGACGAGGTTGTCGTCGCCGACCGCGGCGACGACATGGCCGACGAAATCCTCGTCGCATTCGACCGCCGCGAAGCCCTGGCGCCGGAAATATTCGGAGGGCGGCATCGTCAGATGCGTCATCTCGCCGTACGGCTCGCGCCATTCGTAATGCTCGTCCATGCGGTGCAGCCAGAACGGCAGCCAGCCGCAATTCGCTTCGAGAAAGGCGCAGCGCAGCCGCGGGAAGCGCTCCATCACGCCGCCCATGATGATGTCGAAACAGGCGAGCATCTGCTCGATCGAATGCGTCGCGATGTGGACGCGGCCCATGTCGCGGAACCGGTCGGTGCCCGCCGCCTTCATCCGCGAGCCGGTGGTTTCGTGAAAGCCGACCGGGATGTTGAGCTCCTGGCACGCCGCCCAGAGCGGGTCGTAATAGGGGTCGTGCCACGGCCGCTCGTTGTAGAGGTTGGGACGCAGGAAGGCAGCCTTCATGCCGAGCTCGCCGATGCTGCGCCGCACCTCGGCGACCGCGCTCTCGACATCGTGCGCCGAGATCGCCGCGGCGCCGAACATGCGCTTCGGATCGGCCGCCTCGATGTAGTCGTGGAGCCAGTCGTTATAGGCGCGGCACGCCGCGGCGGCGAAGCGCGCGTCCATCCGGGTGAAGGCGGTGACGTACATCGCCGAGGTCGGGAACAGGATGGCGAGGTCGAGCCCCTCCTTGTCCATCGCCTTGACCTGCGACTGCGGGTCGAAGTCGCGCGCGATCTCCTCGGCATAGCGCGCCGCCAAGGCGCTCTCCTCGGCCGCGCTCAGCGCCGGATAGTCGCCGCCGGGGAGCGCCGCCATCACCTCGCCCTCGACCAGGGTGCGGATGTCCCATTTGCGCTCGTCGAGCCGGCGCGGCGCCCGGTCGCGGAACTCCGCGTCGATGTAGCGCTGCCACAGATCGGTCGGCTCCATCACGTGCATCTCGGCGTCGATCATCGGGAAGCCGCGCTTTGCCATCGTCCCCTCCTGCTGTGCGCCCGATCCCGGCGCAGGCTTGGCCGCATCCGCGATCGATCTTAGAGGATGGCGGGCGGGCCGGCCATCGGCGGTGCGGCTCGCCGGCGGATTGACGCGACGCGGGCGCTCCCCACATCTACCGCGACGCGGTGCCGCGGCAGCGCGCCCACGGCCTTCGCGCGAAGGCCCCTTCTGATGGGCAGGACCTCATGGAACCCCAAGAACGCGACCTGATAACGACCTTGCTTACCCGGCTGCAGACCGCGGCCACCCAAGGCCAGCCCAAGGATTCCGAGGCGGACGCGATGATCCGCCAGGCGATGACGCAGATGCCCGATGCGCCCTACTACCTGGTGCAGACGGTGCTGATCCAGGATTTGTCGCTGCACAACGCGCAGAACCGCATCGCCGACCTCGAGCGGCAGCTCGCCACCCAGGCGCCGCCGCAGCGCACCAGCTTCCTCGGCGGATTGCTCGGCGGCGGCAGCCAGCAAGCGGCGAGCCCACAGTCGGGCGGGCCGTGGAGCAGGGCGCCGCAATCGGCGCCGCCTCCGCCGCCGCAATACGCGCCGCAGGGCTACGCCCAGCAGGGTTATGCCCAGCAGCAGCAGCCCGGCGGCGTGTTCGGGGGCGGTGGCGGCGGCAGCAGCTTCCTCAAATCGGCGGCGGCGACCGCGGCCGGCGTCGCCGGCGGCGCGCTGCTCTTCGAGGGGATCTCGTCGCTGTTCGGCCACAGCTATGCCAGCGGGCTCGGCGGCTTTGGCGGTATGGGCGGGATGCAGGGCGGGCTCGGCGAGACCGTGATCAACAATTATTACGGCGACGACCAGGGCGGCGGCTACGCCGGCGGCGACCAGGGCGGCGGCTATGCGGGTGGCGATGACGGCGGCTACGCCGGCGGCGACCAGGGCGGCGGCTATGACGGCGGCGGCAGCGACGGCGGCTATGACGGCGGCGGCAGCGATGGCGGCTTCGACGGCGGCGGCGGGGATTTCGGCGGCGGCGGGAGCGACGTCTCCTGCTGATCGGCCACGCGGCCGCAAGCAAAAGGGCCGGGAATATCCCGGCCCTTTTTTGTGGCTCGACCTCGCCCGCTAGCCGTGCGGAACCGGGTCGGGACCGAAGCGGTTGGCGCCGATCGTGCCGCGCAGGCAGCCGAATTCGATGAAGAACCAGATCGCCACGATCAGCGTCACGATCCACAGGACGCCGCTGACGATGCCGAGGCCGGACGCGGCACCCATGTTGCCCATCCCGACGCTCGCCAGCGCGACGATCGTAAAGATCACCGCGAGGATCATCGGTCCATAGAGCGCCCACACCAGCCAGCCGGATTTGTTGCGGTCGTGGATGCGCTTGACGAGCACGGCGATGCCGGGCCACAGCACGATCAGCTGCCACAGACTGTCGAGCATGCGGAGCGATTCCGAGGCGAGCCCGATCAGGTAGAGGACCAGCCCGATGACGAAGACCGGGAGGAAGAACCTCAGCCAGTACTGTTTGCGCGAGATGCGCCCGTGCGGCGAGAAATAGAACTGGGCGAAGCTCGGCTGGGTGTATTCCGGCTCGAGCAGGTAGATTTGCGTCGCCCGCTGCCCTTCGGCCTGGAAGTCGACGACGTCGCCGTGGCGCGGCTGGCCGTGCCCGTGCCAATCCTGCGTCGCGAAATCGTAGCGGTTGCCGTCGTGGCCGCTGATCGCCCCGGTGTTGGTGTCCGGGTCGAAACCGATGACGTTACCCTTCATGGCGAGCCCTTCAAGGTTCTGCGCCATGCGACTGTAGCCGTTGCCGCGCCCAAGCGGAAGTTGCTTAAGCCCGTCGCTCCCGCAACCGTGCCCTCACCACAGCCAGCTTGCCGGGCGCTCGCAGGGCAGGCCGCGCGAAATCTGCTTCATGCCCTTGACGCAGCGCACCACCCACCAGACCAGCACGAACATCAGCCAGAAGAAGCCGATCACGATGATGCAGGTCAGCACGCCGATGAGGCTGTAGAGGAGCCCGATCCAGAAGGTGCGGATCTGGAATCGGTAATGCGTCTGCACCCATTCCGGCGCGTCGTTGCGGTTGACGTAGGCCATGATCAGGCCGACAAGGGCGGTGACGCCGACGAGCAGCGCGACGAGATAGAGGATGTAGACCGTGTTGGCGGTCTCTGCCTCGGCCGGATTGAAGCGCGCGCCGAGCGGATAGATCTGCGTCGCGCGGCTGCCCTCGGCGACGAAATCGACCGTCTCGCCGCGCGACGGGCGGCCGGGGCCGCGCCAGTCGAGCGTCACGAAATCGTAGCGCCGCCCGTCATGGCCGCTGATCGCGCCGGTGTTGGTGTCGGCGTCGAAGCCGAGGACGTCGCCTTTCACGGCCCGTGACGGGTCTCAGGCGGCGGCCTTCTTGCGGTTGGCCGCGAGCCGCGCGTCGACCTGCGCCACCGTCGCATCGACGAGGGGGTTGTGCATGCCGAGCTGGGCGCCGAGCAGCTGGACCAGCCGGTCGGTGCGCTCGATGAACTGCGCGCCGTTATTGACCGCCCGCGCTGCCGAGGAGGGCCGCACCAGCCCATGCGCGGCGCTCGCGTATTTCTCGAACGGCACGAGGTCGTTCGGGTTCGCGCCGAGCTTCTCGCACACCGCCATCACCCACTCGTAGACCGAGCGCGACTTCGCGGGGTCGCCATGCACCGCGTCCTTGATGTCGATCGCGCCGTCGGCGGTGATGCAGCGATAGTTGCCGGTCAGCAGCATCGCCCATTTGGCGAGCGGCACGAAGATCGAGTCGTGCACCTTGAGCTTGACCGGCAGGTCGATCTTTTCGCCGTTGCCCGGGTCGTAGCGGATCGCCTCGACCTCGGCCTGGAGGTTCTTGAGGATCTGGGTGTCGGCGTCGCTCTCGAACCGCGCCGATTTGAAGTTGGTCGGCAGCGTCACCAGCAGGAAGTTGATCTTCTCTCCCGGCGGGCGGATCGCCTGCGGGTCGGGGCTGCACAGCGTCAATTTGCCCGGCACGAAATTGTCCCACACGGTCGGGTCGGTGAAACAGGCGCGCAGCGGCTCCATCGCCAGACCCGGGATGCGCGCCAGGTAGGGCAGCGGCGGCATGTTCATGATCGACATGCACGGCACCTTGGCGCGGGCCGCGGCGTCGAGCAGCTCGCGGACACCGGGCGAGCGGTATTGCGGTTCCTGCATCCCCAGCACGACAAGGTCGTAATCCTTGGGATCGACCTCGCCCGGGCCCGCCGCCTTGAGGCTGCCCGGCAGCTTGCGTGAATCGAGGTCGACCGGATTGGCGCGGCCGCGCACCGGCATCCGGACATGCGCGCCGTCGCCGTTGAACGCCTCGACCTCGTTGGGCAGGCAGACCATGGTGATCTTGTGGCCGCCGAACAGCAGCTTGATCGCCAGCAGCGAGCCGTAAGAGGCCCCCATCATCAGTATGTTGTAGGCCATTGGCGTTCCTCCTCGACCCTCCGGGCGTTCGCGCGACGATGACCGAGCGCGGCGCATTCGGCAAGTCTCAGCCGCCAGCGGCGAGGATCGCGGCGAGCCCGGCGCGGTAGTCGGGGTAGGCGAGCGAGACGCCGAGCTCCTCCTTGATGCGCGCGTTGGCGACGCGCTTGTTGTCGGCGTAGAAGCTCGCCGCCATCGGCGACAGCCCGGCCGCGTCGAGCGGCAGCAGCGGCGGCGGCGCGATCCCGAGCAGCCGCGCCGCATGGGCGACAACCTCTTCCTGCGGCGCCGGCAGGTCGTCGCAGACGTTGTAGACCGCGCCGGGACGCGGGCGCCGGATCGAGGCCTCGAGCACGCGCGCGATGTCGTCGACATGGATGCGCGAAAAGGCGTGGCCGGGCAGGTCGATGCGCCTGGCGGCGCCGGCGCGCAGCGCGTCGAACGGGCTGCGGCCGGGGCCGTAGATGCCGGCGAGGCGGAAGATGTGTACCGGCACGCCGTGCGCGCGCTGCAGCGCGAGCCAGCCGGCTTCGGCGGCGACCCGCCGCCGCCCGCGCGCGCCGGTCGGGCGCAGTGCGGCCGCCTCGTCGACCGAGCCGCCGGCACGGTCGCCATACACCCCGGTGGTCGACAGATAGCCGAGCCAGCGCAGCGTCCCGAGCCGGGCGATGTCGCCGCGATGCCGGTCGAGCACCGGGTCGCCCGCCTCGTCCGGCGGGATCGACACGAGAATATGCGTGACGCCGGCGAAGGCGGCGGCGGGGAGCGGGCGGTCGCGCGCGAAAGCCGCGGTCTCGCCGTCGCCGCTGCGGCTCGTGCCGGCGACCGCCCAGCCGCCGCCGAGCTGCGCCGCGAAGGCCTTTGCCGTGTAGCCGAGGCCGAAGACCAGCAGCCGCGGCGCGGCGCGCGACCCCTCAGCGAGCAACGGCTTCCACGCCCGGCGCCTCCTTCGCCTGCATCCTAGCGCCGCCCAGCGCGGGACGACAGTGCGCGCCGACGCGCGGCGACGCGCCGCGAGCGCTGTGCTATGGGAGGGCGATGCGCGTGTTCCTTCTGGTCTCGGCACCGGCCGCTTTGCTGCTGGCGCTGGTCGCTGCGGCGCCGGGCGCCCGGGCGGCAGAACCGGCCGGGCCGCCGGCCTCGGCGGCGCCGCCCCCGGCAGCGCCGCCGCCCGCCTACACGCCG